>NZ_QNFZ01001068.1 GCF_003313395.1 Nonomuraea lactucae | reverse complement strand
CTGCGCCGCCGCCACAGAGCGGCGGCCAGCTGGGAGCGGGCCGAATTGCGGGTGCACACGAACACCACCCGCGCCGCCTCCGGGACGCGGGCGACCGGGCCAAGCCCGGCCAGCGCGCGGGGCACCAGGCGGACGTAGCTACGCCGCCGGTCGGCCTCCGAGCGCGCCCGCACGATCAGGCCGGCCTCCTGCAGCACCCGCAGGTGGTGGGCCAGCAGATTCGACGGCAACCCGAAATGCTCGCCGAGCTCGCCGGGCGAGCGGTCACCCAGCAGCAGCGCGTCCACCATCGCCAGCCGCATCGGATCGCCCAGCGCGGCATGGACGGCGGCCCGCCGCTCCACATCAGATATATCAGCCATGATTGAGTCAAGAATTGCTGAGCTATATTGGGAAGTCAAGCGGGCCGCCACGCCCGTGGACTTCTCCTCGGCCAGATGGAGGCGCCAGCCGTGTGAGACGCCGTTGGGACTGGGAAGAGGTCAGTGCTGGCAGCCGCAGCCCGCGGCCGTCTTGGCCTGCTCGACGGTCAGCGTCGGGTCCTCGGCGCGCTCGCCGGAGCTGCAGCAGGCCGACACCCCGCAGCAGGATCCCTCCGATCGATGCTCCGAGCCCGCCGCCGTGGTCGCCGCCGAGTCGGCCCGGCCGGTGTCGGCGTCGGCGTGCGCGGGTTTGAGGGCGCGGACGATGGCCGAGTGCATCCCGTCGGCCACCTGGTGGGTGGAGGTGATCGAGACATCGGTGAACCCGGCCACCTCCAGCCCGGCCCGGTATTCGGTGAACGACAGCGCGCCGGCGATGCAGCCGACATAGTCGCCGCGTTCGGCCCGCTGGGCGGGTGTCAGGCCGTCGTCGGCGACGACGTCGGAGACACCGATCCGGCCGCCCGGGGTCAGCACGCGGAAGGTCTCGGCGAACACCGCGTTCTTGTCGGTCGACAGGTTGATCACGCAGTTGGAGATGACGACGTCGACGCTGGCGGCCGGCAGCGGGATGGATTCGATCGTGCCCTTGAGGAACTCCACGTTGGTCGCGGCGGCCTTGGCGGCGTTGGCGCGGGCCAACGCGAGCATCTCCTCGGTCATGTCCAGCCCGTAGGCTTTGCCGGTCGGGCCCACCCGGCGGGCCGACAGCAGCACGTCGATGCCGCCGCCCGAGCCCAGGTCCAGCACCCGCTCGCCGGCGCGCAGTTCGGCGACCGCGGTGGGGTTGCCGCAGCCGAGCGAGGCCGCCAGCGCCTCGGCGGGCAGCGCCTCCCGCTCGTCGGCGGCATACAGGCCCGCCCCGAATCCCTCCTCGATCTCGGCCTCCTGCGGGCCGCAACAGGCGGCCCCGCCGGCGGTGACCGCCACCGCGGCCGCCGCGTATCGCTCACGCACCTGTTCACGCAGTTGGACGGACTGCTCGCTCATCACACGCTCCTGTCCCTTTGATCTGGCGGCGGCAGCCGCCACCGCCCTGTATTGATGGTTATCGAATCAAGCATCGCGCTCTGATGAGAAGCATGTCAATATAGAAGAATGTCGAATCAAGAGACGACGGAGGCTGACGATCCGATCGCCGCCTGCTGCCCCGCGTTGACCGCGCCGCTCAGCACCGAGCAGGCCGCCGCCCTGGCGGCGGCCTTCAAGGCGCTCGGCGATCCGGTCCGGCTGCGACTGTTGTCGCTGATCGCCTCCCAGCCAGGGCAGGTGTGCGTGTGCGAGCTCACCCCCGCCTTCGAGCTGTCCCAGCCGACGATCTCCCATCACCTGAAACTGCTGCGCCAGGCCGGCCTCGTCGACTGCGAGCGGCGCGGCACCTGGGTGTACTACTGGATCGTGCCTGGCGCGCTGGAGCGCCTGGCCGCCGTCCTGAGCCCCCAAACGCTCGCCACCAGCAGTCGATGATCACGTGCGCCCATCCGATGCCGGCGGTGCCCACCGCTGGCATACCGGCGTTAGCCCATACCCGGCGCCGGGTGGCCGTCTGCGATCACCCGGTAGACGCTGGCCACGGACGGGTGCTTGCCCTTGTTCTTGCCGATGGGGATGACGAGCTTGCGGGCGATGTCGGGCACGGCCACACCGCGCTCGCGCAGCGACCGAGCGTAGGCGATCATGTCGTCGTCGAACACCCTGGGCCGACCGCCGTGGCGGCCGCGCGCGGCCGGCGGCTCGGAGTAGTCGACCTCCAGTGTGGCCGGGTAGTCCGGCGCCAGGCCGAGCGTGAAGGGCGGGTAGCGGTCGGTCCCGAGAGCTCCGTAGAAGGTCCCGGCTTCCGCGCCCTTGGGCCGCTGGCACTCGCACCGTTGTGGCGGTGCGACACTGACGGGCATGGTCGCGTTCCGTTCGTACCGGCGAGCATGGCTGCGCGGTGACGTGCTGGCCGGGCTCACCGTGGCGGCCTATCTGGTACCGCAGGTGATGGCCTATGCCACCGTGGCCGGCTTGCCGCCGGTGGCGGGAATCTGGGCCAGCATGGGGCCACTGGCCCTGTACGCCTTGCTGGGCTCCTCCCGTCAGTTGTCCGTGGGGCCCGAGTCGACGACCGCGCTCATGACCGCCGTCACGGTCGGACCGCTGGCGGCGGGTGACTCGGGCAGGTACGCGAGCCTCGCGGCGGGGCTCGCCGTGGCTGTCGGGCTGCTCTGCCTGGGCTGCCGGGTGCTCCGGCTGGGCTTCGTCGCCGACCTCCTGTCCCGGCCGATTCTGGTCGGCTATCTCGCGGGCGTGGCAATGATCATGATCGTGGGCCAGCTTGGCAAGATCACCGGGGTGCCGGTGTCCGGTGACGGTGTCATCGCCGAACTCCTTTCGTTCTCACAGAATCTCTCCGAGCTTCATCCGGGGACACTCCTGCTTTCGGCCGGGGTACTCGCCCTGCTGTTCCTCGCCCAATGGCGCCTGCCGTGGATCCCGGCTCCGTTGCTCGCCGTTCTCCTGAGCACGGCCTGCGTCACGCTCTTCGGGCTGGAGCGGTACGGGATCAAGGTGGTGGGCGAGGTTCCCTCCGGCCTGCCCCTCCCCGTCCTTCCGGCACTAGCCGACCTGCAGCTCCTGCTGCTGCCCGCGCTCGGCGTGCTCTTGGTCGGCTACAGCGACAACGTGCTCACCGCGCGTTCCTTCGCCGCCAAGCACAACCAGCAGATCGACGCCAACCAGGAGCTCCTCGCCCTCGGCGCGGCCAACCTGGGCGCGGGCATCCTGCACGGGTTCCCGGTCAGCAGCAGCGGCAGCCGTACCGCCCTGGCCGACGCCGCCGGTGCCCGCACCCAGCTGTACTCGCTCGTCGCCCTGGCCGCTGTGCTCGGGGTCGTCCTGTTCGCCGGGCCGCTCCTGGCAGATTTCCCCACCGCCGCGCTCGGCGCCATCGTCGTCTACGCCGCGATACGGCTGATCGATCTAGCCGCTTTCCGGCGTCTTGCGGCTTTTCGCCGCAGCGAGTTGCTGCTCGCCCTGGCCGCGTTCGCGGGGGTGCTGGTCTTCGACATCCTGTACGGCGTCCTCCTCGCGGTGGCCCTGTCCGTCGTGGAGATGCTGTCCCGCGTGGCCCGCCCGCACGACGCGATCTTGGGCATCGTCCCGGGGCTGGCCGGGATGCACGACGTCGACGACTATCCAGAGGCCTGTACCGTCCCCGGACTGGTCGTCTACCGCTACGACTCCCCACTGTTCTTCGCCAACGCCCAGGACTTCCGGCGCCGCGCACTCGCCGCGGTCGATGAGCACCAAGGCCGCGTATCGTGGTTCGTGCTCAACGTCGAGGCCAATGTGGAGGTGGACTCCACGGCGCTGGAGGCCGTCGAGTCCCTGCGCGCCGAGCTGGCCCGCCGGGGCATCGTGTTCGCCATGGCCAGGGTCAAGCAGGACCTGCGCAGCTCGCTCGACGCGTTCGGCCTGACCGAGGCCATCGGTGAGGACTTCCTGTTCCCGACCCTGCCGACCGCCGTGGCGGCCTACAAGCGAGGGCTGTCCTAATCCGAGGGCCCTTGACGTGCGCGCAGGCGTACGGCGGTGACCTTGTACTCGGGGCATGACGTCACGGTGTCCGCATGGCTGGAGGTTAGGGCGTTCACACCGCTGGACGGGAAGTGGAAGGCGCAGAAGAGCTGGCCGTGCGTCACCTCCTCGGTGACGCGCACGGACAGCGTGGCCTGACCGTGGCGGCTTTCCACGACCACCGCCTCGCCGTCGCGGAGGGCGAAGCGAGCGGCGTCGGCGGGATGGACATCGAGTCGGTCCGCAGGATCGAGCTCGATCGCGCCGCTTCGCCGCGTCATGTTGCCGGAGTTGTAATGCGCCCAGCGGCGGCCGGTGATCAGGATCAGCGGGTAGTCGTCGTCGGCGTTCTCGCCGGGGGGCAGGTAGGGGCGGGCGGCGAGGTGGGCCAGCCCGTCCACGGTGGCGAACCGGTCCCGGTAGAGCGTGGCCAGTCCGGGCCGCTCGGGATCGGGACACGGCCAGGGGATGGCGCCTGCCCGGTCCAGCCGCTGGTGCGACATACCGGCGAAGACGGGTGCCACCCGCCCGCATTCGGCGAGTGCCTCGGCCGGTGTGGGGCACCCCAGGTCGACGCCGCAGGCCGCGGCGAGCGCGTGCACGATGGCGAAGTCGGTCCGCGCCCGACCGGGCGGGGCGAGCGCGGGGCGCACCCGCTGGAAGCGCCGGTCGAAGTTGACGAAAGTGCCGTCCTTCTCCAGCCACGACGCGGCCGGCAGCACCATGTCGGCGCGGCGAGCGGTCTCCGAGAGGAAGAGTTCCTGGCTGACCACGAAGGGGCAGGCCTCCAGCGCCTCGACGACCTGGTTGGCGTCCGGGTCGGTGGAGACCACGTCCTCGCCGACGACCCACAGAACCCGCAGATCTCCCGAACGCGCCGCCGCGAACATCTGCGGGATGCGCAGGCCGTCGTGGTCCGGCAGGCGGGTGCCCCACACCTGCTCGGCGCGGGCGCGCGCCACGGGATCGCCGACCTTGCCGTAGCCGGGCAGCAGGTCGGGCAGAGCTCCCATGTCGGAGGCGCCTTGAACGTTGTTCTGGCCCCTGAGCGGGTTGACGCCGAATCCGCGGCCGGTGCCCACCGCGCCGCGCAGGATCGCCAGGTTCGCCAGCGTGCGTACGCCGTCGGTGCCGTGCAGGTGCTCGGTCACGCCGAGCCCGTAGACGATGGCGGGACGCTCGGCCTGCCCGTAGAGCCGCGCCGCGGCGACCACATCCGCTGCCGGGACGCCGGTGAGCTCGGCCACCCGGGCGGGCCGGTAGTCATCGAGGATCGCGGTGAGGTCGGGCAGCCCGGCGGCGCGGTGGCGCAGGAACTCCTCGTCGGCCATGCCCTCCGCGAGCATGACGTGCGCGAGCCCGTTGAACAGGGCGACGTTGGTACCCGGCCGGGGCCGCACATGCACATCGGCATGCGTCGCGAGCCCGACCGCGCGCGGATCCACGACCACCAGCCGTGCGCCGCGCAGCACCTGCTGGAGCAGCCGGGCCCCGACGACCGGATGCGCCTCGACGGGGTTCGCGCCCACCACGAGCAGGCAGTCGGCCCGCTCCACGTCGTCAAAGCTGTCGGTGCCGCCGGACAGGCCGAACGCGGCGGTCAGCCCGGCGGCCGACGGGGAATGGCACAGTCGGGAGCAGTTGTCGACGTTGTTGGTGCCGACGACGACCCTCATGAACTTCTGGATCAGGTAGTTCTCCTCGTTGGTTGCCCGGGCCGAGGAGATCGCCGCGACCGAGTCGGGGCCCGCCTCGGCGATGGCGGCTCGCAGCTCGCGGGCGATGCGGCCGAGCGCCTCCGGCCAGCTTACGGGCTCCAGACCGGAACGGCGGCGCAGCAGGGGCTGGGTGAGCCGCTCGCGGGAGCGCAGGAATCCGTGGGCGAAACGGCCCTTGACGCACGCATGGCCGCGGTTGACCGGGCCGTCTCTGGCCGGCCGCACGGCGGCGACCTGGCCGTCACGGGTCAGCACGTCGAGGGCGCAGCCGACGCCGCAGTATCCACATGTGGTGCGGGTACGAGTGAGCGCGGCCTGGTCGGTTCCGATGGGGAGTCCCGGCTCGGTGAGAGCGCCGGTCGGGCAGCTGTCCACGCAGCCCCCGCACGCGACGCAGTCGGAGTCCGCCCAGGGGCCGCCGGTGCCCGGCGCGACCACGGTGTCGGCGCCTCTCCCCACTAGCGTGAGCGCGAACGTGCCCTGGACCTCCGCGCACATGCGTACACACCGGCCACAGGCGATGCACAGATCCCGGTCGAGACGGACGAAGGCATGAGTGGTGTCGTGACCCCTTCCGGCGCCGCCTTGCGCGGCGTCGGGTCCGATGCCCAGGGCCCGGCACACCCGCGCCAGTTCCCCGTCCCCCTCCAGGGCGTAGGGTGGGAGAGCCGAGACGATCATCTCCACGGCGTCACGGCGCAGCCGGCGCAGGTCCTCCTGCTCAACGCGGACTTCAGTGCCCTCCACTGCGGGGGTCACGCATGCCGCCACCACGCGCTCGTCGATTCGTACCAGGCAGGCTCGGCAGGAGCCCACTGGAGCCAGCCGGTCGTCGTGGCAGAGCGTGGGCAGATCGAGACGCGCGGCCCGTACCGCTGACAGTACGGTCGCCTCCTGCGGGAGATCGACGAGAGTGCCGTCCACCGTGACTCTCATCCGCCCCACCCTCGGAGACGGTCTCCGTAGGCGCGGGCCAGGCTCCGGACGGCCTGTGGCAGCCGCCGGCCGAACGCGCACAGGCTGGCCTCGCTCATCACCCGCATCATGCGCGCGTACGCGTCGCCAGGCGGATCACCGGTCCTGGCCAGCTCCAGCCCCCGCTGCGAGCCGACCCTGCAGGGCGAGCAGGCGCCGCAGCTCTCGGCGGCGGCGAAGGCCCACACGTGCCGCAGCACCTCCAGCGGCTCCAACCGCTGGTCGATGGCCACCAGCCCGGCATGGCCGAGCGCCGCGCCATAGCCTGCCAATCCCACCTCGGCGAGCGGCACGTCCAGATCTTCTTCCGACAGGAACCCGCCCAGCGGGCCGCCGATCTGCAAAACGCCGAGCTCTGCCCCCTCCCGCAAGCCGCCGCCCAGCTCGGTGACGATCCACCGCACCGGCACGCCCAGCTCGACCTCGTAGCAGCCCGGGCGGGCGAACCGCTCAGACAGGCAGACCAGCTTCGTGCCGGTCTCGCCGGACGTGCCGCGGCGGGCGTAGGTTTCACCGCCTCGGTCGACGATCCACGGAACCGCGGCCAGCGTCTCGACGTTGTTGACCACCGTCGGCGCGTCCCACAGACCCCGGTTGGTCGGATACGGCGGGCGCGCCCGCGCGCAGCCTCGGCCGCCCTCGAGCCCCGCGATGAGCGCTGTCTCCTCGCCCGCGACATAGGAGCCGGCGCCGGCCACCACCTCGACCTCCAGATCCACGTCGCTGCCGTGCACCCCTCGGCCCAGGTGGCCCTCCACACGTGCCTGCACCACGGCCTGCCGCATCCGGGCGAGCGCGCGAGGATACTCCGAGCGCACCAGCACCAGACCGTGACGGGCCCCGCAGGCGAAGCAGGCGAGCGCCAGTCCTTCGAGCACCCGCGCCGGGTCGTTCTCCATCAGAAGCCGGTCGGCGTAGGAACCGGGGTCACCCTCGTCGCCGTTGGCGATCACCACGGTGTCCGGGGAGCGGTCCGCGGCCGCCCACTTGGCCGCCACGGGAAAACCCGCCCCGCCTCTGCCGCGCAGCCCGGAGGCGGCGACCTCGGACTGGACGAGCTCCGGAGTGCGCCGGCCGACGGTTTCCGCCCACGTCTGCCATGGGGCGTTCCCGGCCACGATCCCGGCAAGCACGATCGGGTCGCCGGTGGCGTCGGCCGCGGGGATCGGCGGCGCGTTCGGCGGCACTCGCCCGGCCACCTGGTCGGCCACGGACGAGCCCACACAGGGCGTCTCACCGTCCAGGCAGGCCGGTCCCGCGTAGCAATAGCCGAGGCAGCGGACGGTCTGCAAGGACGCATCGGGGTCTGGATCCCGATCGTCGTCGGCCATGACACCGAGCGCGTCCTGGATGGCGGGCAGATGCCGCCCACCTTGGACCGCGAAGCACGCCGTCGCGGTGCAGACCCGTACGTGACGGCGCCCGTGCGGGGCGGCCAGATCTGCGTAGAAGGTGGCAGGACCGAGCCCCGCCGCCGCGGGCAGCCTGAACTGGCGGGCCACCTGCGGCGCCCAATGTTCCGGCCGCTCGCCTACCTGCTCTGCGGCACCGGCGGCAAGGGCCTCGATCAGGCGGACGCCCGGCCGTCCGTGCCGTTCGGCAAGGGCTCGAAATCCGTCAAAAGGGTCGCTTCACGAATTTCATCATGCCCGTTTCATGGGTATCGGACACGAAGTTTTGCCGCTTGTGTCAAATGCCGGAAATTCAACGAATACGTTCCTATCGCGATGCGTATGGGGCATCCAGGTCCATCTGCAGTTGAGATCGAGTTAACCGATGCTGAGCGTGCCCGGCTACACGGCCTGACAGAGGCATGTCCGCGCATCCGGTGGACGCGCTCACCGAGGCGTCCGAACACGCGAACCTGCTGGTGGTGGGCTCCCACGGGAGCGATGCCCTGGGCTCGGTGCTCGGCTTGGTCAGCAGCGATGTGCTGCATCACGCCCTCTGCCCGGTGGCGGTGGCTGGCGCAAAGGAGTGACCAAAGGCCCGGCCATCCGGGCCGTTTCGCCGCTGCGAGGCGAGGTCGTCATGCAGCACCGTGGGGTGAAAGTGAGGAGGACATCATGTCGATCGAAGTCAAGAACGTCATGGGCCGCGTGGCCATCACCGTGCTGGAGAGTGCGCCGTTCACCGACATCGTGGCCGCGATGGAGCGATTCGCGGTCGGGGCGGTCACTGTGATCGACGCAGACCGGCGGCCGGTGGGCGTGGTCTCCGAAGACGACCTGCTACTGAAGGAGGCCGACACGGTCCGGCACAGCATCTCGATTTTCGAGTCTCGCAGGCAGCGGCGCGAACACGAGAAGGCCGCGGGCGTGACGGCGGCCCAGCTGATGACCTCTCCCGCGATCACCGTGACACCGGGTACCACCGTGCGCGACGCTGCCCGCCTGATGCACGCCAAGCGCATCAAGCAACTGCCCGTGATCGACGTGGTCACCGGGCGGGTCATCGGCACGCTGCACCAGCGGGACGTGCTGCGTGTCTTCACCCGCCCGGCCGATGAACTGGAGGCGGAGATCAGGGCCATGCTCCCCAGCAGCGAGGCGTTGTCCATCGAGATCGACCGGGGCATCGTGACGATCGATGGCAAGGTCGAGTGGAAATCCCAGGCCATCGCGCTCACGGAGGCCGTCCGGACGGTGGAGGGCGTCGTCGACGTGGTCTGCCAGGTGACCTCGGAGAAGGACGACCTCCTGATCGTGCCCTCGGGAATGTAGGAGGCATTCGTGGACGAGGCGTGGCGGATCGAAGTGCACGGGACCGTGCAGGGCGTGGGTTTCCGCCCGTTCGTTCACCGGCTGGCCACCGATATGGGGCTCCGCGGGCACGTCAGGAACGTCGGCGGGCACGTTGTCATCTCGGCGAGCGGCTCGGTGGCCCGTCTGGAGGCCTTGGTCTCCGGGCTGAAGGCGTCGCGGCCCCAGGCCGCTCGTATCCGCGACGTGGTCGTCACTCCGGGCAAGTTCGACGCGGAGGTCGCCGGGTTCGAGATCATGGAGAGCGAGGCCTCGTCCGGCACCACCCGGGAGATCCCGCCGGATTTGGCCACGTGCGCTGACTGTCTGCGTGAGCTGTCCGACCCGGCCAACCGGCGCTACCGCTATCCGTTCATCAACTGCACGGCCTGCGGCCCCAGGGCGACGATCATCGAGAGCATGCCCTACGATCGGGCGCGCACGTCGATGCGCGGCTTCGAGATGTGCTCGGCCTGCGCCGCTGAGTACCATGACCCGGCCGATCGGCGCTTCCACGCCGAGCCGATCGCCTGCGCGTCCTGCGGCCCTCGCCTGCGCTTCCTGACCATGACGGGGGAGGCGGCGCTTCAGGCGGCGGTCGACGTCGTCGTGGGCGGCGGGGTGATCGCGATCAAAGGGCTCGGCGGCTTCCAACTCGTGTGCGATGCCATAAACGACGAACCCGTTTCCCGAGTGCGGGAGATCAAGGCACGCGACACCAAACCGCTGGCGATCATGGTACGCGACATGGTCACCGCAGGCGCGCTGGCCGACCTGTCGGAGGCCGACCGCAGCCTGCTCGCCGCCCCGTCCGCGCCCATCGTGCTGGTCCCGCGGTGGCAGGGAGTCCTGTCGCCCGGCGTCTGCCATGGCATGCTGGACATCGGAGTGTTCCTGCCGTACACGCCGCTGCACCACCTGCTGCTGGACGCGCTGCGCCGCCCACTCGTGGTGACCAGCGCCAACCATGCCGACAGCCCCATGCTGATCGACGACGTCTCCGGGCTGGACGTGGACGGCGTGCTCACCCATGACCGGCCCATCGTGGCCCGCTACGACGACTCGGTGGTCCGCTCGTTCGGGCCGCGGTCTACCACCATCCGCCGTGCCCGCGGGCTGGCGCCTGCCCTGCTGCGTCTGCCGGCCGCCGCCCCGCCGCTGGTGGCTTTGGGGGCCCAGCTCAAAAGCACGTTCACGCTTGCGGAGGGTGACCGCGCGATCATGGGGCCGCACATCGGTGACCTCTCCGACGCCCAGACGTTGGATGCGTACGAGGCCGCGCTCGACCACCTGCACGACATCCATGGCATCGAGCCGGCGAATGCGGTGCACGACCTGCATCCCGGCTACCTGTCGACCCGGCTGGCACGACGCTGGCCCAGCCGCGTCGCCGTCCAGCACCACCACGCGCACGTCGCCGCAGTGGCCGCCGAGCACCACCTGGAGCCGCCGTTCCTCGGGGTCGCCTACGACGGGCTCGGGCTGGGCGACGACGGCACGTTCTGGGGGGGTGAGTTGCTGCTGGCCAGCTACACCGGCTATCGGCGTCTGGGCCGCTTCTCTCACGCTCCGATGCCCGGCGGTGCTGCAGCCGTACGCCGGCCCGCCCGCATGGCACTGGGTTACCTGCTCGGCGGTGAGACCACCGGCGGCCCCATCCCTGAAGGTCTCACCGCCGACCTTCCCGATCGGGAGGTCATCGGCCGCATGATCGCGCAACGGGTGAACTGCCCGATCGCGTCGAGTGCGGGCCGCCTCTTCGACGCCGCCGCCGCGTTGCTCGGCCTGTGCGACGTCAACGGGTTCGAGGGCGAGGCTGCCATGCGCCTGGAGCAGGAGGCCGGAGCGTTTCCCGGGACGGAGCCGCTGGCCTGGCGGCTGGAGCGGCAGGGCGGGCTGTGGGTGTATGACAGCGTGGCCACGCTGCGCGATCTGCTGGAGGCCAACGCGGACGGCGAGCCGGTCGGCCGCATCGCCGCCGCCTTCCACGCCACCGTCGCCGCGGTCACCGTGCTGCTTTGCGCGCGCGCCGCCGCCGAGCACGACGTCACCCGGGTGTGTCTGTCAGGCGGGGTGTTCCAGAACCGGCTGCTGGCCACCGACGTGCTCGCTCGGCTGACCGCTGCCGGGTTCGAGCCGTACATCGGCGAGCAGGTGCCGGTCAACGACGGCGGCATCAGCTACGGCCAGGCGGCCATCGCCGCGGCGAGGCTGTCGTCCGCCTAGGATTCGCGGCGCCCGGCACGCAGCCGGGCGGCCAACGCTGCGGCCTGCGTGCGGCGCTGCATGTCGAGCTTGGACAGCAGGTTGGACACGTAGTTCTTGACCGTCTTCTCGGCCAGGAACAGCCGCTCGCCGATCTGCCGGTTGGTCAGGCCCTCACCGATCAGGTCGAGGATGTGCCGCTCCTGCTCCGACAGCTGAGCGGATCCTTCGTGGCCGCTTGGTCGCGCAGCCGCTGCAGCATGGCCGCCGTGGTCTGCGGGTCCAGCAGCGACTGCCCCGACGCCACCGTGCGCACGGCACCCACCAGATCCGAGCCGTGGATCTGCTTGAGCACGTAACCGGCGGCCCCTGCCATCACCGCGTCGAACAGCGCGTCGTCGTAGGCGAACGATGTCAACATCAGGCACGCCAGCCCCGGCACTCGTGAGCGCACCTCACGGCACAAGTCCACGCCGTTGCTGTCGGGCAGTCGCACGTCGAGCACCGCCATGTCGGGCATTCGACCGCAAAGTCCTCCGCGGGCTGCTTCAGCGGTCGCCCTCGCGTGTCGCGATCCGCCAGGCACGCTCGGCGCACGCCTTGGCGGTGCTCCGGCACTCCGGCCGGTACGCCTGCTCTACCGGCCCGATGTCCTTCGCGGGTAGCGGAAGCACCTTCGTCTCCGGCGGGGTGAGCACGATCGCGGGCGCCGGGCGTACCTTCTGGAGCAGCATGGCTCCACCGCCCGCGATCAGGCAGGTCACTGCGGCGGTCATCACGGCCAGCCGGGTTGCGCGCCTCCTGCGCGCACCTCGCACCGCCTGTGCCGCCAGATCGACGGCGGGCGCCTGCTCGGCCAGCGCCCGCAGATCCTCACGTAGCGTCTTCATCGATACACCTCCTTAGGGGTGAGCGCGCGCAGCTTCGACAGCGCGTAGTTGGTCTGGCTCTTGACGGTGCCGATTGAGACGCCCATGAGCTGCGCGGTCTCGTGCTCGGTGCGATCCTCGTAGAAGCGCAGCACGATCACGGCCCGCTGCTTCGGCGTGGGCTGGGCCAGCGCATGGTGCAGGGCGATGCGGCGCACGGTCGCCTCGTCGTGCAACTGCCCGGACTCGACTCGCTCGGGCAGTCCGGCTTCGGGCAGCTCGACCTGCTTGCGTCGGCGCCACGAGATGGCCTGGTTCACCAGGGCTTTGCGGGCGTACGCCTCGGGGCTGCAATCCCTGGCGAGCTTGGCCCAGTACGCGGCGACCCGAGTGAGGACCGTCTGCAGCAGGTCCTCGGCGAGATGGGCGTTCCCGGTGAGCAAGTACGCCGTCGGCATCAGCGATCTCCGCGCGCCAGTCCGTGAAGGTCAGAGAGGTAGTCGGTGCTGAACGAGCAGGCGTGGGGCGGTATCGTCGGCATGGTCACCGAGGCCGTCGACGGGGACTTCGTGCGCTGCCGGGGCATGTGTGCCCCCATCTGTGGGCCGCCGCCCATGGTCAGGGCCGCCGTGCGGACCCTCAAGAAGCGGCGAATGGGCTGGCTCGGATCTTTCGTGAGGCATTCGCTCCGGCACAGTCGCCTCAGGTTCAGGTCGTCGACGTAGGTGGCCCCGTCGCGATGTCGAAGCCCGAGGGAGGGCAGTGTGACCGAGACCGGTCAGCGGCGGCTGCGGCGGGCCTGGATCGCGCGGCTGGGCCCGCAAAGTGAGGTTGACGTCGACCGGGCGGCATGCCCGCGCGCGATCGTTGAGGACGCCGTCGCGCTCGTCGGTGCGGACCCCGTGCGGTGGGCGATCGAATTGAGTTCCGTGGTCGTGCGGCGGATCGTCGACGAGGTGCCGGCTCTCGGCGGTAGCCCGGCCGCGGTCGAGATGCTCCGCCGAGGCAATGAAGTGACCACTCTGCGGGCGCTGTTCGCTCTGGTGGAAGGCCCGGCCGCCGTCCCGCCCGTCGGTGAGGCGATCCTGGAGAGCATCCGCCAGTTCGTTCACCGGGCCGTACCGCTCGAACAGGTGTTGCACGGCGTCCGGGTCGGGCACGCGGCGACGACCGAGGCGTTCCTGCGGGCCTGTACCGAGCTGGTCGACCCGGAGGTCGCGGTCGATGAAGTCACGGCGATCTCCCGCGAGCTGTTCGCGTATGTCGACGACCTCTCCGACGCCATGATCCGCGCCTACCTCGTGGAGCATGAGGTGTGGACCACCAACGCAGCCGCGGCACGGGCCGACATCGTGCGTTCCCTGCTGAGTGATGCCGCGACGGCGGACGTCGGCGAGGCGTCGCGTGCCCTTGGCTACGACCTGCGGCGGACCCATGAGGCGGTGGTGGTGTGGTCGGACTCGCCGAACGGCAGCTCCACGCTACAGGCGGCGGCGATCGAGGTGCTCCGAGCGCGGGGCGCCACCACGACGCTGGTCGTACCCGTGGCCTCAGGGCGGTTGTGGGCGTGGGCCACTGTACCTCCGGACGGCACGCGCCGGACCGGTTCGTGGGAGAGCATCGCGGAGACACTGTCCCGGCAGCAGATACAGGCGGCCTTCGGGACCCCGGTCGCCGGCGTCGCGGGCTTCCGCCGCTCTCACCGCGAGGCCGAGCGCGGGGAGAGGCTCGAGCGACTGCGGCGCGAGGCCGGGCGGGTTCCGAGGCATGCGACGGCCTACGCCGACGTCGCCGTCGTCGCGCTGCTGGCCACCGATCTCGACGCGGCCGGTGACTTCGTGCGACGTGAACTTGGCGGGCTCTCCGCCCGCAGCGCAACGATGGAGGCACTGCGGACCACGCTGTACCACTACATCGGCGCCGAGCGCAGCCTCGTGGAGGTCGCCCAGCGCCTGCACGTGGCCAGGGGGACCGTGACCTACCGCGTGAAGCGAGCCCAGGAGGTGCTGGGACACGACCTCGACGACCGCCGCTTCGCCGTGCACACCGCCCTGGCACTCGCCGAGGAACTGGGGGACGCGGTCCTCCTGCCTCGCGACGCCCGGCAGTGAGCCCGATGCGCCGGTCGCGGCCCGAACCGATCCGGCAGATCAACGGGAGACCGGGATCCTGAGCCAGCAGACCAAGCGGCCACCCCGGATGTCGAAGTTTACTTCGTGATGTCGGACGCGTTACTTCACGAGGCCACGCATCCCGACAGCCGGACTCAAGGACACCGGGAGGCGTACGTTGATCGACCGAGAGACTTTCCTCGAGCTGATGAGCGGGGTGTGCTCCCCGGTCACCGTGGTGACGGCGATGACCGCCGACGGGCGACCGCACGGCACCACCGTGTCGAGTTTCGCCTCGCTCTCGCTCGACCCTCCGCTGGTGAGCTTCGCCCTGGACCGCGCCTCGAGGCTGCTGGCCCACCTGCAGCCGGGTGACCGGGTGGGGGTGAACATCCTCGGCGCCCACCAGCAGGAGATGGCGTCGACGTTCGCCCGTCGGCGGCGGGAACCGGGCCTGAAGTTCGACGGCGTCACCTGGACCGTCCGCGCCGGACTGCCCTACCTGCCGGAGTCTGCCGGCTGGACGGCGGGACGCGTCGAACGCCACGTGGACGGCGGTGACCACGTCCTGCTGGTCGTGCACGTCGAGGAGGGCGAGTCGACCTCCACGGCCCCGCTGATCTACGCGCGTCGAGTCTTCGGTACGCACTCCCTTCTCGCTGCCGCGAGCTGACCGCTACCCCGCATGACCCCGACACCGGAGTGACGACGATGAGCATCATCATGGACGCCCCCCGCGCTACCGACGCCGCGCGCGGGCTGCGGGCCGACCTCGTCAAGCGCGCCGCCGCGCTGCGCCCGCGACTGGCCGGCAACGCCGATCTCACCGACCGCGGGCGCAGGGTGGCCACGGAGAACATCGGCGCCCTGGCCGAGGCCGGCCTGCTCTCGCTGATGCAGCCCGCCCGTTACGGTGGTCTGCAGACCGACTTCCGCAGCCTGCTGGAGGTCAGCCGGGAGGTCGGGCGCGCGTGCGGCTCCACCGCCTGGGTGACCGCACTGCTCAATGCCAGTGCCTGGTTCGTCGGCTTCTTCCCCGCCCAGGCCCAGGACGACGTCTGGGCCGACACCCCCGACGCCCGGATCGCCGGCGTCGTGACCCCCTCGGGTACCGCGCGCGTAGTCGAAGGCGGGTACCGGGTGAGCGGGCGCTGGGCCCCCGCCTCCGGGTGCGCCCACGCCGACTGGGCGATCCTCGGAGTCACCCGGCCAGACGCCGAGGGCACGCCGGACGCTGTCGGCATCGTGCTCGCGCCGATGTCGGAGCTGACCATCGAGGACACCTGGTTCGTGGCGGGCATGCGCGGGACCGCGTCGAACACGCTCGTCGGCGAGGACCTGTTCGTGCCCGCGCACCGCTTCCATTCGGTCCCCGACGCCGTCGAGGGCCGCTACGCCACGCCCTTCACCGACGAGGCGCTCTACCGGGCACCGTTCGTGCCGGCCGCCGCGCTCGTGTTGACCGGGCCCCAGCTCGGGCTGGCTGCGGCTGCTGTCGATCTCCTGCTGGAGAGGGCCCCGCGGCGAGCGTTGACCATGACGAGCTACGCCTCCCAGGCAGAGGCACCCACCATCCAACTCGCCGCCGCGAACGCGGCGTCGCTCGCCGACTCCGCCCAGCTGCACGCCTACCGCGCGGCCGCCGACATCGACGAGGCCGCGCGGGCCGGTGCGTTCCCCGATTACGGGGCCCGGGCACGGATGCGGATGGACGCCGGGATGGCGGCGGTCCACGCGCGTGAGGCGGTCCGCATCGTGTGCTCGGCCCAGGGTGCTTCGAGCTTCGGCGAGTCCAACCCGCTGCAACGCATCTGGCGCGACATCGAGACCGGGAGCCGCCACGCCGTCCTCAACCCCGAGGTGGCCGCCGAGATCTACGGGAAGTCGCTGTTCGGCATCCGGGGCACGGTCTCCGTGCTGGTGTAGAGGAGAGGTCCGATGACCATCGCTGCAATTGTAGGAACCTCCGTCGTCGACGAGATATCAGAGCGTGATCCGGACCTGGTCTCTGCCGGTGGCAGCCGGACGTGGACGGTGTGCGGCCGGAACTTCGTGGTAGCGATCACCGAGCTCGAAGCGAGTGACCGCCTCACCGAGCACGAGCTGCCCGACGAGTACGTGCTCTTCCTCCAGGACCACACAGTGGTGGGCGTGGAGCACGACGGGCGGGCACCTGTGTCCGTGTCCGAGCCTGCACTCGTCGTCGTACCGGCCGGCACCAGCGCTGTGCATGCGGCGTCATCGACGACAGTGGCGCGTGTGTTCACCGCCCGCTGCGACGAGCAGATGAGGCGGGCCGTCAACCACGCGGCCGGAGTCGACCTGCGGGCGACACCGCTACCGGCGCCCACCGAGGCCGGCGGCGACAGGATCCGGATACATCGCCTACGCGACATACCCGACGAAGAAGGACGCCTCGGCCGGATCTTCCGGACGACGTCGCTGATGGTGAACTGGTTTCCGGTGCACGAGGGGCCACGCGACACCGAACGGCTCTCGCCCCATTCCCACGAGGACTTCGAGCAGATGTCGGTGACCCTCGTCGGAAACTACATTCATCACCTCCGGGTCCCGTGGACCCCCCGGATGAGTGAGTGGCGCGACGATGAGCACGTCCAGGTCAGTAGTCCCTCGATGACACTGATCCCGCCGACCGTCGTGCACACCACCCGCGCCGTGGGCGCAGGCCCGCACATGCTCATCGACGTCTTCGCCCCACCGCGGGAGGATTTCCTCGCGAAGGGTTGGGTGCTCAACGCCGGCGAATACCAGGGAACACACCCTTGAGGGGCGATTCGTTCCCCCGGCTCGGAGCCTGGGTCAAGCTTCCCGCACCGGAGAGCGTCGAGCTGCTCGCACTCGCCGGGTTCGACTTCGTCGTGATCGACGCCGAGCACGGCGCGATCGACACCCGCACGACGTCGACCATGATCGGGCTGGCCCGTGGCTGCGGGCTCGCGCCGTTCGTCCGGGTCGCCGGCACCGCACCACGCGACGTCCAGGTCCCGCTCGACGCGGGTGCGGCCGGCCTGTTCGTCCCGCAGGTCGACGACGCCGCCCGGGCGCGGGACGCCGTACGAGCGACACGCTTCCCTCCGCTCGGACGACGCGGGGCCAGCACCTCCGGACGAGCCGGCCGGTGGGGGCTCGAGGCTCTCGGCGACTACCTGCGGTCCGGCAATGACGAGGTTCGCCTCGTGGTCCAGGCCGAGAGTGTCGTAGCTCTCTCGGCGATCGTCGAGATCGCTGAGGTCGCCGGCGTCGACGCGGTCTTCATCGGCCCGACCGATCTCGCGGTCTCCAGCCAGTTCCGCGAGGGTGACGGCAGGCTGGCAGACCTCGTCGCAGCGGCCGAACGACGCTGTGTCGACCACCGCATCACCCTGGGAACCACGGCCTCGGGCAACGCGTCGGAATTGCTGGATCGTCGTGGGTACGACTTCCTCGTCCTGGGGGCCGACACCACGATGCTGCGCCAGGGCGCACACGCGTTGGTGAGCGGTGTACGCACCGCCTCGTCGGCGGTCGGCCGATGACCGCCGACGCTCGGACCGTCGGCAGGCCGACCCTCGCCCTCGTGCACACCGATCTGTCGATGCTGGTGACGGCGCTGTGGTTCGAAATCGACCACGGTGACGGTTCGGCGGCCTCCAGCTTCTTCACCGTCGACGGCGAGCTGACGTTCTCGCGCAGGACCTTCCGCGGCACCGACGAGATCAACGGCGTGTACAGCGACCGCGCCGCACGGGGACCGCGGGTCTCGCGTCACCTGATGTCCAACTTCCACCTCCTTCATCACGAGACCGATCTCGTCGAGGCCGTGTCCGCCCTGGTGCTCTACGCGCAGGACGGAAGGCCTCCCATACCGACGACCGTTCCGGTGCTGGTCGCCGACGTGTTCGACCGCTTCGTCCGGGTCGGCGAGCCGGACGGGGAGGCTCGCCGGTGGCTCATCGCCTCCCGGCGGATCGAGAACCGCTTCCTCGTGCCGGGCGACGTCCTCGCTGTTCCCACCGAGTAAGGAGACCGATGTCTCACCAGCGACACCCGGGAGAATTCCCCCTGCCGACCACTCGAGGCGATCTGCCGATCGTCGACTCCCATCTGTTCGACGACCTGCTCCCCCCGGAGGCGGCCTTCGAGCTGACCGCCGGCCAACGCCGTCATCTCGAGCCCTACGTCGGCATCACCGAGAACGGCACGCCGCGCCCAGGCCTCTACCGTCTCGACGGTTCCGGGACGTCCCCGAACTCCGCTGTCGTGGCCGCCCAGGCCTACCTCGACGGGCTGGCGCCCCACCAGAGGGTGGTCGGTGCCCTGCCGATGGACGCCCCGGAATGGCGGTTGTGGACGAACGCGATCCCGACGTGGCATCCGAAGGGCATGCGCCTGGAACGGCTCGCCGACCGTGACCGCGACCGCGCACTCGCCGTCGTCGAGGCGAGTCTCAGCCCCGTCGGCTACGCCCAGGTGCGAGCGGCGATGGCGCTCAACGAGAACCTGGGCGAGCTCATCGACGACTACCGGGACACCCTGACCGAGTTCGCCTACTGGTTCACCGTCTTCGGGACTCCCTCGGGCGATACCCCGTGGGGATGGCAGCTGATGGGTCATCACGTGGACCTGCACTGCGTCTTCGTCGGAAGGCAGGTGGTTCTCGCCCCTGTGTTCCTCGGTGCCGAGCCGACGACCGGGACGGGGCGATTCGAGGGCGTCCACGCCCTCCGCGACGAGACCGACGTCGCCCTGACGTTCCGCCGCACCCTGGACCCCAACCGCGAGGACGAGTTCCTGATGGGGTCGTCGCTGCGCGCGGAAGACCTTCCGCCCGAGCTCGCCGGCCCCTGGAATGGACGGCATCTCGCCGGCGCGGGCGGTGACAACCTCATCCTGCCTCCCGAGGGGATCGTCGCGGCGAGCCTGCCAGCCGACCAGCGTGACGGTCTGGTGGAGCTGATCCGGGTCTATCTCGACCGCCTCCCGCCGTCACAGGCCGAGCGCACCCTGGCGCTCGTGCGTGAGCACTTCGACGAGACGCGGTTCGCCTGGCGCGGCGGCCACGACGACGAGTCCGCCTTCTACTACCGGATCCACTCACCCGTGCTCCTGATCGAGTACGACAACCATCCCGGTGTCTTCCTCACCAATCCCGAGCCCGCCCGCTTCCACGTCCACACCATCGTGCGGGCGCCCAACGGCAACGACTACGGACGTGATCTCCTCGCCCAGCACTACCGGCTTCACCACGGCGGTCATGGAGTCTGTTGACATCAGGCGACGAGATGGCGCGTGAAGCCCCCCGGACGCAGCGCCCCCTGGAGCGGCCACGTCACGAGGGTGAAGCCGGCGCGCAGCCGGTCACTCGGATGCGCTGGTCATTTGACTCCCGTCCCAGCACCGTGACAAGCGCTTCACACATCGAGATCTGCTCCAAATTCTCTGATCGTTTTATCCCTTTGCATCGACACACACTGGAGGAAAGCGCCATGAAGGCAATACGTTTCCACGAGTTCGGCAGCAGCGAGGTCCTGCGCTACGAGGACATCAAGCGGCCGGTCCCCGGCACTGGACAGGTGCTGGTGCGGGTGGCGGCCACGTCGTTCAACCCCGTCGACGACCACATCCGCGCCGGCGTCCTGGCCGAGATGATCCCGATCACTCTCCCGTACGTGCCGGGAATCGACCTGGCGGGCACCATCGCCGAACTCGGCGCGGATGTGACGGGCCTGGAGGTCGGCGACCGGGTCGTGGCGATGTTGCCCCTGGACTCTGCCGGGGGCGCCGCCGAGTACGTGCTCGCCCCGGCCGAGTCCCTGGCCCCGGCACCCCAGACGATCGAGCTGGTCGACGCCGCGGCGCTGCCGCTGACCGGCCTGGCGGCCTGGCAGACGGCGTTCGAGCTCGCCGAACTGAAGCCTGGTCAGACCGTCCTGGTCAACGGGGCGGGGGGCGCGGTGGGCAGTCTCGTGGTGCAGCTCGCCATCGACGCGGGAGCGCACGTAACCGCGGTAGACGCGCCGCACCACGCCGACCGCCTCCAAGGCTACGGCGCGCACCGGGTCGTCGGCCCTCTCGACCTCGCCGCGGGCCCGGCCGCAGTGGGCGGCCTGTTCCAGGTCGTGGTGAACCATGTGCGCGTCTCCCCGCAGGAGCTCGCGCTGCTGACGAACTACGTCGCAGACGGCGGGGTCGCCGCCAGCACAGCTGGCCCGATTCCGGAGGACCCTGCCCGCGGGGTGCGCAGCGCGAGCCTATGGGTCCGCAGCGACGGAGCCCAGCTGACCGAGCTGGTCGCCAGGGTAGATGCTGGCAAGCTCCGGCTCCACGTCGCCGCCCGCCGCCCGGCGGCCGAGCTGGCCGCCGTACATGAGGACTCCGGCGCCGGTCGGCTGACCGGCAAGACGGTCGTGCTCGCTCCCTGACCCCGGCCGACCGGGTCGCCCGCCGCCCACTTTCCTCACTCTCCCACCGGTGGGCGGCCCGGAAGTTCGACGACGGCCGGGCCGCAGCCCGGACCAGGTGGTGGGCTTCCTGGGTAGCAGACGAGGGTGGAGGTCGTTGTGCTGGATTCGGATGTGGGCTGTTGATCCTCATCGTGCAGGCGGGAGCTTGTCACAGCTTCCGGAACGCCTTGTTACTAACGGGTAGCGCCAATGGCTGTCCGCCCTGGAAGGCCGGCCATCAAAAGCTTGTGGTCCGCGAGATCGGGACCAAGGTCCCTAGGACCATCGCGATGGATCCGAGATATTCGGACCCATGACACCCCTGGAAAGAATCGATGCGTACTGGCGTGCCGCGAACTACCTGTCCGTGGGACAGATCTACCTGCTGGACAACCCGCTGCTGACCGAACCACTGCGCCCGGAGCACATCAAACCGCGCCTGCTCGGCCACTGGGGCACCACACCCGGCCTGAACTTCTGCTTCGCCCACCTCAACCGGATCATCGCGGAACGCGGCCAAGACATGGTCTACATCGCCGGTCCTGGACACGGCGGCCCCGCGGCGGTGGCGCACGCCTGGCTCGAGGGTTCCTATTCGGAGAAGTACCCCGATGTGTCACAGGACACCGCAGGCATGCGCAGGCTGTTCCGCCAGTTCTCCTTTCCCGGCGGCATCCCGAGCCACGTCGCGCCCGAGACGCCCGGCTCCATCCACGAGGGCGGCGAACTGGGCTACTCACTGGCACACGCGTTCGGGTCCGCGTTCGACAACCCCAGGCTGGTGGTGGCGTGCGTCGTCGGCGACGGCGAGGGCGAGACCGGGCCGTTGGCTGCGAGCTGGCACTCCAACAAGCTGCTCGACCCCTACCGCGACGGCGTCGTGCTGCCGATCCTGCACCTTAACGGCTACAAGATCGCCAACCCGACCGTACTCGCGCGGATCCCCGAGGAAGAGCTGGTCAAGCTCATGGAGGGGTACGGCTACCGCCCGCACATCGTCGGCCCGGACCATGAACAGATGGTGCAGACGCTGGATAAGGTGTTCGACCAGATCGCCGCCTACAAGGACGGCCACGCGACCAGGCTGCCCATGATCATCCTGCGGACGCCGAAGGGCTGGACCGGCCCCCGCGAAGTCGACGGCCGCCCGGTCGAAGGCACCTGGCGGGCCCACCAGGTGCCACTGTCCGGCGTCCGCGACAACCCCAAGCACCTGGCCATGCTGGAGCAGTGGCTGCGCTCCTACCGGCCCGAAGACCTCTTCGACCCCGACGGCCGGCCGGTCCCGCAGATCCTGCAAACGGTGCCGGAAGGGCCGCTGCGGATGAGCGCCAACCCGCACGCCAACGGTGGTGAGCTACTGCGCCCGCTCGTGCTGCCGGACTTCCGCGATCACGCGGTCGAGGTCAAGGCGCCCGCGACGCAGTCCAGTGAGCCGACTCGGGTGCTGGGCGCGTTCCTGCGCGACGTGATCACCGCGAACCCGCACAGCTTCCGGCTGATGGGCCCGGACGAGACGGCCTCCAACCGGCTGCAGGCCGTCTTCGAGACCACCGATCGGGCCTGGAACGCCGCCGTCGAGCCGACCGACGAGCATCTGGCCGCCGGTGGGCGAGTGATGGAGGTGCTGTCCGAGCACCTGTGCCAGGGCTGGCTGGAGGGCTACCTGCTCACCGGCCGCCACGGCCTGTTCAACTGCTACGAGGCGTTCATCCACATCATCGACGCCATGTTCAACCAGCACGCCAAATGGCTGCAAGCCTCGAAGCGGATCCCGTGGCGGCGACCGGTCGCCTCGCTCAACTATCTGCTGTCCTCGCACGTGTGGCGCCAGGACCACAACGGTTTCAGCCACCAGGACCCCGGTTTCCTCGACCTCGTCGTCAACAAGAAGGCCGAGGTCGTGCGGGTCTACCTGCCGCCGGACGCCAACACGCTGCTGTCGGTCGGCGACCACTGTCTGCGCTCCCGCGACTACGTCAACGTGATCGTAGCTGGGAAGCAGCCAGTGCTGGACCTGTTCACCAGGGACGAGGCCGTCGCCCACTGCACCCGCGGGCTGGGCATCCTGCCGTGGGCCTCCACCGACGAGGGCGTGGAGCCGGACGTGGTGCTGGCCTGCGCCGGCGACGTGCCCACGCTGGAAACCCTCGCCGCGACCGCCATCCTCCGCGAGCACCTCCCCCACCTGAAGGTGCGGGTCATCAACGTCGTCGACCTCATGCGGCTCCAGCCCCCGTCGGAACACCCGCACGGCATGCCGGACGCCGAGTTCGACACCCTCTTCACCACCGACAAGCCGATCATCTTCAATTTCCACGGCTACCCCTGGCTGATCCACCGCCTCACCTACCGCCGCAACGGCCACCACAACCTCCACGTCCGCGGCTACAAGGAGGAAGGCACCACCACCACACCGTTTGACATGGCCATGCTCAACGACATCGACCGCTACCACCTGGTCATGGACGTCATCGACCGCGTCCGCGGCCTCGGCAGCACCGCCGCCCACCTGCGCCAGCAGATGACCGACGCCCGGCTCCAGGCCCGCGCCCACACCCGCGAACACGGCGAAGACGCACCCGAGATCCGCGACTGGACCTGGGCCTGACCTCGCCGGGACGACTCGACGCGAGGCCTCAGACGGAGATGGTGGCGGTTCGACCTGGCCGGTGAGAGGGAGGACTTCGATGCAGTACACGCAATCTCAGGACGCGAAGTCGACCCGGCACGCTGTGGACCGGGCGAGCGCGGGCGACCTGCTGAACCTCACGATCGACGTCGGCCCCGTCCCCATGCACGCCGGAGCCTGCCTGGTCCTGGACACCCGGCCGGGCTACGACCTGACACACCTGCGGCGGCTCATCGCCAGGTGCGTGGCCGCGGTGCCGCGGCTGCGCCAGCGACTGGTGGCCACCCCGCCGGGGTACGGCCGCCCCGTGTGGGTCGATGACCCGGCCTTCGACCTCGACCACCACATCCAGATCACGGCCTGCCCGCCACCAGGTGACGAAGGCGCGCTGCTCGACCTGGCCGTCGCAGTGATCAGTCGGCCGCTCACGCCGTCCAACCCTCTGTGGTCGATGACCCTGGTGACCGGCCTGAACAGCGACCGGATCGGGTTGATCGCCTGCTTCCACCACGTGCTCGCCGACGGCATCGGCGGCCTGGCTGTTCTGGGCTGCCTCGTCGACGGCGCGCCCTCGCCACCGCCATACGCGTTTCCCCGTCCGGCGCCACCACTTCGCTGGATCGCCGTCGACGCGTGGCGCACTCGGCTGCGTGCTCTCGCCCGCTTCCCCTGCGGCTGGCCGGCACTCAAGCGAGCCGCCTCCGAACTCGGCACCCCGCGGCGAGCCGCGCCCTGCTCGCTCAACCAGCCCACCGGACCACGCCAACGTCTGGCAACGGTCACCGCACGGCTCGACGACGTCCGCCGATACGCCCACGCCCACGGCGGCACCGTCAACGATGCCGTACTGGCCGCGATCACCGGCGCCGTGCGGGCGCTGCTGGCGAGCCGTGGCGAGAGCATCCCTGACTTGGTCGTGTCCATCCCGGTGTCCGCTCGGGCCTCCACCACGGCCACCCGGCTCGGCAACCAGGTCGGTGTCATGCCCGTCCGCCTGCCCACCCAGGGCAGCCTTCCAGACCGGCTGGAACGGACCGCGGCCATCACCCGCGCCAGGAAGTCCACTGCGCCAGGGACTTCGGCCGAGCTGCTCGCCGCTGTGAACCGGCTCCTGGCCCGGCTGCACATCTTGCGCCGGCTGCTCAACCGCCAGCACCTCATCCACACCGTCGTGACCAATCTGCGCGGACCGGCAGAGCCGTTGGTCATCGGCGGCGCCCGCATGCGTACGATCATCCCGATCTCGCTGACCCGCGGAAACGTGACCGTCGCCTTCAGCGTCCTCTCCTACGCGGGCATCCTGACCGTCACCATCGTCGCCGACGCCCACCGCGTCCCCGACCTTCTGACCCTTGTCACCGCACTGCGGAAAGAACTCGCGGAGATGGCACGAACCTGAGACGGCGGCGTCCCCATCGCCCGGGCGGCATTGCGATGGGGACGAAGGTCATGGCTCCTGCGGGTCGTACGGCACTGCCCCGAAAGAGTCCCAGACGGTGTGCTTGGGGTGCGACAAAGACGACGAATCAGCACCGAAAGGGGGCCGTCATGGCCACCACCGTCAACAGGCCCGGCATGGAGAACGGCACCACCTCACGCCGCCCGGTCGACTACGTCTGGGCTGTCGCCCGGATCTCGATCGGCTGGATCTTCCTGTGGGCGTTCCTGGACAAGACCTTCGGCTGGGGCTTCGCCACCCCCGCCAACCGTGCCTGGATCGCTGGCGGCAGCCCGACCACCGGATTCCTCAAGGGCACCCGCGAGAACGCGCTCGGCGGCTTCTTCAGCTCGCTGGCCGGGCAGGCATGGGTGGACTGGCTGTTCATGGCCGGTCTGCTGGGTATCGGCTTAGCGCTGGTCCTCGGCGTGGGCACGCGGATCGCCGCCGCCGGCGGCACCCTCATGCTGGTCCTCATGTGGGCGGCCGAGCTGCCCCTGTCCAACAACCCGTTCATGGACGACCACATCATCTACTCGATCGTCCTGGTCGGCCTCGCCCTCGCCAACGCCGGCACCACGCTCGGCCTCGGCAACTTGCCGATCGTCCAGCGCAACCCGTACCTCAAGTAGTGCGAACGATCACGCGCCCGCCTCCGGCGCCAGAGGCGGGCGTTCGCGCTTCCTCGTTGCCCTGTGATTGCGAGCCTCCCGATCGGCACGGAAGGTCATGACGTGACGCTGGTCATTGCGCCAGACGGACGGCTGGGCGCGGCAGATGAACGGAGCAGGTGCCCAAGTCACTGACCGATGGCCCCGAAGACCTCATGCAGGACCTATGACCTTCCGGCCCCGGGACGTTCGCCGGTGTCGGCCCTGGCGGGAGGAGGGGATCGTGGAAGGGGAAAGGCGAGGTGGAAGCGATGTCCATTGAGGTCAAGGACGTGATGGGGCGCGTCGCCATCGCCGTGCTCCAGGAGGCTTCGTTCGCCGACATCGTGAGCGCGATGAGGCACTTCGGCGTAGGCGCGCTCACGGTGATCGACGCGGAACGGCGGCCTGTGGGGGTGGTCTCAGAAGACGACCTGCTGCTCAAAGAGGCCGACACGGTACGCCACAGCGTATCGATCTTCGAATCCCGCGCGCAGCGCCAGGAGCACCGGAAGGCGGCCGGCGTGACGGCGGCCGAGCTCATGACCGCTCCGGCGATCACGGTCACCCCGGAGACGCCGGTCCGCGACGCGGTCCGGCTCATGCACGACAGACGCGTCAAGCAGCTGCCGGTGATCGCCCCAGAGACCGGGCGGATTGTCGGCACCGTGCACCAACGCGACGCCCTGCGTGTCTTCACCCGCCCCGAGGCGGAACTGGTAGCGGACATCCAAGCCCTGCTGCCGGATCGCGGGTCCTTGTCGATCGAGATCGACAAGGGCGTCGTGACCATCTGCGGCGAGGTCTCACGGCGTTCGAAGGTGAAGGCCCTGGTCGAGGCCGTCCGTGCCGTGGAGGGGGTGGTGGACGTCGTCCCCAAACTGGTCCACGACAAGGACGTCATCCCTGGCCCAGATGTGGAGCCCCCATGTGTCTAGGAATTCCAGGACGGATCGTGGATCGGGACGGCGAGATGGGCATGGTCGACTTCGACGGGCTGCGCCGCGAGGCGTGCCTGTCGTACACGCCCGAGGCCCGGCTGGGCGACTACGTCATCGTGCACGTCGGGTTCGCGATCTCAGTGCTGGACGAGGACGAGGCGCTGCGCACGCTCGCGGTCCTGCGCGCGATCCCGGGAGGTCTGGATGAGATATCTGGATGAGTACCGCGACCCGGTCCTGGCCCGCCGCCTCATCGCCGAGATTCGCGCCGCCGCCACCCGTCCCTGGTCGATCATGGAGGTGTGCGGCGGACAGACGCACACGATCGTCCGCCAAGGCATCGACGAGCTCATCCCGGTACGGATGGTGCACGGACCTGGCTGTCCCGTCTGCGTGACGCCCCTGGCGACCATCGACCGCGCGTTGGCCATCGCCGCCCGCCCCGAGGTGATTTTCACGTCGTTCGGTGACATGCTGCGCGTGCCCGGGTCCGGCAGTGATCTGCTTTCGGCCAAGGCCCGGGGGGCGGACGTGCGGGTGGTGTACTCGCCGCTGGACGCGGTGCGGCTGGCCGGCACGCACCCGGACCGGCAGGTGGTGTTCTTCGCGGTCGGGTTCGAGACCACCGCGCCGGCCAACGCCATGGCGGTGCTGCGCGCGGCCGAGGAGCGGCTGGCCAACTTCAGCGTGCTGGTCAGCCACGTCCTGGTGCCGCCGGCGATGGCGGCGATCATGGAGTCGGCATCGGTGGACGCGTTCCTGGCCGCCGGGCACGTGTGCGCGGTGATGGGCTGGACCGAGTACGAGCCGCTGGCCGTTCGGTATCGGGTTCCGATCGTGGTGACCGGGTTCGAGCCGCTCGACCTGCTCGAAGGCATCCTCATGGCGGTCCGCCAGCTGGAGGAGGAGCGGTTCGGGGTGGAGAACCAGTACGCGCGGGCGGTCCGCCGCACCGGCAACACCTTCGCCCAGGACGCCATCCGGCGGGTCTTCCGGGTGAGCGATCAGACGTGGCGAGGGATCGGGGAGATCCCGGCCAGCGGCCTGGTGCTGGCACCGGAGTTCGCGGCCTTCGACGCCGCGGAGCGCTTCACGGTGGGCGGACTGAGCGCGGACGAGCATCCCGGTTGCATCGCGGGGGAGATCCTGCGCGGCACCCTGACACCGCTTGACTGCGCCTCCTACGGGACCCTGTGCACGCCACGCCGTCCCTTGGGCGCGCCGATGGTCTCGGCCGAAGGCACCTGCGCCGCCTACCACAACGCCGGTCGTACCAGACAGGAGACGTCATGACCACGAGGTCCGATCCGATCGCCGCCACGTGCCCGGCGCCGTTCGCCGAGACCGAGCGGGTACTCCTGGGCCACGGCTCTGGCGGGCAGCTCATGGCCGAGCTGCTCGCCGATCTCACCCCGCGCTTCGGCGTTCCGGTCCTTGAGGACGCGGCGCTGGTGACCACGGGCTCGCCCGAGGTCGTCATGTCGACCGACGGGTTCGTGGTCACGCCGCGCTTCTTCCCTGGCGGCGACATCGGGTCATTGGCCGTTCACGGCACGGTCAACGACCTGGCCATGATGGGCGCGGTGCCGATTGCGCTCAGCCTGGCCTACATCGTCGAGGAAGGTTTGCCGCTGGAAGAGCTGCGGCGTGTGACGTCCTCGGTCGCCGAGGCGGCCCGGGCTTGCGGCGTCCGCATCGTGACCGGTGACACCAAGGTCGTCGGGAAGGGCGCGGCGGACGGCCTCTACGTGACCACGACCGGGATCGGCATACGGCTGCCCGGTGCGGCACCGGCCGCCGCCAACGGTCGTCCTGGCGACGTGGTGCTGCTGTCGGGCCCGATCGGGCTGCATGGGGTCACCATCCTGAGCACTCGCGAGGGGCTCGGTTTCGAGAGCGAGCTGACCTCGGACAGCCGGCCATTGCACGGCCTGGTGACCGCCATGATCACGGCGGCGGGCTGCGGTGTGCACACGTTGCGCGACCCCACCAGAGGCGGCTTGGCCAGCGCGCTCAACGAACTGGCCGCCGCCTCACGGGTGGGCGTGGAACTGGAAGAGTCCGCCATCCCCGTGCCTGCCCAGGTCGCCGCCGCGTGTGATCTGCTCGGGTTGGATCCGCTGCACGTGGCCAACGAAGGCTGTCTGGTGGCGTTCGTCGATCCGGCCGAAGCGAATGCCGTCCTCGCCGCGATGCGCGAACGCCCGGAAGGGGCGGCCGCACGGCGCATCGGCGTCGTGGTCGCCGATCACCCGGGCCGGGTCACCGTGCGCACCTTGGTGGGCTCATGGAGGGTCGTCGACATGCTGGTAGGGGAGCAGCTTCCCCGTATCTGCTGAGGTTTCCCACAGGCCCGTGTCCCGCTTGATCGTGTGGGCCATGCTCGTCACCGCCTCTGCCACGGGCTCCGACAGCGTGGCGCCCAGAGCGAAGGTGGCGCCTTCCACGGTGTAGATGGTCAGCTTGCCCGGCAATCGGTCCAGCGTTCGGGCCAGTGCCACGGCGTCGGCCAGTGACAAGGCGTGGGTGCTCGAGGAGTCGCCGGACAGGTGGGAGAGATCGTTGTGACACCGGACGGTGCCCGCGGGCTCGCCCGAGCGGGCCGCGTCGATCACGATGGCGACATCGGCGCCCGTCCAGGCTTCGATGAGCTCGGCCGGGTCGCCACCGTTCTCGATAGCGGGCACGCCCATGTCGCGCAGCAGCCGGGCGACTGCGAGCCCGGCGCCGTCGTCTCCCCGGTAGTCGTTGCCGAGCCCGATGACCACGGTCTCAGTCATGGTGCAGGTGCAGATCGAGGAAGTGGGCCGAGCAGGAGATGCACGGGTCGTGGTTGCGGATGGCGCGTTCGCACAGCTCGGTCAGCTCCGGTACGGGCAGGTCGAGCCGGGGCTGCAGGAGGGCGTGCAGATCGGCTTCGATGCGAGCCTGGTTCTGGGCGGTCGGGGGGACGATGTCGGCTTCGGCAATCAGGCCGACGTCGTCGATGCGGTAGCGGTGGTACAGAGCGCCGCGCGGCGCCTCGGAGGCGCCGTGGCCCACACCGGGGCGGGCCGTGACGGGCAGGGCCGGCTGGTCTGGCGGGGTATATCGGTCGATGAGGCGCAGTGCTTCCTCACAGGCGTGGACGATCTCCACGGCACGGACGACGATGCTGCGGAACGGGTTGCGGCACACCCGCCCGAGCCCGGCGTCGGCGGCGGCTCGCAGGGCCAGGGGCGACAACTGCGGGGCGTTGAGCGCGTAGCGGGCCAGCGGACCGGTGAGGTAGCCGGGCAGGCCGTCGAGGCGGGCGTGCAGCGCGGTGGAGTGCGGCACCTGCTCCTCGACGACGTGATACGGCCACTCGGTGACGGGGAAGAAGGTGCCATCGCTTACGGCGACGTCGCCGGACAGGATGGCGTACTCGGCGGGGTGCTGCAGCGCCAGGAAACGGTAGTCGTGCTCCACGTCGGGGAAGTCGAAGCCGCTGACCCACTCGACGGTGGCCAGCGCGGCGTCGAGGGCGTGCCGGAGCCGTTCGGCGATCGGCGTGAGATCGACGGGTGCCCGGTAGAAGCCGCCCAGTCGCACGTTGATCGGGTGGATGGCCCGTCCGCCGATGGCGGCGACCAGCTCGTTGCCTGCTTTCTTCAGTGCCAGGCCGCGCTCGACGAGCGGGCGGTGGTCGGCGGCCATGGCGACGCCGCCGGGATAGCCGAGGAAGTCGGGGGCGTGCAGCAGGTAGATGTGCAGGGCGTGGGACTCGATCCACTCGCCGTAGTACAGCAGCAGACGCAGGTCGCGCAGCGTCCCCTCCACGGTGACGCCGCAGATCGACTCCAGGGCCTGGCAGGCGCTCATCTGGTAGGCGACCGGGCAGATGCCGCAGATGCGGGCGGTGATGTCGGGCGGCTCGGTGAAGGCCCGGCCGCGCAGCAGCGCCTCGAAGAAGCGCGGCGGCTCGTAGATGCGCAGCTGCAGGTCGGTGATGCGGCCATCGTGGGCGCGGACGAGCAGGGCGCCTTCGCCCTCGACTCTGGTGAGGCCGCCGACCCTGATCGTCTTATGCGTCACTGCTGCTCCCGAACGTGGTGACGTTGAAGGTGCGGTAGACGCGGCCGAGCTCGTCGTCGTCCATGCCCGCGGCCCTCAGGCGGGCGTTGAGCGCGGCCGCGTTCGGGCTCTCCATGGGGCCGAAGCAGCCGAAGCAGCCGCGATTGAACGCCGGGCACAGCGCGCCGCAGCCGGCCTGGGTCACCGGGCCGAGGCACGGGGTGCCGTGCGCGGCCAGCACGCACGGGTTGCCGCGGGCCTTGCACTCCACGCACACGCTGTGCGCGGGCACGACCGGGCGTCTCCCCGCGAGGAAGGCGCCGATGATCTCCAGGAGCTGCCCCCTGTCGATCGGGCAGCCGCGCAACTCGAAGTCGACGGGCACGTGCGCGGAGACCGGCGTCGAACGATCCAGGGTCCTGATGTAGTCCGGCCGGGCGTAGACGACCGCGGCGAACTCGCGCACGTCGGCCAGATCCCGCAGGGCTTGCACCCCGCCGGCGGTGGCGCAGGCGCCGATGGTAACCAGATGTTTGGAGACCCGGCGCACGTGCTTGATCCGCTCGAGGTCGTCGGGCGTGGTGATCGACCCCTCCACCAGCGACAGGTCGTATGGACCCGCGCCTCGATCGCTGGAGGCTTCCAGGAAGTAGGCGATGTCCACCTGGGCGGCGACCGACAGCAGCTCGTCCTCGCAGTCCAGCAGGGTCAGCTGGCAGCCGTCGCACGAGGCGAACTTCCACACGGCGAGCCTGCTCATAGCTGCTTCACCTCCATCAGGGCCGACACCCGGTCGTAGGTGAGGACAGGCCCGTCCAGGCAGGTGAACAGCGGGCCGAGCTGGCAGTGACCGCACCGTCCGATGCCGCACTTCATGTTCCGCTCCAGCGACAGCGCGATCCGCTCGGCGGGCACGCCCCGCCGCAGCAACTCCTCGGCAGTGGCGCGCATCATCACCTCGGGCCCGCACACGAACGCGTAGGTGCGGCGCGGCTCGAACACGATCCGGCCGACCAGCTTGGTGATCAGTCCGGTGGGCCCCTTCCACGCCCGGTCGGGATGGTCCACGGTGACCTGGACGTCGAAGTCGCGACCCCAGCGGGCCAGCTCCCGCGGATACATCAGCGTGGCGGGCGTGCGGGTGCCGGCGATGAGGCTGATCCGGCCGTACCGGACGCCGTGCGCCTCCAGCTCGCGGATCACCGGCCGCAGCGGGGCGAGCCCCAGCCCGCCCGCGGCGACCACCACGTCCAGCCCGTGCGCTGCCGCCAGGTCCCAGGACGTGCCGAACGGACCCCGCACGCCCACGATGTCGCCACGCCGCATACGGCACAGCGCCCGGCTCACCGCACCCACCGCGCGGATGGTCTGCACGTAGCCGCCCGAACGGGCACGGCCGCTGATGGAGATCGGGATTTCGCCGACCCCGGGGGCGTACAGCATGGTGAACTGGCCGGGCAGGAAGGGCGGGCACGTGCCCTCGACCGGCTCGAGGGTGAGCGTGACGGTGTCGGCCCGGTCGGGGCGGCGCGATCGGACGCGGTACGGGGCGGGGATCATCGCAGCCTCTCCAGCTCTTCAGTGATGTCGATGCCGGTCGGGCACCAGGTGATGCACCGGCCACAGCCGACGCAGCCGTAGGTGCCGAACTGATCGACCCAGGTGGAGAACTTGTGGGTGAGCCACTGCCGGTAGCGTGCGGCCCCCGACGACCGCACCGGCGCGCCGCCCAGCTCGGTGAACTCCAGCGTGAAGCAGGAGTCCCAGCGTTCCGCGCGTGAGGCGGAGCCGTCGGCCAGGTCGGTGCCGTCCTCGATCGTGGCGCAGAAGCAGGTGGGGCAGACCATCGTGCAGTTGGCGCAGGTGAGGCAGCGGGAGGCGATCTCGTTCCAGACGGGCGACTCACGCCGCTCAGTCAGGCGCTCCTTGACGCCGTCGAGTTCCACGTGGCGGCCCATCCGCTGCTCGGCGGTCTCGCTGACCTGCCGGGCGGCCTGACGGTCGGCGTCGGTGGCGGGCCGGGACGGCAGGGCCTCCAGCAGCGTGGCGCCGCGCTCGCTGCCTGATTCGGCCAGGAACCGGTGCGGGCCCGTCAGCTCGGTCAGCGCCAGGTCGAAGCCGGACGTCGCACGCGGGCCCGTATTCATGGAGGCGCAGAAACACGTTCCGCCAGGGACGGCGCAATTGACCGCGATCAGGAACAGCGCCGCGCGCCGCGCCCGGTACGCCTCGTCCGGGTACCGCCCGCCGAGGAAGACCCGGTCCTGCACGGCCAGCCCGGCCAGGTCGCAGGCCCGCACGCCCAGCAGCGCCACCTTGGGTGCCTCCACGGGCACCGCCTCCGGCACGCCGTCGCGCATGCGGAACAGCGTGGAGCGGGGCGGGTGTGTGAAACGCTTGACCGAATCGGGGCTCGCGGCGAAACCGAAGACCGGCTCGCCGCCCTCGCGCAGCCGATAGGCGCCCGGCGCCTGCTCGTCGGTCCAACCCGCGGGCAGGTCGGCGGCCGAGCCGAGCTCGCAGAAGCGGATCACGCCGTCGCGGACCGTCGGGCCCACGACGGCGTACCCGTGCTCGCGCAGCGCGCCGATCAGCGGGTCCAGCGAGGTCAGGACGGCCTGTTCCATATCAGGCGCCGCCCCACATGGGCAAGTTCACGATGTCGTCGTGTTTCCAGCTGAGGTTGTCGTGCACGGCGACGACGCCGTCGATGTTCTCGGTCAGGCGGACGGCTGTGATGGCCTGGCTGTGCTCGTTGAGCGTTCCGGACAGGGTGACCACGCCGTCGGTCACCGTGACCTCCACGCCGAGGGCGTCGCTGTGGACGGTTTCCCGCACCTGGCCGGCGATGTCGGTGTCCTGGCGGAGGAAGACCTTGATCAGGTCGCGGCGGCTGACGATGCCGACGAGCCGGCCGTCGGTGTCCACCACGGGCAGGCGTTTGACGCCGTACTTGTCCATCTGGCGTGCGGCGAGCACGACGGGGGCGTCGGGGGTGGTGGTGCGGGCGGGCGAGGTCATCAGCTCGCCAGCCTTCTCGCCGAGCGCCTTGTAGTAGCCGCTGCCCTCACTGCCGACGGCGTGGCGGATGCGGGCGCGCAGCGGCGGCCGGTAGCCCTCGCGGTCGAACTCCTCCCGGAATTCCTCCTTGCGCAGCAGGTCGGCCTCCGACACCATGCCGAGCACATGGTCGTCGTCGTCCACGACAGGGACGGCACTGATGCCGCCGGTGATGAGCGCTTCGGCGATGTCCTTGAACGGGGCGGTGGCGGCGACGGAGACGACCTTGCTGGTCATCACGTCCGCGACGGTCATGCGCATGGCGGTCAGCTCTCTTCTGGTGTCCGAGGAGTCCTTTTCGGCTGCTTTCATCACATCTCGCGAGAGCGACGTGGTTTAGGGGCGGAAGTCCCGAGCCGGGCGGTCGTTGGTCAGCGCAGGCGGCGCAGCAGCGGTGAGGGCGGCGGCTCGCAGGGCGCCACCCTGATCCGCGCGTCCACCGCGGCCGCGCCGTCCGCGGTGACGATGACCGGGTTGAGGTCGAGCTCGGCCACTTGGGGCAGGTCGTCGAGCAGCCTGCCGATGCGGGTGACCTGGTCGGCCAGGGCGTTGATGTCGACAGGTGGCGAGCCGCGGTAGCCGTGCAGCAGCGGGGCGCAGCTCAGCTCGCCGATCATGTCGGCGGCGTCGGTGACGGGCGGCACCCGGAAGGCGCGGTCGGCCAGCAGGTCGGCCATCACCCCGCCCATGCCGACCATGACCAACGGCCCGAACGCTGGGTAGTTGACGCCGCCCACGATGGTCTCGACGCCACCGGCGAGCATGCGCTGGACGATCGCGCCGGTCATCTCAGGGCCAATGCGTGCTGACATTTCGTGATAGGCCCGCCCCACCTCGTCGGGAGTTCGGAGGTCGAGCCGGACACCGCCGACCTCGCTCTTGTGCACGGGACCGACGGCCTTGAGCACGGCGGGCAGCCCGACACGCGCCGCCGCCGCGGCGGCGGCCTCGGGACCGTCCACTTCGACGGATTCAACCAGGGGTACGCCGTAGCAACCGAGCAGCCGGGCGGTGGCAGCGGGGGAGAGCCAGCCGCCCTCGGGGCGTGCCTCCAGCTCTGCCTGGATGATCTCGCGTGCCTTCCGCTCGTCCGCCGACACGAGCACGGTGGCGGGCTCGCCCGGGTCTTGGCGCCATTCGGCGTAGCTCACTGCGCGCGCGAGGGCTTCGACGGCCTGCTCGGGGAAGGCGTAGGCGGGCACGCGGCCATCGATCAGGCCGTCATGGCCGACCACGCACGCCAGCACGGTTTTCGCCGCCGCCTTCGTCGCGTCCGCGATGGCCTGCCGGGTCGCCTCCAGGCCCGAGCCGAACGGCGGGGTGTAGACGGCGAGGACCACGTCCACCTCGGGCGAGGCGGAGAGCGCCGCGACGGCGGCGCCGATCTCGGCCGCGCTCGCATCCGCCGTCAGGTCTACCGGGTTGCCCAGTGCGGCGGCGGTCCGGGCGTTGAGCAACCCGGGCGACAGTTCGGGGACGATGAGGCCGTGGCGTTCGCAGGCGTCGGCGGCCATCGCCTGGGGGCCGCCGGAGTTGCCGACGATGGCCACCCGGCGCCCGCGTGGCAGCGGCTGGGTGGCCAGCAGCTTGGCGGTGTCGATCAGCTGATTGACACTGTCGAGCCGGATGACGCCGGCGGCGCGGGCGAGCGCGTCCACCGCCACGTCCGGGGTGGCCGCAGCGGCGGTGTGCGAGCGGACCGCCCGCCCCCCGGCTCCGCTGCGGCCGCTCTTGACCAGCAGCACCGGCTTGCGTCCACTCACCCGGCGGGCGATCCGGGCGAACTTCCGCGGATTGCCGAAGGACTCCAGATACAGCGCGATCACATCGGTGTCCGCGTCGTCCTCCCAGTACTCCAGCAGGTCATTGCCGCTGACGTCGGCCTTGTTGCCAACGGAGACGAACGAGGAGACCTCCAACCGGTCCAGCAGCGCGGCCCCGACAGCGCCCGACTGCGACATCAACGCCACCCGGCCCTGTACAGGATGGTGCGGCAGGAAACTGGCATTCAGCCGCGCCCCGGTGTTCACCACGCCCAGGCAGTTCGGGCCGATGAGCCGCATCCCGGCCGCGCGGCAGATCTTCAGTAGCTCCGACTCCACGTCACGCTGCCCGGCCTCGGCGAACCCCGACGTCAGCACCACCAGCCCGGCCACCCCCGCGTCCGCGCAGTCGCGGGCCACCTCCAGCACGTGCCGGGCGGGGACCGCCACCACCGCCAGGTCCACGCCGTCCGGGACCTTGGCCTGGCAGGTCAGCCCGGCCACTTCGGCGGCGTTGGGGTTGACGGGGTAGATCGGGCCGGGGAAGCCGCCGTCGATGAGATTGCGCAGCACCTTGTGCCCGACGGCCCGCTCGTCGCGGCTGGCGCCGATGACCGCTACGGAGCGGGGTGCGAGCACCGGCGCCAGCGACGCCCGTTCGGCCTCGTGGTCGCGGGACGAAATGGCCGCGCGCAGCCTGGAGGTGGGCTCGGCGGCGATGTCGAGGTGCAGTGTGCCGCCGTCGAAGCGCTGGGCCATCTCCAGGCCGAGGTCGCGCAGCACCCGGAGCATGGGCCGGTTCTCACCCAGCACGTCGGCCACCAATTCGCGCACGCCGTGCGTGGTCGCGTCCAACGCGATGTGCTCCAGTAGCAGGGTGCCGAGGCCGTGCCCGTGGACGGCGTCGTCGATGAGGATGGCCAAATCGGCGCGACCGTCGTCGATAGGGATGTACTCGGCGACCGCGACCAGCCGGTCGTGCAGGCTGGCCACCAGCGCGTGCCCGCGGTACTTGTCGCTGGTAACCCGGTCCATGTAGGCGTGCGCGGTGTTGCGGCCGCCGGTGAAGAAGCGCAGGTACGCCGAGCGTTCCGACGAGCGGTCCACCAGCTCGTGCAGGGCCTCCCGATCGGCGGGGCACAGCGGGCGCACGTGGGCGATGCCGCCGTCGCGCAGCAGGACGTCGTATCCCTCAGGCATGGTGTTCATCACGGTATGAGACTGTCCGACAGGCGGATGAGGCGGGCAGTGCCGGACGGCCCTGGCCTTGGGGCCCAAGGTCCCTGCCCGCTGAGCCGCTGCAGGGTGAGGGTGGCAGACATGACAACCGTGTCCCCGGCAGGCCCCGGGCTGACCGCTGCCGCGGCCGGGGCGCGGCTGATCGCCGACGGGCCGAACACGTTGCCGGCCGCACGCCGTACCTCTCCCATGGTGTTGCTGTTGCGCGAGATGGTGCACTTCTTCGCCCTGCTGCTGTGGGGCGCGTCCGTGCTGGCGCTGCTGGCCGGGATGCCGCAGCTGGCCGTGGCCATCGTCATCGTCGTGCTGCTCAACGGGGTGTTCGCGTTCGCCCAGGAGTACCGCGCCGACCAGGCCGCGCAACGGTTGGGCGAGCTGATCCCGGCCAACGCGGTTGTCCGCCGGGACGGCAAGCGCTGCCTGATCGGCGCGGCCGATCTCGTGGTCGGGGACGTGGTGCTGCTGGAGGCGGGCGACCGCGTCTCGGCGGACCTGGGGTTGGCGGAGGTGCACGCGCTGGCGGTCAACGAGTCGATGCTGACGGGGGAGAGCCGTCCCGTCCGCCCCGAGGCCGGGGACCGGGCCTATGCGGGCACGTTCGTGGTGGAAGGGCAGGGCGAAGCCGTCGTGATGGCCACCGGCCGGCATACCAGGCTGGCCGCGATCGCCAAGCTCACCAGGGAGGCCAGCCGGCCGCCCAGCCCGTTGGCGGTCCAGCTGGGCAAGGTGGTCAGGATCGTCGCGGGGGTCGCGGTCGCGGTCGGGGTGGCGTTCTTCGGGCTGGCCCTGCTGCTGGGCATGGAGCCGGGCCAGGGTTTCCTGTTCGCCATCGGCGTCACGGTGGCCCTGGTCCCCGAAGGGCTGCTGCCCACCGTCACCCTCTCGCTGGCCCGGGCCGCGCAACGCATGGCGACCAGGCACGCCCTGGTCCGCCACTTGGAGGCGGTCGAGACGCTCGGCTCCGCCACGTTCATCTGCACCGACAAGACCGGCACGCTGACCCGCAACGAGATGACCGTCGCCGACGTGTGGGCGCCGGGGCACTCGCCGGCCGACGTGATGCGCTCGGCGGTGCTCAGCTCCACCGGCCGGATGAGCGACGGTAAGCCGGTGGGCGACCCGATGGAGGTCGCCCTACACGTCGAGGCGCTGCGGCTGGGCGTCGACCTGGCGGGGGAGATCGCCGCGCGTTTCCCCTTCGATCCGGTACGGCGCCGCGCCTCCGTCGTGGCCGACGGTCGCCTGCACGCGAAGGGCGCATCGGACACCGTGATCCCGCTCTGCGGCGTCGTACCCGGAGTGGATGAGGCACTGAACAGGATGAGCCGGCACGGTCTGCGCGTGCTGGCCGTCGCCAGGGGGGACACGGCGGAGGAACGCGATCTAGAGTTTCTCGGCCTGGTCGGGCTGCACGACCCGCCACGCGACGACGTGGCCGAGGCGATCTGGAAGTGCCGGATCGCCGGGATCAAACTGGCCATGGTCACCGGCGACCACCCGGGCACCGCCCGCGCCATCGCGGCCGAGGTCGGCCTCCTGGGACGGGACGAGCTGGTCGTCACCGGCGCCGACCTGCCCGGCGACGACGTGGCGCTGGGCGAGCTGCTCGACCGCGACGGCGTGGTCGTCGCTCGCGTCACCCCAGAGGACAAGCTGCGCATCGCTCGCGCCCTGCGCTCGCGCGGCCACGTCGTGGCCATGACCGGTGACGGCGTCAACGACGGCCCGGCCTTGCGCGAGGCCGACATCGGCATCGCCATGGGCGCCTCCGGCACCGACGTCGCCCGCGAGGCCGCCGACCTGGTATTGCTGGACGACCACTTCGCCACCATCGTCTCGGCCGTCGAACTGGGCCGCGCCACCTACGCGAACGTGCGCCGCTTCCTCACCTATCACCTCACCGACAACGTGGCCGAGCTGACCCCGTTCGCCGTATGGGCGCTGTCCGGCGGCACTATCCCCCTCGCGCTGAGTGTGCTGCAGGTGCTCGCGCTCGACATCGGCACCGACCTGCTGCCCGCCCTCGCCCTCGGCGCCGAACCGGCCAACCCGCGTACCATGCACGGCCCTGCCCGCACCGGCAACCTGGTCGACCGCCGCCTGATCGGCCGCGTCTTCGGCGTCCTCGGTCCGACTCAGGCCCTGGCCGAGATGGGAGCCTTCGTCGCAGTCCTCGTGTTGGGCGGCTGGCACCTCGGCACCGCGCCGGGTCCCGCCCTGCTTGCCACCGCCTCGGGCACCGCGTTCACCGCCGTCGTGCTCGGCCAGTTCGCCAACGCCTTCGCCTGCCGCAGCGAGTCCCGCTGGATCGGCAGGTTGCGCTGGCGTACCAACCCGCTCCTGCTGGGTGCCCTCGCCTTCGAGGCCGTCATGCTGCTGCTCTTCCTCGGCCTGCCACCCGTCGCCGGGGTCCTCGGCGGCGCCTTCCCGCCGCCGGTCGGATGGTTGCTCGCCGCGCTGGCGATCCCCGCCATGGTGGTGGCCGACGCCGCGCACAAGGCCTGGCGAGCCAAGAGGTGACCAACGTCCCGCCAGACGCGGGCCGCCCGGCCCTACGGCGCGGCCGTACCGGAGGCGAGGCTGGACGCCGGAGGGGAGGGTTCACGGACATGGACCACATCGTGCTCGGCTACGACGGCTCCGACTTCTCGATGCAGGCTCTGGACTGGGCACTCGACGAGGCCGAGCTCAGGAAGCTGCCCCTGACGATCGCCCACGCCTGGCAATGGCCCTACGGCGAGGCGGACGAGGAGGCCAAGGCACATTTGCGCAAGGCGGCCGAGCACGTGCTGTGGCACGGCGCCGATTGCGCCCGCGCCACCAGCTCGGGCGTGCGCGTCGAGACCGACCTGTACGAAGGCCCCGCGGCCCAGCGCTTGGTCGAGCTGTCCAGCGACGCCACGCTCATCGTGGTCGGCTCCCGCGGCCTGAGCGCGCTCCCCAGGGCGGTCGTCGGCTCGGTCGCCGGATATGTGGCCGCCCACGCCGACTGCCCTGTCATCGTCGTACGTGGCCCGGGGCCCCTGCCCGCCCCACGAATCCAGCGCCGATCGTCATGGTGGAGGAGGAGCCGGACGCCTCCGTTCTGGAGTTCGCCCTCGGCGAGGCCGCCCTGCGCCAGCTGCCCCTGAGCGTCCCCGGGGACTTGACGCAGTGGGCGGCGCGCCACCCCGGCGTCCTGATCCAGCAGGGTAACGCCACTGCCCACGCGACCCTCTTGGTCGTCGGACGCAAGCGGGCCGCTGTGAGTTTCCTCCACAACGCGCCCTGCCCCGTCGCGGTGGTGACCGAAGGTGAAACCTACGCACCTGTCACGTGATCTCAGGGGCCATCTCGATGATGGAGATGCTCCCTGACTCCGTGCCTTCGACCCTGACCGACGACATCCAGTCGGCCGTGATCTTCACCGGAACACCCGGCCCCTGGAGCAGTAGGTGCGCCGGGTCTCGGCCGACAGCGGCGCGTGCTCCACCGCGTGGCGTACTGGGCCAGGACAGTGTCGTAAGCGGGCGGGAGCCGGGTGGGTCGGCGCCCGGGCGGCGCTTCGTAATCTCGGAAGCTGATCCGGGCTCCTGTGACGCCTCGCTGTACGCCATCTCGGAAGATAGGGCAAGGGGTTTGCTGGCGAGGGCGCGAGGCTTGTCCCCGTCGGGTGATGGGTGGCCAGGCGTGTTCACCAACCCATCATTCCGCCGAGCATCCACGGTGAGCCCGTTCCCTGTGATGGTGAGGGTGTGGAGCCATCCGGCCATCCCCACGGGCCGCACGGCATCCGCCAGCCGGTGCCGAACCAGTCGGCCAGGTAGCGCTGCATCTGGAACATCTCGGTGTGCTGGCTATCACGCACCGTCCGGGCGAGGTCGGCGATCTGCGGATGCTGGATGCGCCCGTGCATGAGCACCTGCTGCGACATCATCACCGCCACCATGTGGTGCGGAATCATGTCCTGCAGGAATGTCTCATCCAGCGCATCACCCGACAGCTTGGACAGATCGCGCATCATCGGCCGTGAAAGCGCGGCCTTCTGGCCTGGGTACCACGTGGTCAGCCAGCTTTTCATGGTGGCGATCTCGGCGGTCTGCGTCTTGACGATGGAAGCGCCCAGGGCGCGCATCTCGGTCCGGCTTGAGCGCTGCAGCTGGCGGGCCGCCTCGACCGCCTCCTGGTGGTGGGCCACCATCTGGGCCAGGTAGCCGGCCTCGTCATTGACCACGATCCGGTGCATGGAGCCCATCGGCCAGCAGGGCTGCCGCCATCCGGCGGCGGCGGTGGTGGGTTTCGGCCCGCGGTCAGCGGTGGCAAGGGTGGCTCCGCTGACCGCCGTGGCGGTTGCCACTGCCGTGGCCGCTATTGCCACGCCCATGGAGCGTTTCATGTCCATCCCTCCGCTCCTTGGAGCAAGCATCTTGCCTTCAGCCTCCTCCCGGCACCCTTCCGCGCCCAGGGCCGTTATGCCTGTCCACCCTGGGGCGATGGTCCTACACGCCCGGGATGCATGCCACGGCGGTGTGGCGGCAGACGAGGGCCGTAATGTTGCCAACGATTGTGGCTATGGGGGCGTCTGTTCGTCAGGAGGTATGGTGGACGTTCTGAACGGCTATGAGGAGAACATGCGTCTCGAGTTGCTCCATGTCGAGGCGCTGCACTGAAGCGGAGCGACGCAGGGCGACGACCATTCGGCACGTGAAGCCCGGGATGGTGCAGTGCCCTGTGTTTCCGAGCCGGTAGATGCGCGCGGGAAGGCAGAGTTCCAAGGTTCACGGATCGCGATCGGCTGGCTACTGGTATGCATGAGCGGTGCGTGTCGTGTTCTGAAGGGGGGGCGCGCTCGCACACGAGACGGCCCGGCCGGCAGCCGTGCGTCACGTCGGCCGGACGCCTCCTTAGTCCTCGCCGAGAAGCGTGTGCGGGCCACCGAGCTCACCAGCCACGAGTCCATATCCCTGGCGCTGCATCAGGCGTCGTCGACAGGCTGGGTGGTGACACCGCCTGCGTGCAGGGGAATGCGGCGACCGCTGATCTCATGCGGGGACAACCGCACGAACACCGGCTCAGCCATCGGAGCCCAGGCAGCCCCGACGAACCGCTCCAGACGACGAACTTGTCCACGCTCAGTGACGACTTCGGCTCGACCGTTCAGCACAACGCTCCAGCCCACGTGCAGGGCGGGCTCCACATCGTCTGCTTCGAAGGTCAGCGGCACACCGTGGCGGACGGCGTCGAGCTTGCCGCCCCGCGCGGTCTTGAACACGATGCTGTCGCCGTCCAGCACGAAGTTGACCGGCACGATCTTCAGATCGTTGGTGGATGCCGACCAGGCGATGCGACCGACGACGACCGTCGACAGCAGCGCCAGGCAGGCATCACGGTCCAGGGTCTCGATACGGCCCGCGGGCCCCGATCCCCTTTCCTGCTGCTCCATGAACACAGCCTCTCACGTGGCCGATCAGCCGTCTTCCAGGCCTCGCCGCTCCCAGGCAGTCAGCATGTGGTACGCGACGGCTGGTACGCGACGGCGCCCGCGCATCCCGCAGATCGGGTCGGCGACCAGAGCGTCCAGGTCGCGGAAAGCGGCCGTCTTCCAGCCATAGGGTGCGGTCGGCGATCTCGCGCAACCGTTCGTCGTGGCTGGCGATGACCATGCTGCGGAAGCCCAGCCGTGCGGACAGGCGGGCCCCGGTCCAGGACGGCTCGCGCCCGGTCCCTGGCCGGTGTGCCGGTCTGTGCGGCCAGGTCGGCGGCCTGCCCCGCCCTAAGCCTCTGTCCGGTCAGTGATGGGCCCGCTTGCCGGTGAAGGCGTCACGGCGGGCGGCCGAGCAGAACCAGTACATGCCCCCGTCGCGCTCGGCCGAGGCGGCGGTCTGCGGGTCCACCCGCATCCCGCACACCGGGTCGGCCACCGGGCCGGTTTCGGTGGCGGCCGCAGGTGCGGGTGGTCGAGGAGATCGTCGCGGGCTCGCCCGTGGAGGTCGTCTGCCGGGCGTCGGAGTCGGCGGACCTGGTGGTGGTGGGCTTGCGGGGACGCGGCCTGGTGAGCTCGGCGCTGCTGGGCTCGGTCAGTCGCGGCGTCGTGCACCACGCGCACTGCCCCGTCGCGGTCATCCGTCCCGCCCTGTCTCCCGCAGGGGGTACGGGATGAGGGTCATCCTCCATCTGGTTGAGCCGTCGAGAGCGGCATTGCGGGAAGTCGGCATGGGCGGATGCCCCTCCGGCGTAGGCCTTTGGCACTGACCTGTGACTTCATAGCGTGTTGCGGATCGTCGACGACCAGGTGTGTGACCACCCGGTCGCGGCCCACTTAACGGCCGCGACCACCGCTGACCTGGTCGTGGTGGGCTCGCGTGCGCTGGGCGGGTTCACGTCGGCGGTGCTGGGATCGGTCAGCCATGGGGTACTGCACCACGTGACCTGCCCGGTCGCCGTGGTGCCGCCGCGCCGGGCGCGGAGCCGAGCAGCGGGACAGCGAACGCCCGGCGGTCCCGCCGGGCGTCGGACTGCCCTCAACGCGCTTCTACGGGTCCTCCCAATTGCGCGACGTCGTCGGCGGCGTCACCGATGAGCTTGTCGGCCAGGTCCATCAGGGCCCGGCCGGCGGCCAGCTCGTCGCCGATCTCCGGCACCGGGCGGTCGCCGGGGTTGCGCCTGGCGAGCCCCACGCTCTCGTGCCACTTGCTGCCCCGCGCGTACAGGACCGCGCGCGCCAGCGTGCGGTCGTCGCCGTCGTCCTCGCTGATGAAGATCTGGACGGTCCACCTCTTGGCTTGCATGATTCCCCCACACGGTCATTGCGCACCTCACCCCAGCATCCGTCCGGGTCGGCCCGCCGGCATGGGGCTAAGGTCCCGATCCGAACCGCCGATGGGCCCGTACCACGGCGCAACGGCAGCCTGTCGGACAGCCCAGTCAACGACAGGGAGGTCCAAAGACCCAGGAGTTGCGCACAGAGCTGACCGCCTTCGGCCTCACGAGGCTGGGCGCGATGGCGCCAAAGGCGCTCACCCTCCACCAGCACCCGCCGCACACCCTCAGCGGCAAGGTGATGCGCCGCCTGCCCAAGGTCCCTCGAGCCGGATCTGCCCGAAGGCTACACCTCCACGCTCGAGAGGTGGCCCTCCGGCTCCGGGGGCCACGTCCGACGGGTGAGCGGGGCATGCCGCCGCGGTGGTTCGAAACAGGCCGTGGCAGGTCAGCCGGGTTCCATCTGCGAGCGCCGGAACCGCCACGGCGCGGTGGCCCAGCGTGCGTGGATCGCGCCGAGCGCCCGATCGAGAGCCTGATCCGGGCCGCTGCTGGTGTCGATCTCGGCCGCCTCCGGCCAGGGCCCCGTGCTCGCCGCCATCGCCGCGGCGATCGCCTGGTCGGCGTCCGAGACGCCGCCGGTGCGGCGAGCCAGGCGTTCTGTGCTGACTTGTCGCGGAGCGATGCAGCGCAGTTCCACGACATCGCTGGACGTCCGCTGGGCGACATCCCTGGCATCCGCTCGGGACGCGGCGTCTGTCCAGGAGGCGTCGAGCACGACCGGTTCGCCGTGACGGAGCAGAGTTTCGGCTCGGGCCAGCAGTTCGTGATACGTACGCCGGGTCCACTCCCGGCTGTAGATGCCTTCGCCGAACGGCGCGGGCGCGGGCTGTTCCGGTGCGAGGCAGGCGAGTTCCTTGCGGATGCGGTCGCTGTTCAGGATCGGGTAGCTGAGACGTTCGCCGATGGCGGCGGCCACGGTCGACTTGCCCGTCCCCGGCAACCCGCCGACAAGGACCAGGGTGACGGCGCCGGCCTGCAGGTGGCGCAGCGTGAGCCCGGCCAGGTCGCGCGCCTCCCACGCCGCGGCCGGACTTCCCTGCCAGTGCCGTAGGCAGGCCACCTTGGCGCGGACGAAGGCCCGGTAGGCGACATAGTGGTGCCACAGCGAGGGCGGCGAGGGGTCGCCGGAGAACTCGGCGTACCGGTGGAGGAACGACTCCGCCAGTCGGGGCGCGCCCAGCCGTTCCAGGTCCATGGCCAGGAAGGCCGCGTCGTCCAGCCCGTCGAGTGAACGGAGCCGTTCGTCGAACTCCAGGCAGTCCAGGATTCGCGGCCCGTCGTCCAGGCAGAAGATGTCCTCGGCCATCAGGTCTCCGTGCCCCTCGACGACCCGCCCCTCGGTGATCCGGGTGGCGAACAGGCGCTCCCGGCCGTCGAGGAAACGCAACGTGAGTCGCTCGATCTCGCACACCGTGTCGGCGTTGACTGCCGGCTCCGGCAACGCGCGGACCTGCTCGAAGCTCGCCGTCCAGCGGGTCCGCAGCGCCTCCTGCGTACCCTGCCTGTCGATCTCCGGGCTGCGACGGGCGCTGCCGTGCATGCTCGCGAGCATCCGGGCGGTCTGCCGCACGTACCCCTCCACCGGCTTGCCCGACCGAACCATCGTGGCCAGGCGGCGCTCCTCGGGCATGCGCCGCATGACGACGAGATGCTCGCAGGGCCGGCCGTCAGGCCCGAGCACGTCGGCGACCCCTTCGTAGACATCGGGCGCCAGCCGCCGGTTGAGCTCCACCTCATCCCGGCAGACCCTCTGGCGGGCTTCCCTGGTGGTGAAGTCGAGGAAGGCCAGGTTCACCGGCTTCTTGATCTTGTACGCGTGATCACCGAGAAAGATCACCACGGAGGAGTGCGTCTCCCTGATCTCTGCCCACGGTCTCATCTATGTCGCCTCCGCGCTCTGCCGCCGCCGAGACCTCGTGCCACGGATCGGGCTCACGGTTCAGGACGTGTACTCCTCATGCCAAGAGTTTCCCCAGGCCACCGCCCCCAACCCGGACCGTCGGCAAGGAACCACGATGGCGGCTCACCGCGCCCAGCAGCAGTGCGATGAACCCGCCACCCTCCGCCGAGAGGTCATGTGGACTCCTCGGATTCGGGTGAATAGTCGTGGATCAGCTGATTCGCGCGTTCCAACACGAGGGGCGGCGGAGGCGTATCCACCGGCTCTTCACGCTTGTGCCCTATGCGGCGGACACGCCGAGGGCTGATGAGCTCGAGTTCGGCCGTCAGCGCGGGTGGTGCGTCAGGAAGAGCCTCGATCATCCTGATGAGGATCTGGTCCACGTCACGCCATCGGTGCGCCGGCAACGTCCACTGGAGGAGATCCTCCAGCACGTCGGCGGCTGCGGCGGCGTGCAGCGGATCCCGCGTCATGCGCTCAACTCTAGTTGCCTCGCGGCCCGGAGTCGCGGCGAGCCAGGCACTAGGATTGGTGGGACGCCAGGGCGAAGCGGAGCCGGCATGGTGCAGATCCGTGTGGTGGAGCAGGAGCTGGTCGCACACGCCTACGTGCTGCTCGAAGGCCCCCGCGCTGAAAGGTCGGTCGGGCTCGTCCGCGAGATGTGGCAGCGCGGGCGCGACCTGCTCGGCACGGACCGTCCGACCCCCGACTCCCATCTGCCCGACGGCCTGCCCGCCGACCTCCGATCCGGACCGGAGTCGAAGGCGCTCGCCGTGCAGGAGAGCGTGGACGGCGGCCGGCAGATGTTCCTACGCCGCGAACACGACGTCCTGAACCTGGCGTTGCTGTCCGCCGCTCCGCGTGGTCCCCGTGCGGAACCTCCCCGCTGGGAGGAGCACGGCCGGCTCATCGCACAGGTGCTCCAGCCGTCCAAGGCGTTCCTCGGCACGGCACACCTCTACCTCGCCAAGGTGACCGAGCCCCGGCATCCTGACGCGGCACGCGCCCTCTTCACCGAGTGCCCGGTACGCCACGCGCCAGGCAGCGGGTGGCGGCCCCTGGGGCTGACGCTCCCGGCGGGCCTGGTGGCCTGGGAGTTCTCCGACACCGATCCCGAGCGGTCGGCCAGGGCGCTCATCGTGGCCGCGCCTCCGCGGTCGGACGACGCGCTCAGCGACTGGACCTGGTCGCTCCACAATCCAGAAGAGATGCCTGTGCTGGCTCGCTACCTCATGCACATCGCCAAGCTCAGGTACGAGCTGAGGACGCACAAGACCTACCCCTCCGCCGCGACCCTGCGGGCCTCACTGCAGGCGGGCAGCGACGAGGTGCTGCAGCTCGCCGGCCGTGCGGGGGCGCGACTGGCCGACCGGCTGGCCGGGCTGCGGCTCGACATGGCGCGGTCGGGCCACCTGGTCTCGGTGCTGAAGAACCTGGAGCACACCGCGGAGATCGCCGCGGACAACGCCGGGTCGGCGCTGGGTTCCGCGCGGCGGGGGATCGCACCCGACGGTTCCGTACGGAGCGATCTGGACCTGGCCGACTGGTTCAGGCGCCGGCTGAAGGACGAGATCGTGTACTTGGAGGGGGCCGTGGAAGGGGCGCGTTCGGTGAGCGAGGTCGCCGCGCGGACAGCCGGACGACACGACGGCGGCCCCCCAGAGGACGCTCCGACGATCGGGATCATCACGGCGATGCCGGAGGAACTCGCGGCCGTACGGGTCCTGCTCGACGGCGAGAGCCGGTGGAACATCGAGGACGACCGGGCTCACTACTTCACCGGGACGATGCCCAGCGCCGACCGCGAGCGTCCGCACCATGTGGTCGTCACGCTGCTAGGCGACACCGCCAACGATGCGGCGGCCGACGGGTGCGCCAATCTTTCGCGCAGCTTCCGGTCGGTGGGCTACGTCCTCGTGGCCGGCATCGCGGCCGGCGTCCCGGACCTGAGGCGGCCTGACAAACACGTCCGGCTGGGCGACATCGTGGTGTCGAGCTGGGGGATCGTGGACTACGACCATGTCGTGGACCGGCCGGCGGGCGCCGAGCCGAGACAGCCCTTCCCCAGGCCGTCGTCGCTGCTCACGCGGCAGACCGCGTTCCTGGAGGCCGACGAGATGGCCGGACGGCGACCATGGGAGGACATCCTGGGCCGGGTCACCGCGGTCGCCGGTTTCGGCCGGCCACCGGCCTCCACGGACCTGCTCTACCTGTCGGACGACGACGAGGAGCCGGCCGCCCATCCCGACCTGGCGGCCAGCGGGCACCGGCCGGGCCTGCCGAAGGTGCACCAGGGCTACATCGGCAGCGCCGACCGGGCGCTGCGCAATGCCAAGACCCGTGACCGGCTCGCCCGGGAACATGACCTGCGGGCCATGGAGATGGAGGGCAAGGGCGTGGGACGCGCGAGCTTCTTCAACGGACTGGAATGGCTGGTCGTCCGGGGCATCAGCGACTACGGCGACGAACGTACCGGCCGCACCTGGCGAAACTACGCATCCGCGGCGGCCGCCGCCTATTCCCGGGCCCTGCTGGGCCAGTGCCCACCTCTCGCACCGCGCGGTGGCCAACCCCGGCGCGTACGACGATAGGCGCCGGGCATGACCGGCTCGCAGTGGGTCCTCGTCGCCGTCGGCTCCGCCGTCCTGGCGGTCGCCGCCCTGTGGGCGATCCGCCTCCGGCTGGTGCGCGGGAGCGGACGTCCGCTCCATTCCATGGAGATCCGGTATTTCCGGGTACGTGCCGTCAAGGAGCCGCCCAGCCGGTACGTCGGCATCGTGTGCGGCGACATCAGGCGTGTCCGCTGCGCCGAGGTATGGGTGAACTCCGAGAACACCGGCATGAAGATGGCGCGGGTCGAAGAGTTCTCGATCTCCAGCATCATCCGATACGAGGGCGCGGAACGCGACGCCGCCGGGCGAGTCGTCCGCGACGTCATCACCGAGGAACTGACCAGGAAGACGAGCGGTCGCCTGCCGCTGCCCGCCGCCACCGCGGTTGTCACGGGACCGGGCGACATGCGGCGCATCGGAATACGCGCGATCGTGCACGTCGCCTCCGTCCAGGGCGAACCGGGCTCGGGGTTCCGGCAGGTCCCCGAGATCGGCACCTGCGTGACGAACGCCCTGGCTGAAGTCGACCGGATGGGGGGACGACCGCCGCCGGCGAGCGTCCTGTTTCCCTTGCTGGGCGTCGGGCAAGGCGGCGGGGAGCTGGAACCCACCATCGCGATGATGCTCGGCGCGGCCGTCGACCACTTCCGTACCACGCCGGGCACCCATGTCTCGATCGTCTACCTGCTGGCCTACACCGACAGGGAGCTCGCGGCGTGCGCCCGGGTCTTCGCCGCGTCCAGAGCGCTGACCGCGCTCGTCGCCCCGCCCGCGGAACTGCCCGTCATCGTCCCCGAGAGCGGCTTCACGGCGGCGCGTACGAGGGCGCCGGTGCGCAAGCGGCTTCGGATGGGCTTCGTGGTGGACGTCATCGGTTACGGTGCCCGGCCCGGACCCGCCCAGGAACGGGTCCAGGAACGGCTAAGGGACTTAGTGTCCGGCGTGCTGCGGGACTGTGACACGGCCGTCGGCTCGGTCGAGCATCAATGGGCGGGCGACGGGTTCACCGCCTTCCTGCCGGACGACGTCGATCCGACGACGGCCCTGTCCACCCTCATCCGCTCGTTCACGAGCAGGCTCGCCGAGGACAACCGGAACGAGGCGGACAAGATCCGGCTGCGCATGGCGGTGGGCGCCGGACTCGCGGGCCCCGGTGCCGCCGGCTTCTCCGGCTCCGTGATCGTCGACATCAGCCGCATGGTCGACAGCGCCCCGCTGCGGACGGCGGCGGTCGAAGCTCCGGACGCGGAACTGGTGGTTCTCGTCTCCGAGCAGATGTACAAAGACGTGATCAGACCGGGGTACTCGGAACTCTCCGCGGACGACTTCCGTCCGGTTCACGTGGCGGTGAAGGAGTTCGCGGAGAACGCATGGCTCTGGACCTCGCCGCCTCGTGACGATTCAGACACCAGCGTGGACTGACGATCCCGCGCCGTATCGGTGTTTCGTACGCTGCAACGGTGAATCAGGCGGACGCGCTCGAAGCCGAGGCCCTGAGGGTTCTTCTGCACGCTCTGCGGACCGGGGACGCGAGCGATCTGAGAGCAGCGATCGAGTCGCTGCGGGCGGCGATAGCGGCCGCCCCCACACCCGCCCACGCCGCGCACAGCTTATCGCGCCTGAGCGTGGCGGCCCGCCGCCTCTCCGAGATCACCGAGCGAGTCGACCTGCTGCACGAAGCCGTACGCGCCGGGCACTCGGCGGTGGAGGCGACGCCGGAGGACCACCCCTGGTACGCCCGCCGGCTCGCCAACTACGCCAACGCCCTCCAGCGTCTCTACGAACGGGTCAGGGACGTGCAAGCGCTCGAAGAGGCGGCGCGGGCGCACCGGCTCGCCGCGGACCGCAGCACGGGTCATGACCGTGGCGTCATGCTGATGAACCTCTGCGTGTCACTGCGCTACCTGGGCGGTGAGCGGGGCGATCCGGAACAGTTGCGGCTCGCCGCGGCCGCAGGCCGCGAAGGGGTCGCCCTGGTGCCGGCCGGCGGTTCTGACGAGGCCGGCCTGTTGTCCAACGTCGGGCTGGCCCTTCGCGTGCTCTTCTCCATGACGGGCGACATGAGCGCGCTGCGCGAGTCGGTGGCGGCCGGCCGTGACGCCGTCGACCTGCTGGCGCAGGACGACCCGTACTGGCCGGGACGCCAGCACAATCTCGGCCTGACGCTCCGCCACGCCTACGAGCAGACCGGAGACATCGACCTGCTGGATCAGGCGGTGGAGGCGCACCGTACCGCGCTGGAAAGGGCGGATCCCGGCCATCCGGCCGCCGCGATGATCGCGACGGGCCTCAGCGGGGCGCTTCGCCGCCTCTTCCAGCAGCGAGGCGACAGCGAGGACCTGCACGAGGCGGTCAAAGTGGCCCGCCTGGCCGTCGAGGCCTCTCCAGCCGATCATCGCAAGCTGGCGGTCCGCCTCGTCAACCTGGGCGGCGCGCTCCTGACGCGCTACGAACGAGAGCTTCGCGACGCCGACCTGGTCGAGGCGATCGCGGTGAGCCGCCGCGCCTTCCACGTGACCCCAGCGGATCATCCCGACCACGCCGACGCCTTTGCCCTGCTCTGCACCACCCTGCAGCGAGGCGCCGAGGCAACGGGCGACGCGCGTATGCGGAAAGAGGCGCTGGACCGGGCTCGTCATGCGGTGGCGGCGACACCGCGCGGATATGAAGATCTGGGCGCCAACCTCGTCAACCTCGGCTCCGCGTTGCTAACGGAGTACGAGCGGACAGGCGACCCCTCGGTACTCGAAGAGGCCGTGAACACCTACGACGGCGCCATGGACGAGACCCCGCAGGACCATTCCCGGCGCTCCCATCGGCTCATCGACATGGGCCGTACCTTGGCCCGCGTCTTCCACGCCACGATGGAGCCCGCCGTCGGCGTGCGAGCCCGCGCCGTGTTCCACGAGGCCGCCGCCTCCGCGAGCATCCCCCCGGCCGTGCGCATCAACGCCTACCGGGCGGGCGCCCGCCTGGCGACGGCGATGGACGACAGGCGCGACGCCCTCCACCGGTACGCCGCCGCAGTGGCGCTGCTACCGAGGACGGCCGCGCGTTCTCGGGCGCGCACCGACCGCGAGCACGGCATCGGAGAGGCCGAGGGGCTACCGTCAGAGGCCGCGAGCGCGGCCCTCGACGCGGGCGATCCTCGCCGTGCCCTGCTCCTGATGGAGGAAGGCCGGGGCTTGATGCTGAACGAGGATCTGGCCATGCGGGGCGGGCTCGCCGAACTCCGCCGCCGCCACCCGGACGACGCCGACGACCTGATCCGGCTGCGCGCCTTGCTCAACGCCTCGGAGACCGACGTCGTCGACCTGCCAGGAGCCGCGGCCCGCCGCCGGTCACTGGCCGTGGCCTGGGAGGAGAGTCTGGAGCGGATCCGCCGGCTGCCCGGCATGGCGGGATTCCTGTTGCCGATGACGTTCGACCAGATGCGTGCGGAAGCGAGGCACGGCCCCGTGGTGGTGGTCAACGTCAGCGACCATCGCGCCGACGCGCTGATCCTGACCGGCTCCGGTCTGCGGGTCCTGTCCCTGCCGCGGCTGTCGGCCGAGGATGTCAAGAGCAAGGCGACGGCGTTCTTGTCCGCGGTGGACGCCGAACCGGCCGAGGAGGACGTCATCCTCGACACGCTCGCCTGGCTCTGGGACAGGATCGCCGCGCCGGTCATGCGCGTGCTCGCCATCAACGGCCCGCCACGGCCGGGCGGCCCATGGCCTCGCCTGTGGTGGTGCCCCACCGGCCCGCTGGCCTACCTGCCGCTGCACGCCGCAGGACGTCACCGGGAGCCCGGACACGCCGCCGTACCGGACCGGGCCGTCTCCTCCTACACGCCGACCGTACGGGCGCTCGCCCACGCGCGCCGCGCCCGTTTCCCGGAACCCGAGGACGGCTCGCCCGATCCTCAGGGGCTGCTGGTGGCCATGCCCACGACGCCTGACGCCTCGCCCATCCCCGGAGCCTTTGGCGAGGCCGCCGCCGTTCGCGACCTCGTCCCCGGCGACGCCGCCATCATGACCGGTCCCCAAGCCACCCACGAGTCCGTGCTCACGGCGCTGGCCGAGGCCCACTGGGCCCACTTCGCCTGCCACGCCTGCGACGAACCCACGGATCCGTCGGCGGGCAGGCTTCTCGTCCACGACCATCTCTCGCGACCGTTGACCGTGGTCGACGTTGGCAGGCTCGACCTTCGGCGGGCCGAGCTGGCCTACCTGTCGGCGTGCTCATCCGCGCGTCCTGGCATCAGGCTCACCGACGAGGCGATCCACCTGGCCTCGGCGTTCCAGCTCATCGGATACCGGCACGTGATCAGCACGCTCTGGCCGGTCAGCGACCGTATCGCGCTGCGCTTCGCCAAACTCGTGTACGCGGGGCTGGACTGGCGCGGCACGATCGACGGCGCGGTGGCTCTGCACAGCGCCGTCCGGAGCGTCCGCGAGCTTCTCCCGCTGCATCCGTCCGCCTGGGCATCCCACATCCACAGCGGCGCCTGACCCACCGGACGCCGGTCATTCCGGCCCGCTTCCGGCGAAGCGCAGAGGGACGAAACCGTCACCGATGATCGTCAGCCCTGCCCAGGTGCCTGGTGCCGTATCCGGCCGCTGACTCAGGTACGCGGTCTGCGCCCGCTGCAGGGCCGCGGCGGGTGTCATACCGTCCGCCAGCTCCCGATAGAAGCCGGCCAGCAGGGTCGCGGTCGATGTGCTGCCGATGTCCACAGTGCCAGCCAGCACCCAGCGCGCACCGGCGAGCAGCGCGGCCGTCGGCAGGCCGAGAGGCTCGATCGCGGCCCGTACGGCCAACCGCCCCGACCAGCACGACGCGGTGATGAAGGCGTCCGGAAGTCTGCAGCCCAGCAGTTCCGCAGCCGTCAGCAGGTCGTCCGGCGTGAGTTCGAGAGCCTGGGCGAGCCCCGGATGCCGCCCGACACCGTCCTGCTCCTGCTCGGGCGAGGCGCCGTGAGCGCTGATGACCACGGCCGCGTACGCAGAGGCGTCCGCGAGCATGCCGCGCACCTCGTCGGCACCGGCGAGGTCGACCGGCGCGAGCGTGGCTTGCAGCGCGGCGTTCTCCCTCCGCCAGCCGGGCACGTTGGAATCGAAGTACGCCAGCGTGCCCCGGCCCGGCCGATGGCCGCGCGACCGCAGGGCCGGCCACAGTGCCAATGAGGGCACCACGGCGAGTTGCGCCTGTTCGGCAAGGTATCTGCCCTCGATCATCACGGCCGCGAGGGGCACCGGGCCCAGGACGCTCCCGGTCCCTATGACGAGCGGCGGGTTCGCGCCTGCCGCCAGCGCCTCGGCCAGCCCGTCCGGGACGATCGTGTGACCGAGCGCCGCGAGGTCGTCCCGCTGGGGCCGCCACGCGGCCTCCTCCCGCGCCTGGTGGTAGGCGTCCAGGAACCGTCGCACGCCCATCGGCAGGATCACCTCGTCGACGTGCGGGACGCCGTCGGGAGACAGCCAGATCCTGTTGCAGAAGGTGTCGTCCTCCTCCAGAACGTCCAGTAGCAGGGCGTGCCCGCCGCGTGGCAGACTGGCGATCATCTCATCGAGGTCAGTGTCGGCTTCGACGGTCCGCCGCATCTGGCGCGAGGTCTCGTGCTCCAGACGTCCGTAGAGATCACGCAGCCGGTCCTCGGCCTGCTGCCCGGGTTCGGCGCTCGCCAGCGTGATGTCCTGGACCAGTTCGTGGAGTTGCGGGGTGAACCGGGCCCCCGCCCGTACGAAAGCCGCCAGCGCGTCCGATCTCGCGGCGGTGGCGACCCTCAGAGCGGCACGCCCGTCACCCGACCGGGCGGCGCAGTGCAGGGCCAGCCCGTACGTCTCCCGGTGCGCCTCGTAGAAGGAGCGGCGTTCGGCCGGATCGAGCAGGCGGCGGCCGGCGGCCTCGTTGAGCGAGAAGGCGGCCACGGCGTGATGCGTGGCCTGCTTCACCTCGTCCATCAGGATCAGGTCCGTCGCGAGGTGATAGTGGACGAGGCTGGCGGCGCTTGGATCATCGGCCACCCGCAGCGCGGCGAGCGCATCGTGGAACCGCGCGATGGCGGCGGCCCGATCGCCGCGTTCCCGCGCGATCAGCCCCGCCTCCATGGCCACCTGCGACAGCCCACGGGCCACGCCCTGCCCGGCCTCCATGCCGGAGTACTGCTGCACGGTCTCGTACAGCAGCTCTTCCGCAGCGTCGAGATCGGCTTCGAGCCGTGCGAGCTTGCCGAGGTAAAGGGTGCTCAGGACCCGGTTCACCGGCTCGCCGCCGCCGAGGCGAAGCGCCTGGGTGAATCTGCGCCGGGCCCGCCGTGCCGCCGCCGCGTCACCGACCGCGGCGAGCAGATCGAGGTATCCCAGGCGGCGGGCCACCTGGGCGGCGCCCATACGGCGGCCCGCGCGCATGTAGCCGGTGAAGGCCTCGGTGAAGTACCGCCGCGCCTCCCGCTCGTTGCCGACCTGTTCGAGCACCGCGCCGAGTTCCCGCTGGGCGTTGGCCGCGCCGACACGGCGGCCGATGCTCCGGTAGCTGTCGAGTGACTGGACGAGCAGCTCACGCGCGGTGTCGAAATCGCGCACCAGCCTCGCCGACACCGCACATTCACGGCGGACGTCGGCCAGGAGCTGGACGGCCGCCTCGCTCGGCGGGCAGCGTTCGGCGGCGCGGCCAGCCTCCTGGAGGAGCCGGCGGGCCTTGACGAACTCTCCGACGTGATGCGCGACCGTGCCTCGCTGAAACAGCGCCTGGCCGAGCTCCAGGTCGTGCCCCTCGTCCCTGGCCACCTGTTCGGAACGCTCGAAGAACCGGTCCGCGGCCTGGAACTCACCTTCGTAGCGAGCCACCGTGCCCGATTCGCGTAGCGCTTCGCACAGAAGTCTCCAAGACCGCAACGACTCCGCCACCGCGACGGCTTCGGCCAGAGCCTCGCGAGCGGGTACGTAGCGTTGCGTGGCGCCATGAAGCCAGCCCCATTCCAGCAGGACCCGTGTCCGCCGGTCGGGAGGAAGGGAGGGCGAATCCTGCATCAGCGGCTTGAGCAGGCGTTCCGCGGAGTCGAGCTGATGTGCGTCGATCAGGGCGACCACACGCGACAGCGTGGCGTCGACGCGGGCGAGGTCAGCACCGTCCATCAGGGGCTCTGGAACACGCCGATGGCAGCGGTGAGCGCGAGGGCCGCCAGGGCCAGGAGCAGCGCGTTGATGGCCAGGCCGGCCCAGTGGTACTTCTGGCGGGCGACCCGGGAGTTGGACCACACCTGATCGGCGATGGAGGCGACAAGCGCGTCAGGGTTCTTCAGCAGTGTGCCCAGCTCACCCGCATAGGCGCCGGAGTCGGCGAGATAGTGCGCGGCGATGTGGCGGTAATACAAGAGGTTGGCGGGTACGGGACCGCCGCGAAGGCGGGGGACCAGCGCCAGCCCGGCGCAGCAGGCACCGCCGATCACCAGGAGGGCGCAGGCCGCGGCGGCGATCCCGAACCACGCGCTCGGCTGCGGCACGCTCCTGACCATCGTGTACATCACTCCGCCGACGGCACCGCAGGCGGCCAGCGTCAGTCCCGCCTTGGTCTCGGCGTGCTTGATCAGGTCTATGACCAGCGAAAGCGCCTTCCAGGCGTCGTCCGCGCGGGCCATGGCAGGGGGTGTGCCGAGGGGTGCACGCTTCGCCGTGGCCCGCCTGCCCCAGATCACCTTGCCAGCATCGCACCCGATCCCGCCTTTTGCACGCCGGCCGGCAATCCGTCCCCGAGCCGATTCTCAGGCTCATGGACGTTCGGTGGATCGGGCGGTTTTTCAGGCCGGCAACTCGCCGACCTCATGGGAGACAAGCGCGGCGGTGTGATCGGCCCTGTACTGGAACACGCCGATCGGTGCCCTCGCTGGATCGCCCTTGTCGGTGAAGTCGATCGGGCCGCTCACCCCGTCGTAGTCAATGTCCCTGCCGGCGGCCAGGCGGCGACGATCGTCGCGTCGTACGCCTCCGGCGCGTACGTGAAGCTCCGTCGGCGCGGAGTCGACGGCGAGCAGCCGCTGGTGGAAGGCGGCGGCCATCTCGGCTCCGGCCTGGGTCGCCTTGACGCCTGTGAGCATGCCGCGGGGCAGGCCGGTGCACGCCGTTCGCCCGGGACGATCGTGAACGCCGCCGGGGCCGAGCAGACTCCCATGCGCAGGATCGTCGAGGCCGTCGCCACGACGACCGGAGCCCACGCCGCCGGCCCCTTTCCGACTTCATCTGCGCCAAGCTCGAACACGTGTTGCATAACCGCGGTGACTACTGGTGTTCACGGCCGCTCTGTCCTTGCTGGTGCTCGTCAGCCGGTTGCGGGCGGTGTCGCTCGCTCTGCGCGCTGCTCGGCGGCGACCAGGCGTTGCTGGAGATCGGTGCTGCGCTCGGTGGCGGCGGTGAGCTTGGCCCAGGTGACGGCCAGTTCCGTCGCGGCGGCGTCGGCCCGCTGAGTCTCCTGTCGTAGCTGCTCACGTATCCGCTCCAGCTCTGTGGCATGGGTTCGGGCTGCTGCGGCGGCCTCTTCGCGGACGGCCCTTGACTCGGCGCGGGCCTGCCCGGCGGCCGCGCGTTCCTGCCCGGCCCGCTCCTCGGCGGTATCGGCGCGCTGCTGCTCCCGCTTCAGTTGGCCGGCCAGCAGCTCCATCTCAGCCCTGGCGGCGGCCAGTTCCCGACGCGCATCGGTGAGCTGCTCGCTCTGCTCGCGCAGCGTGCGATCCTGCCGCTCGCCGGCTTCCCGCGCCAGGGCCACCTGCTGCTCAGCCTGGGCGCGTGCCGCATCGGCGGCCTGCTGGGCCTGCTTGGCCGCGTGCAACTGGGCCGCAGCGGTGGCCAGCTGACGTTCCAGGGTGGCCGCCTTCTCCAAGGCCAGCCGCTCGGACGCCACTGCGGCGCGCTCGTGGTCTTGGGCCTGGACCATGTCCTGCCTGGCCTGGCGGGCCTCGCGCTGGGCGTCGTCGCGCGCTTGGCGGGCCTGCCGGGTCGCATCCACGGCGGCGTCGCGCTCGGCGAGCGCCCGCCGCGCCCTTTCCTGGTCTTCCTCGCTGGCGGCGGCCGCCTCATCGGCGTCATCCTCGGCGGCGCGCAGCCGCTCGGCGGAGATCTCGGCGAGCACCTTGGTGTGCGTGTTTCGTTCGGCGAGGTCCGCGTTCAGCTGCTCGATCCTCCCGGTGAGCTGCTCGATCTGCGGCGCGATGCGCTCGTCCAGCGCGCCGGCGCGGCGGGTGGCCTCCTGCATCGCGTTCTTCTGGCTACCCAGACGGCTGCTGCGGTAGCGCGAGCGGCACGCGGCCGAGCAGTAGTCACGGCGACGGCCACCGCGGCGTGCGCCGGGCGGGCGGGACGGCAGGGTGTTGCCGCACGGACAGTGCCGCGCAGGCTCGTCGCCGTCGCGAGCCACCGCGATGCCGCCCGCCGTGTCGGCGGCCAGGGCCGCAGGAGACAGGGCAGCGGAATCTTCGCCACGACCCTTCGCCTGATCATCATAGCCGTGCAGATCATCATCGCCATCGAGCATGATCCGGATGATATCTGAATCGTGCAGCTCCGGTACGAAAATGAATCGTGCTGATCAACACTATTGAAGGCGATCCATCATCTTAGCCACGGGAATGCGGATCCCCACAGCTAAACCGCTATGATCATGCCGTGACGTCATCGGATCGCAATGCCCGTCCCGAGGACCCAGTCCGGTACTGGCGCCCTGGGGGGAGGAGGCCCATCCCCTGGAAGCCGAGGCGCGCCACGGCGCTTTCGCCGCGCTCCACCGGCGGCCTTCTGGCCGGGGGAGTCCGGGGCGGCGCCCGGCGAAGACAGGGACGGCGCGCAGCGACCAGATCTCCCTGGACCTCACGCGGGGCATGGCTTCTTCGCCGGACCGCGCTGGGCGCCACATGACCAACAGGACGGACAGTTTCGTGACCAAAAGCCCAATCCGGCACGCTGACACGGGCCTTTATCCCGTGAAGTCCCCCGGCTGGTCACCTGTTATCAGCGGCCCACAACCCTGGTGTCCGCCGCACCCCAGTGCGGCTCACCACCGGGACGGAGTCCGGTCGTGACCGACCCCACCCCGGCGCTCAGCGCCGACACCGGCACACGTCCCTCGTCGAGCGCTGTCGCGCCCCCCGTCATCACACCGACCGGAGCTAACACGGCCGGCCCGACCATCGCGACACGCCTGGCCGCCCTGGCCGCGCTGCCGGTCGCGCCCCAGCCGGAGGACTACCAGCTGGCCACAGCGTCGCTGCGCGACCCGTATGACGCCTACCTGGCCAGCCTGGAGAGCCCCGAATCCCGCCGCACCCAGGCCGGGTGCCTGGACCGCATCGCCCGCCTCCTCCAGGGCGCCCACCTCGACGACAAGACCATCACCGGGCAGGGCCAACCATGGTGGCTGCTGCGCTACGAGCACACCATCCACATCCGGCGTCTGCTCACCGAACAGGGCTGGGCCGACCGGTACGTCAACCGGCACCTGACCGCACTACGCCGGGTCCTCGAAGAGGCCTGGCGGCTCGGCCTCATGAACAGCGAGGACTACCAGCGCGCCCGCAGCCCCAAGAACATCAAAAGCCAGCGCAAGCCCGCCGGCGCCTACATCCCCGACGAGGTCATTGGCGCCATCCTGGCTGCCTGCGAAGCCGACAACTGCGCCGCCGGCGCCCGCGACATGGCCCTCGTCGCCGTGCTGGACAGCTGCGGTCTGCGCCGCGCCGAAGCGGCCAACCTAGAGATGAGCGACTACAACAACCCAGTCACCGGCATGCTGCGGGTCATCGGCAAGGGCAACAAGGAACGGCACCTGCCCCTCAACAGCTTCGTCACCCGCAGCCTCGAACGCTGGCTGACCCTCCGCGGCGACCGACCGGGCGCGTTGTTCCCCCGGCTGGAGCGCAACGGCGCCATCCGCCGCAGGAACGGCCGCCCCGCGCACATGCAGCCGCAAGGCATCGCCGACATCCTGGACAAACGATGCCGGCAAGCCGGCACCCGGCGCGTGCGGCCGCACGACGTGCGCCGCTCCTTCATCTCCAACGTGCTGCCCGTGGTCGACGCGATCAAGGCCGCCAAGCTGGCCGGACACGCTCGTCCCGAGACCACCATGGGATACGATCTGCGACCGGACCGGGAGCTGCTCGAGGACATGGAACGCCTCCGCACCCCTCCCGTGCGGCCCTTGCACCCGCCCGCCCCGGCTGGCGACGGCCCATCCTCGCCCACGCTGCCAGGCTGCGCTGCCGGCGGGCACTATCGATGACCGAAAGCCTGGACACTACGTGACGAACCCGCTGGTCGGACGCTCATTGGTCACCGAACTGTCCTCGGGATGGTCATAACCTGTCCTACGCCTGAACCGCCATAGCGCCTCTTCGCGTAATCGACAAACTACGGGAAGAGGGCATGGTTCAAGCGATCAACCGAGCCCGTACCATGCCGGGCTCCAGCGCTATATCCGGGCGAGCCTTGGCGATCGACATCTAAAAGATCCGCAGGTCAAAGCATCATCCCGGCTTCCTGGCGACAAAGATAATACACTCGGAATTGAGTCGGCCAGAATACGATGCTGATGAGAGGGAAGGGAAACAGGGAAGCTGCTCGCACCTTCCCCTCGCCGCAGTGCAGGCATATAGAGGAATGAATGTATATTTGCATCAACTTGATAATTCAATATTGCAAACGAACCCACGAAAGCGCCTCGGTGCGGCACGGGGATTGGGTCAAACGTGCAGAAACAGGCAATCATGCATAAGAGAGGGGCTTGCCGGAGTGACAAGACGTGACCAATTGGGTGACAGGTGACGACGAACCTGCAGGACAGTTAGATGACCAGTCTCACCTGCAGGACAGTTAGATGACCAGTCTCAGATGCAGCAGATACGACACCCCGCGTGGCTCCGGACTACTTGCGGGAATTCTGCATTCCCGCAAGTTAGCCAAGCTCGTCATGACACAACGGATGTGGTTTTCTGAAATGTGATTTCTAGAAAATAAAAAATGCTACGGTGGCGCCGTGACCGAAGAGACGGGTGTGGTGACGCCGTGCAAGCACTGTGGGACGGCGATCGAGCAGCGGCGGGGGAGAGGGCGGCCCAAGGCGTACTGTCCTGAGGGGGACTGCCAGGCGGCCGCCAAGCGGGAGCGGGAGCTGCGGCGCGCCACCCCCGGTCTGGAAGGGGCGCTGGCCAGGGCGGAGCAGCTGTACGAGCGGATGGAGACGGGCCTGGCGTCGGCCATCGAGCCGCTGGCACGCGCGCTGGCCGAGGAGTTGAGCCCGGCCGGGGTGGAGGCGAGGCTGAGCGCGGTGCAGGCCGAGGCGCATACCCGGGTGGCGATCGCGCGTACCGAGCGGGAGCAGGCGTTCGAGCAGGTACGGCTGGCGCGCGAAGCTGCTGAGCACGCGCGCAGGGAGGCCGCGCAGATGCGGTCGCGCGTCCAGGAGGCCGAGGGGGAGAGGGACACCGCGCTGGGTGACGCCGAGCGGGCACGCGAGCAGGCGCTGGCCGCGCTGCGCGAGGCGGCCAGCACCGAACGGCAGGCGTTGCAGAACGCCGAGGAGGCCGCGCGCCGGGCCGACGCGGCCGAGCGGCGGGCACAGAAGGCCGAACGGCGGGCCGAACTGGCGGAGAGGGCCAGGGATCAGGCGGTTCGGGAGCTGGCCGAGCGGGTGGAGGAGGCCGAGGCCCATACGGGGGAGGCCCAGGCGCGGGCCGTACGGGCGGTCGAGGATGCCGAGCTGGCGCGGAGCGAGCGTGATCGCGCGGTCGAGGACGTCGCGGCGGCCGTGCGGGCCCGGCAGGAGGCCGAGCGCGGTGTCGCGGCGGCGGAGGCCAGGGCCGAG
>NZ_QNFZ01001067.1 GCF_003313395.1 Nonomuraea lactucae | reverse complement strand
CGTCGCGGAGCAGACCGCGGCGCCACCCGCCGAGCAGGCGGCCGGCCCCGCGGCCAAGCCGAAGCAGCAGGCCACCCCGGTGCCCAAGGGCGCCGAGGAGGTCAGGCTGCGCGGCGCCGCGGCGCGCACGGCCTCCAACATGGACCTCTCGCTGACGGTGCCGACGGCGACCAGCGTCCGGGCCATCCCGGCCAAGCTGCTCATCGACAACCGCATCGTGATCAACAATCACCTCAAGCGGGGACGCGGCGGCAAGGTCTCCTTCACGCACCTGATCGGCTTCGCCATCGTCAAGGCGCTGAAGGCCATGCCGGAGATGAACCACTCCTACACGGAGGTCGACGGCAAGCCCACGCTGGTCAAGCCCGAGCACGTCGGGTTCGGCCTGGCCATCGACGTGCAGAAGAGCAACGGCGACCGCCAGCTCCTCGTGCCGTCCATCAAGGGCGCCGAGCAGATGGACTTCCGGCAGTTCTGGATGGCCTACGAGGAGGTCGTGCGCAAGGCCCGCTCGGGCAAGCTCGGCGTCGACGACTTCGCCGGCACCACGATCTCGCTGACCAACCCCGGCACGATCGGCACCGTCCACTCGGTCCCCCGCCTCATGCCCGGCCAGGGCACGATCATCGGCGTCGGCGCGATGGAATACCCGGCCGAATACCAGGGCGCCTCGCCCGACACGCTCTCGCGGCTGGCCGTCTCCAAGGTCATGACGCTGACCAGCACCTATGACCACCGGATCATCCAGGGCGCCCAGTCCGGCGACTTCCTGCGCCAGATCCACCGGCTGCTGCTCGGCGAGGACGGCTTCTACGACGAGATCTTCGAGGCGCTGCGCATCCCGTACGAGCCGGTCCGCTGGATCCGGGACATCTCGGCCTCCCACGACGACGACGTGGCCAAGTCCGCCCGCGTGATCGAGCTGATCCACGCCTACCGGGTTCGCGGCCACCTCATGGCCGAGACCGACCCGCTGGAGTACAAGCAGCGCAAGCACCCCGACCTCGACATCCAGTCGCACGGCCTGACCCTGTGGGACCTGGAGCGCGAGTTCGCCACCGGCGGATTCGGCGGTCGCCCGCTGATGAAGCTCCGCGAGATCCTGGGCGTGCTGCGCGACTCCTACTGCCGCACGGTCGGCATCGAGTACATGCACATCCAGAACCCCGAGGAGCGGGCCTGGATCCAGGCGCGGGTGGAGAAGCCGCACGCCTCTCCCGAACGCGACGAGCAGCTCAACATCCTGTCGCGGCTCAACACCGCCGAGGCGTTCGAGACGTTCCTGCAGACGAAGTTCGTCGGCCAGAAGCGCTTCTCGCTGGAGGGCGGCGAGTCCCTCATCCCGCTGCTCGACTCGGTGATCAGCGACGCCGCCGACGAGGACCTCGACGAGGTCGTCATCGGCATGGCCCACCGCGGCCGGCTCAACGTGCTGGCCAACATCGTGGGCAAGTCCTACGCCCAGATCTTCGGCGAGTTCGAGGGCAACCTCGACCCGCGCACGGCGCACGGCTCCGGTGACGTGAAGTACCACCTCGGCGCGACCGGCCAGTTCACCGCCCCCAGCGGCAAGACCATCAGCGCGTCGGTGGTGGCCAACCCGTCCCACCTGGAGGCGGTCGACCCGGTGCTCGAGGGCGTGGTCCGGGCCAAGCAGGACCTCCTGGAGCGCGGCGAGGAGGGCTTCACCGTCCTGCCCGTCCTCATCCACGGCGACGCGGCCTTCGCCGGCCAGGGCGTCGTGGCCGAGACGCTCAACCTGTCGCAGCTGCGCGGCTACCGCACCGGCGGCACCGTGCACGTGGTGGTCAACAACCAGGTCGGCTTCACCACCTCCCCCGCCTCGTCCCGGTCCAGCGTCTACGCGACCGACGTGGCCAGGATGATCCAGGCGCCGATCTTCCACGTCAACGGCGACGACCCCGAGGCCGTGGTCCGCGTGGGCCAGCTCGCCTACGAGTACCGCCAGGCGTTCCGCAAGGACGTCGTCATCGACCTGATCTGCTACCGCCGCCGCGGCCACAACGAGGGCGACAACCCCGCCTTCACCCAGCCGCTGATGTACGACCTGATCGACGCCAAGCGCTCGACCCGCAAGCTCTACACCGAGGCGCTGATCGGCCGGGGCGACATCACGGTCGAGGAGGCCGAGCAGGCGCTCCGCGACTACCAGGCCAAGCTGGAGCAGGCGTTCACCGAGACCCGCGAGGCCGCCAAGAAGCCGAAGGAAGCGGGCGAGATGCGGGTGCCGCCCACCGAGGTCGTCAAGTGGTCGCACGACGACACCCCGACGGCGATCAGCGACGAGACGCTCAAGCGCATCGTCGACACCCAGCTCAACCTGCCCGAGGGCTTCACCCCGCACCCGCGCCTGTCGCCGGTGCTGCAGCGGCGCGGCCACATGGTCGAGCAGGACACGATCGACTGGGCGATGGGCGAGACGCTGGCGTTCGGGTCGCTGCTCATCGACGGCCACCCGGTCCGCCTGGTGGGCCAGGACTCCCGGCGCGGCACGTTCACCCAGCGCCACGGCGTGCTGGTCGACCGGATGACCGGCGCGGAGCACACCCCGCTCAAGACCTTCAACCAGGGCACCACGAAGTTCTACGTCTACGACTCGCTGCTCAGCGAGTTCGCGGCGCTCGGCTTCGAGTACGGCTACAGCGTCGTGCGTCCGGACGCCCTGGTCGCCTGGGAGGCGCAGTTCGGCGACTTCGTCAACGGCGCCCAGACGATCATCGACGAGTTCATCTCGTCCGGCGAGCAGAAGTGGGGCCAGAAGTCCGGCGTCACGCTGCTGCTGCCGCACGGCTACGAGGGGCAGGGCCCCGACCACTCCTCGGCCCGCATCGAGCGGTTCCTGCAGGTGTGCGCGCTCGACAACATGACGGTCGCGCAGCCGACCACGCCGGCCAACTACTTCCACCTGCTGCGCTGGCAGGTCGAGTCGGGCCGGCACCGGCCGCTGGTGGTCTTCACGCCCAAGTCGCTGCTGCGCCACAAGGCCGCGACGTCCAGGACGGGCGACTTCACCTCCGGCACCTTCCAGCCGGTCCTGTCCGACACCACGGTCGATCCGGGCAAGGTCACCAAGGTCGTCCTCAGCTCCGGCAAGATCTACTACGACCTGGCCGCCAGGCGCGAGGAGACGGGCCGCCACGACGTCGCGCTGGTCCGGCTGGAGCGGCTCTACCCGTTCCCGGCCGACGAGCTCGACGCCGAGCTGGCGCGCTACGGTTCGCAGGTCGAGCTGCTGTGGGCCCAGGACGAGCCGGTCAACATGGGCCCGTGGCCCTACCTGGCGCTCAAGCTGGCGGAGGACCGGCAGGTGCTCGGCGGCCGCCCGCTGCGCCGGGTGTCACGGACCCCCAACAGCTCGCCCGCGGCCGGCTCCCACGCCGCCCACGACAACGAGCTGCAGGAGATACTCAAGGAGCTGTTCGGCTGACACAGCCCACCCCGAAACCCCCGCCGGCCGGCGCCGCGCGGGGGTTTCCCCGTTCCGGCGCGCCCGGCCTCCCTTACGTGGCCCGCCACCAGCAATGCGTGGCCCTCGCCACCAGGTCCTAGAGTGAGGCGTGGGCGCGCCGGCGTCCCGGCTCCCGCGGGCGTGATTCCGGCGTGCCGGCTGCACAGCGACCGAACGGAGCACGATGTACTTCACTGACCGGGGGATCGAGGAGCTCGTCGAGCGGCGGGGCGAGGAGGAGGTCAGCCTGCTCTGGCTCGGCGAGCGGCTGCGCGAGTTCGTCGACCTCAACCCCGAGTTCGAGATCCCCGTCGAGCGGCTGGCCACGTGGCTGGCCCGGCTCGACGACGAGGACGAGTGAGGAGCCGGCGCACCGGCTCCCGTCCCCCTGCGGTCCCTTCGCGGCGGCGGGGTAGCGCGTAAGACGCGATACATCTTGAGTTTTCGAGAAACGCGACATATCGTGTCTTGTGTGCGGACGTGTGCGGACGTGTCAACGGAGAGGGGCGGGATCATGCCGCAGTGGACGATCGACGGGCCCGAGCAACTGACGTTCGGGCAGGTGTCCTCCCTGGAGGTGCGAATAGTGGCCGGGAGGCTGGCGGTCCTCGCCAGCGAGGGGCCGCCGGCGCTGGAGGTGTCGTCCATCGACTCCGCCCCGCTGATCGTCACCTACGACGAGGACGCCCGGCGGCTCAGCGTCGCCTACAAGGACCTGACCTGGGACGGCCTGCTCGGCTGGCTGCGCAGCGTCCGGCGCGAGACGGTCGCCACGCTCACCGTGCCCCGCGACTGCAAGGTCAACGCGGGCGTGGTCTCAGCCTCGGCCGTCGTCGCCGGGTTCGAGAACGTCACCCGGGTCAAGAGCGTCTCCGGGAACGTCGTCCTCGACGGTGTGAGCGGCGAGGTGAACGTCACGACCGCCGCGGGCAGCGTCGAGAGCCGGGCCATGGAGGGCGACCTGGCGTTCCAGAGCGTCTCGGGCGACCTCACCGTCGCCCACGGCATCCCGCGGCGCCTGCGCGCCAACACGGTGTCGGGGCGCATCACCGCCGACCTGGAGCTCCGGCCGACCGGGCACGTGACGCTCAACAGCGTCTCGGGTGACATCCTTGTCAGGCTGCCCGAGGACGTGGAGGCGGACGTGAACGTGCGGTCCACCTCCGGCCGCCTGGTCAGCACGTTCGAGAAGCTGTCCGACAAGAGCGGTCCCGGCGCGAAGTCGCTGACGGGCCGGCTGGGTGGCGGCATGGCCTCGGTGTCGGCGGTCACGGTGTCCGGCGAGGTCACGCTGCTCAAGGGGGAGAAGGAATGAGCCCTGTCTTCGCTCACGGCCGCCTGAGGCTTTACCTGCTGAAGCTGCTGGACGAGAGCCCGCGCCACGGCTACGAGGTGATCCGGCTGCTCCAGGACCGCTTCCTCGGGGTCTACTCCCCCTCCCCCGGCACGATCTACCCGCGCCTGGCCCGCCTGGAGGAGGAGGGACTGGTCACGCACGAGGTGATCGACGGCAAGAAGGTGTTCTCCATCACCGACAAGGGCCGCGACGAGCTCAACGCCCGCCTCGACGAGCTCGACGACCTCGAGCAGGAGATCTCCGCCTCGGTGCGCGACATCGCCCGCGAGGTGAAGGAGGACGTCCGCGACACGGTCAAGTCGCTCCGCGAGGAGCTGACCAGGATGGCCAAGGACGTGCGCGTCGGCGCCAAGACCGACTCCAGGCGGCTGCGCGAGCAGCAGAAGGCCGACTTCGAACGGCTCAAGGCACAGCAGAAGCGCCAGTGGATGGAGCACGCCCAGCAGTGGCAGGGTGAGAGCCAGCGGCTCACCGGTGAGTGGCGCAGGATCTGGGCCGAGGTCTGGGCCACGCTGGGGGGTCCGCCCGCCGGGCGTTCCGACCATGACGCCGATCTCGACGCCGAGCTGGGGAGCATGCTGGCCGACTTCGTGGCCAAGGTTCGCGAGGAGGCGTCGGAGTCCCGGCTCACCCCCGAGACCCTCGAACGGCTCCGCGCCGTCCTCGACCAGACGTCCGACCGCATCCGCGACACCCTCCGGTGATGATCCGGCACGGCCTGCGGCCTCCGGCCCAACGCCGGGCCTCGCCGCCACCCCCCGACAGCACCCCGCCACGCTCGCCGGCCGAGCGCGCTATGCCGGGCGCGGAGCCCGTTCCGCGTCCCGAAGCGAGCGGCGAGCGGCCTTGCGGGCGTGATAGGCGATCGGCATGTACCTCAGCCGCTCCGGCAGGCGCGGCGTGAGCGCCGCCACCGCCCGGCCGAGGTGCCCCAGCCGCCGCTCGTCCCGCGCCGTCCAGGCCAGCCCCAGCTTCTCCCGTACGGCGGGCGGCAGCGTCCCCACGGTCACGAAGAAGGTGAGCCCGCCGGAGCCCGCCCCCACCGGCCCCCAGACCCGGCGCAGCGGCCCCGGCAGTCCGGGCGGCGCCGGCGACATCCGCAGGACCGACAGCACCTCGAACGCGGTCGGGTGCGCCTCCAGCCGCCCGGCCACCATCGCCTCGAAGTAGCGCCGGAACGCCTCGACGTCCCCCGGCACCTCCCGGGCGGGCACCCGCAGGATCGCGCCCAGCCGCCGCGTCTCCGCGTACAGCCGGCGCTCCTGCTCCTCCGTGTACGGCACGCCGAAGCAGCGGTTGAGCACGATGTAGCGCTCGAACAGCGTCAGGTGCACCCACGCCCACGCCTCGCCGTTCAGCGCGTGGTAGGGCCTGCCCCGCTCGTCCACCCCGCTGATCGGCCGGTGGAGCTCGCGCAGCCTGACCCCCTCCGCGGGCCCGGCCGCCCCGCCGTACACCCACCTCTGGACCGACTCCAGCGTCCGGTTGAGCCGGCCCCACGGGTCCTGGCGGAAGCCGGAGTGCCGGGCCACCGCCGCGCCGACGGCGGGGTGCATGGTCTGCAGGACCAGCGCACTGCCCGCCACCAGCAGGTTGCGGTATTCGCCGGCCGACTCCCAGTGCATCGAGCCCGGCCCGAACGGCTCCACGTCCATGGCGACGCCTCCCGGGGAACCCCCTCAACTCCGTTGTACCACCGGGGAAGTCGCTGCTACGCGGTGAAGACGATCTTCCCGAAGACGTCGCCCTCGTGCATGGCCGCGAACCCGTCGCGCGCCTCGGCCAGCGGCATCGTCCTGTCGATGACCGGCCGCACCCCGGTCTGCTCCAGGAAGACCGCCAGGCGCTGGAGCTGGTCGCGGGTGCCCATCGTGCAGCCGACCACCGACAGCTGCAGGAAGAACACCCGGTTGAGGTCGGCGGGCGGGACCCCGCCGCTGGTGGCGCCCGAGACCACGATCCGCCCGCCCGGCTTGAGCGACTTGAGCGAGTGGTCCCAGGTGGCCTGGCCGACGGTCTCCATCACCGCGTCGACCCGCTCGGGCAGCCGCGCGCCCGGCTCGAAGACCTGGTCGGCACCGAGCTTGAGAGCCCTGTCGCGCTTCTCTGCCGAGCGGCTGGTGGCCCAGACGCGGTAGCCGCCCGCCCGGCCGAGCGCGATCACCGCCGTGGCGACCCCGCCGCCCGCGCCCTGCACCAGCACGGTCGAGCCCGGCTGCAGCCCGGCCTTGTCGAACAGCATGCGGTACGCGGTCAGCCAGGCCGTGGGCAGGCACGCGGCCTGCTCGAACGTCAGCGCGGCCGGCTTGGGCACCAGGTTGCGGCGCGGCACGGCCACCCGCTCGGCGAACGTCCCGTCGTGGACCTCCGACAGCAGCGAACGCCTGGGGTCCAGGGTCTCGTCGGCGCCGGTGCCGATCACGGAGTGCACGATGACCTCGTTGCCGTCCTCGTCGACGCCTGCCGCGTCGCAGCCGAGCACGATCGGCAGCCGGTCCTGCCTGATGCCGACGCCCTTGAGCGTCCACAGGTCGTGATGGTTGAGGGCGGTCGCCCGGACGGAGACGGTCGTCCAGCCGTCCGGGACCTGCGGCTCCGGCCGCTCGCCGAGCGTCAGCCCGGCGAGGGGGTTGTCGGGATCGGTCTGTGTGGCGGTTACGGCGAACATGGCCGCACCTTACTTCAGCGTGATCCTGATCTTTTCGACGGCCCGCTGAACGAACTCCGCCGAGCCGCTGGCGGCGATCTGCACCCCGCCCCTGCACGTGGCCTCGACGGGCCGGCCGGGCCGGTCGAAGTTCGGCGGCACGCGCGTGGCCTTGTCGCAGCCGGGCGCCGGGATGAACGCCACCATGTCGCCCACGACGCCGCCGAACCAGAGCTGCGGGCCGACCGGATCGCCGTTCGCGTCCTCCCCCGGCCTGGCCAGGCGGACCGGGCCGCCACCCGACAGCACGAGGTAGCCGTCCTTGGTCACCCTGCCGCGCAGGTGCTCGGCGACCGCCATCCGCTGCTCGAACGTCAGCCCCTCCTGCCGGTCGTACAGCGCCAGCCGCCACGGCCCGAACGCGAACAGCAGCACCTGCCCGGACGAGCCGCTGCCCGGCTGGCGCGGCCAGAGCCGGACGTTGGAGGTGAGGCTCCTGATCGGCTGGCCCCCCTTCGACACCTCCACCTCGCCGCCATAGGGCGCGGACAGGCGGCGGTACTGGCCGTCGATCCAGGCGCCACGGAACGGGCGCGCCCCGAGCTCGTCGAGCTCCAGCACGGCGGGATAGCGGATCTCGGCCCGCGCCCCGTGAGGGAAGACCACCTGGATGACCTCGTCGTCCCCGCGGGTCGTGGCCCTGGGGTAGAGGACGTTGGGCGCGCTGCTGAGCGTGCTCAGCGACTGAATGGGGTCGGGCGTCGCCCCGGCGTGACCGAGCGGCGACCCGGGGTCGCGGCTGGCCAGCAGCCCCACGACGGGGATCGCGATCAGCGCCGCCACCACCACGAGCCCGATCCACCGGCGGTGGCCGCGCTGCCCCGCCTCGATGACATCGAACTGATCGGCCACGACGACCTCGCCCAGTAGTGCGGCTGTGCCCTCGCAACCAGTTCAGTCGAGCGGCGACCGCCGGCGCAAGCCTTCTGGCCGGGCGAAATCCTTCTCACGGGTCACAGATTCACAACCATACTCGGAGAGAGGCTTGTGATAACGACTGTTACCAGTGAGGCCAGAGCAAATTCAGAGCGTCTCCGACCTGCGGAAATGCTTTCTGGTAATACATGCGCATTAGATATTCCCCAGCCGTTTCCCGGGTACGGCGTCGCGCCATTCATTAACGTTCCAATCGTTTTCCTGGCCCATCCGGGGCGTCGTACCCCGCTCTGGGCCGCCGAGAACTGAGAGGAGCTCCATGTACCCCCGAGCAAGGCGCATCGCCATCCCCCTCGCCGGCCTGGTCGCCGTCGGGCTGGCCGCGGGCACGATCAGCGGCACCGCCGCGAGTGCGACGGCACCCTCGGACGTCGTCACGCGCACGGCCCCCACCCCCGCCGGACAGGCCGTCCAGTTCTGGACGCCGGACCGGATCAAGCTGGCCACCGACCACGACGACCAGGTGGACGCCCGCCTGAAGGGCGCCAGGCGCGGCCGGTCCACCCCCGACGGCCCGCCCGGATCCGTGCCGCCGATCGGCGGCGAGAAGGCCAGGTCCGTCAAGAGCAAGCACGTCAACCTGCCCAACTCCGTGGGCCGCGTGTTCTTCACGCTGCCGGGGAGCGACCCGCGTGACCCGAAGAGCTGGAGGTACTGCTCGGCGACCTCCGTCCAGGGCAGGTACCGCAACCTGGTGGCCACCTCGGCCCACTGCGTCTACGACATCAAGGCCAACCGCTTCTACGACAACTGGATCTTCATCCCGTCCTACTGGGACGGCGACCAGGTCTGGCAGGGCAAGGCCCCGTACGGCATCTACGCCGCCAAGACGTTCAACGCGCACGACGACTTCGTGGTGAAGGAGGACTACGACTACGACTACGCGTTCGTCAACGTCTACAACGGCATCAAGGTCAACTGGGAGAAGGCGGCCGACGGCTGGCGGCTCACCAGGAAGAACGCGGGCCGCCTCGGCGACAACGTCGGCGGGCAGGGCTTCACCTGGAACCGCGGCACCAAGGTGAACGTCTTCTCCTTCGGCTACCCGGCCGGCGGGCACCCCGACGGCGACCGGCCCTTCACCGGGCGCACGATGAAGTGGTGCTACGGCAAGACCAGGCCGATGCCCGCGGCGCCGAAGTACAACCTGCAGGAGCACGTCGGCTTCAAGTGCGGCTTCACCGCCGGGGCCAGCGGCGGGCCGCTCCTGTTCGACTACAGGAGCGCCTCGCGCACCGGCTATCTGATCGGCGTCAACAGCGTCGCGTGGGACACCGACGGCAACGACCGCTACGACCACGTCTCGTCGCCGTACTTCAACGGCGACACCTACAAGGTGTACAAGGCGGCGGCCAACCGCTGGACCGGCAACATGCCGTAACCGGCGCACGCCACAGGGCGGCCCGAGTCCGTCGAGGACCGGGCCGCCCTCCGGAGTGCCCGCTCAGAACTGGAAGACCGGCCCGGTCGACGCGGCCATCTCACAGCCGTTGGAGAACGTCCGGTCGTAGTCGTGCCGCCTGCCGTCCCAGACGCCCATCGCCTTGACGTGCACCGGGTTGTACTCCATGGTGCAGGCCATGTCGGACGGCCCCGCCAGCCGCGCGGGGTCGCCGCCGGCCTTCGCGAGCGCGACGCACGCGGGCTTGGTGGACCGGGGGGCGCAGGACAGCATGCCCGTCTTCGGGCCCACTGTGATCAAGAAAAGCCTCAGGTTCCTGCCGGGAACACGCGTGGCGGCCTCGGCGGGAGCGGCGGTGAAAGCCGTACAGGAAAGGACGGCCAGGCAGACAAGTCGACGCATGGTCACTACGATTCCTGACCCTCTGACCTGCGGCAACGACCGACACGAGGGATGAGTTACGCCTATCTGGACGTACACCTTGATAGCTGTCTTATGGGACACACGTCATGCTTGATCGGATAACGAATCCTCCACCCGAGCTGCAATACAGTGCGCCGATCTGTAAGAATCCACACTTACACCCCCGGAAAGGCTTTTGATGATCCCCCGAGCCAGGCACCTGGCGGCAGCCGCGCTGAGCGCGCTGCTGACGCTGCCTGCCTTCACGGGGAACGCCGCCGCCACCGGGGAGAGCGCGGACAGCTCGGTCTACTCCGTCAGGCTGACCAAGACGGCGGCGGACGTGCAGAAGGTGGCCGACTACTGGCAGCCCGAGCGGCTCAAGAAGGCCGACAGCTACAGCCCCGCCACTCCGGGATCGCAGTCATCGCCCACCTCGGCCGCCGGGGCCGCGCTCGGGCCCGGCCAGGGCGTCACCACGACCAAGGCCTCCACCGCCCCGCTCAACGTGGCGCCCGCCCTGCCGCAGAAGGGCGCGGTCGCGAAGACCATGGGCAAGGTCTTCTTCCGCTTCGGCGCCAAGGAATACTGGTGCTCCGCCAGCGCGGTCGCGGCCAAGAACCACAGCGTCGTCGCCACCGCCGCCCACTGCGCCTACGACTCCCGGCAGGGCAAGGCCGCCCAATACTGGATCTTCGTTCCCAATCCTGGACCGGACGGGACGACACCGGACGGGATCTACGTCGGCGCCGCGATCAGCATGCACGAGCACTGGCCGGGCAAGGGCGACTACGACTACGACTACGCGTTCGTGACCGTCAACCGCGGCTTCACCTGGACGTCCAAGGACGGCCGGCTCGTCATGCAGGACGTCGGCATGCTTCAGGACAACGTCGGCGGCCAGGGGCTGGCGCTCTCCAAGGGGCTCAACAACACGATCCACGCCTTCGGCTACCCGGCCGGCGCCCAGCCCGACGGCAGCCGCCCGTTCGACGGCCGCAAGCTCCAGATGTGCACGGGCACCACGAGGCGGACCGTCGCCCCCAGCCTCGACCTCCAGTACGGCGTGCAGCTCCAGCCGTGCAACTTCAGCGCCGGCGCGAGCGGAGGCGCCTGGCTGCTCGGCTACCAGCCCGCGCAGCAGCTGGGCGGGCTGAACGGCATCAACAGCCTCACCTGGAACCGGGACGCCAAGGACGCCTACGACGCGGTGTCCTCACCGCCCTTCACCGTTGCCACGGGCGCGGTCTACCGCCGCGCCGCCGCGCTCAGCTCGCCGCAAATGTGACGCAACTTACACGCAGCGTGGCCGGCCCTCCAGCGATCAGCGCAGACCGGATCTCAGAACGATCACGCCCGGCTCACGGGTGATTGGCATGATCTCCGGCGGATTCACCGGCCCCGAGTCAGGGCTGTAGGTTCCGGGCTGACCGTTTGCTGATCACGAGGGTGTACGGAGCCCCGGTCAGCACAAGGCAGAGCCTGGAGTTACCTTGAAGCGAATCCTCCTCCCGGCCGGCGGCGCCGCACTGGCGACCGGCCTCCTGGCCGCCGGCCTGGCGGGCACCGCGCCGGCCCGGAACGACATCGCCAGCGACCCGATGGCCCGCAACACCGCGCGGGCCGCCTCCGTCGCCTCCTTCTGGCTGGCGTCCAACGGCGCCGCGCTCCGCGCCGCCACCGCCTACACCTGGGACGCCAAGGAGGTCAGGAAGCTCGTCTCGAAGGGCGCCCCCAGCGCCGACGGCAGCCCGGGGAGCGCCGCCCCGATCGGCGAGGAGCGCAGGCCGATCGGCAGGGTCCAGAACGTGAACCTGCCGAAGACGATCGGCAAGGTCTTCTTCGTGGACGGCTCGGGCAGACACCGCTGGTGCTCGGCCACCTCGGTCCAGTCCAACTACCGCAACCTGGTCGCGACCGCCGGCCACTGCGTGTACGACACCGACAGCGACAAGGCCGTCCTGGACAACTGGGTCTTCGTGCCCGGCTACTACCAGGGCAAGGCGCCATGGGGCATCTACGTGGGCAAGCAGGCCTTCACCCACCACGACTTCGACGTCTACGAGGACTACGACCGCGACTACGCGTTCGTGACCGTGTACAACGGCATCGCCTTCACCGGCGTGAAGCAGGTGGGCCGCAAGGACTTCGAGGGCTTCACCGGCCCCAAGCGCAGCTGGGGCGGGCGCCACTACCTCCTGCTGTCCAAGGACGTGGGCCGCCTCGGCGACAACGTCGGCGGCCAGGGCGTCTCCTGGAACCAGGCCACCGGCAAGTACGTCCGCGCCTTCGGCTACCCGGCCGGCCCGCACCCCGACGGCAACAGGCCGTACAGCGGCGTGACGCCGAAGTGGTGCTACGGCAGGACCACCGGCAAGGCCGTGGGCGCGCCGTGGCTCAAGATCGAGGAGCACATCGGCCTGAAGTGCGCGGTGACCCCCGGCCACGACGGCGGCCCCTGGCTGAGCGGCTACGACAACGGCAGGCGCCTGGGCTACGTCAACGGCGTCACCAGCACCTTCGCCGACCAGGACGGCAACGACCGGGTCGACTACATCACCTCGCCGTACTTCGACGGCGAGACCGCCTCCGTCTACAACGCGGCGAAGAACGTGTGGTCAGGCAAGATCGTCGGCCCGAACGGCGAGCTGTACAAGTAGGGCGGAGAAGCGTCACAACGAAGGGGTCCGGCTCCCGCCGGGCCCCTTTTCGCGCCTTCGAGAAGATCATCACAGCGCGGAAGGCAGCTTAGACGGAGTTGGAGCCCGTTTTGGTTCCTGTGATCTGAGTCACATTGGAGCGCTCACGCTCCGCGACGGCCTCCTCACCCCCTTTTCCAGGGCGCCCCGGAAACCCTTACATGCCCTGCAAAGACGTAGCTTCACGCTCACTCTGGGCAAAGATCACTGACCGGTAACGGAAAGGTCACGGCGGTAATCGCCTCTACCGAGTGGGGCAAACCAGCTTTCACCTGCAAAGATCACCGCGCTATGTTCCTTGCTATCCCTTTACTGACGCATGGGGCGCAAGTTGCGCGACCCACGACAGACCAAGGAGCAGTTCCCTTGAAGCGCATCCTCATCCCCGCCGGTGGCGCCGTTCTGGCTACCGGCCTTCTGGCGGCCGGCCTGGCCGGCACCGCCACGGCCGCTCCCGACGTCGCCAGCGACCCGATGGCGAAGAGCGCGGCCGACGCCAAGGCCATCGCCCAGTACTGGGCCGAGTCCAACGGTGCGGCTCTCAAGGCCGCGACCCAGTCCAACATCTGGGACAACAAGGACGTCGCCAAGCTCCAGAGCAAGGGCGGCTACAGCCCCGACACCAAGCCCGGCTCCGCCGCGCCGATCGGCCAGGAGAAGAAGACCAAGGTCAAGGTCCAGAACGTCAACCTGCCGAAGACCATCGGCAAGGTCTTCTTCGTCAACAGCAAGGGCGAGAAGAAGTGGTGCTCCGCCACCTCCGTCCAGGCCAAGTACCGCAACCTGGTGGCCACCGCCGGCCACTGCGTGTACGACACGGCCAACAACACGGACGTCATGTCCAAGTGGGTCTTCGTGCCCGGCTACTACCAGGGCAAGACGCCCTGGGGCATCTACGTGGGTAAGCAGGCCTTCACCCACTACGACTTCGACGTCTACGAGGACTACGACCGCGACTACGCGTTCGTCACGGTGTACAACGGCATCCACATCGGCGGCGGCACGCCGAAGCAGGTCTCGAAGGCCGACTGGGACAAGTACCAGGGCGTCAAGGACGCCAAGGACGTGACGATCACCGAGGCCGAGTACAAGAAGTGCGTCGACCTCCACGGTGGCGAGACCGCGGACTGCTGGGCCAAGACCGACACCAAGTTCGAGACCGTCGGCCCGGACTACCCGGGTGCGGTGAAGGCCTTCACCGAGGTCACGAAGGAGGACTACGACGCGGCTCCCACGGGTGCGGGCAACGGCACCAAGGCGCCGTCCCAGACCAAGACGGAGCACGTCACCAAGTCCGAGTACGAGGCCTATAAGGGCCCGGGTTACCGCAAGATCGACGCGCGGGGCAACTACACCATCACCCACTACTTCATCAAGCACTGGGTGAAGAAGACGGACGTCAAGGGCTACTACAAGACCGTCTTCTACATCATCGAGGGCTTCGTCAAGGACGCCGGCCGCCTCGGTGACAACGTCGGCGGGCAGGGTGTCGCCTGGAACCAGCCCACCGGCAAGTACGTCCGCGTGTTCGGCTACCCGGCCGCCCCGCACCCCGACGGCAACAAGAACTACACCGGCATCACGCCGAAGTGGTGCTACGGCAAGACCACGAAGAAGCTGGTCGGTTCGGCCGCCAAGAAGATCGAGGAGCACATCGCCCTCAAGTGCGCCATGACCGAAGGCGCCGACGGTGGCCCGTGGCTGCTCAAGTACAGCAACTCCAAGCGTCTCGGCTACGTCAACGGTGTCGTCAGCACCTTCAACGACCAGGACGGCAACGGCCGTGTCGACTACATCTCCTCGCCGTACTTCGACGGTGAGACCGCCTCGGTCTACAAGGCCGCCGCGAACGTGTGGTCCGGCAGGATCCTCTAAGCAACGCACCTAAGTAACGCAGCGCGACTGGCCTGAGGCCGATCGCTCAAGGCGTTCACTCGCGAAGGGCCTGGCATCGCCGGGCCCTTCGGCGTTTCCGAGGAATCTGTGGGGCGTTTGGACGCACGCCACGCCCGGACGGTGCCACCAAGTCGATGTGATCTGCATCACACCTTCACGGATGACACTCGGATGACTGACCGCCCGCCCCCTGAGTCACACTGACAACTTCCTTATGTTGATCTGCGGAAACGGGCGGGTCTGACACTTCCGGCGAGTCACCCACATAGGCCGCTTAAACATCACAGAACGATCACGGGCGGCAGGGCCGATCATTTCTTCTCAAAGCGGCTACCAGTCCTCAAGATCCACACTGTATGTTCCTGGCTATCCCTTTACTGACGCATGGGACGCAAGAGGCGTTCCACGACAGCGCAAGGAGTCACCTTGAAGCGCATCCTCCTCCCCGCCGGTGGCGCGGTTCTCGCCACTGGTCTCCTGGCCGCCGGCCTCGCCGGTTCGGCTCAGGCCCAGGGCGACATCGCCACCGACCCCCTCGCCAAGACGGCTGCGCAGGCTGCCGAGGTCCTGAACTTCTGGACCAAGTCCGACAACGCTGCCCTGAAGCAGGCTGTGGCTTTCAACCCCGACTCCCTCGAGGTTGAGAAGATCAAGCGCGGCGGCGGCTATAGCGCGGACACGAAGCCGGGCTCCGCCGTTCCGATCGGCGAGGAGAAGAAGAAGACCGTCAAGACGCAGAACGTGAACCTGCCGAAGACCATCGGCAAGGTGTTCTTCGAGACGCGTGACGGCAAGCTGTACTGGTGCTCCGGCACCTCGGTGCAGTCGCAGTACCGCAACCTGGTCGCCACCGCCGGCCACTGCGTCTACGACATCGCCGCCAACGGTGAGGTCGTGTCGAAGTGGGTCTTCGTCCCCGGCTACTACCAGGGCAAGGCTCCTTGGGGCGTCTACGTGGGTAAGCAGGCCTTCACCCACTACGACTTCGACGTGTACGAGGACTTCGACCGCGACTACGCGTTCGTCACCGTGTACGACGGCATCGGCGGCGTGCTCAACCAGCCGAAGAAGGTCACCAAGGCTGAGTACGACGCCTACCAGGGCGAGAAGTTCACCAAGGACTTCGCGATCACTGAGGCCGAGTACAAGAAGTGCAAGGACCTCAACGGCGGCGAGACGCCCGACTGCTGGGCGAAGGCCACCAAGATCGAGGACCTGGCTGGCCCGGACCACCCGGACTCGGTGAAGGTTCTCAAGGAAGTGCCGGTCGAGGCGTACAACGCCGCTCCCAGCGGTCAGGTGAACGGCGCCAAGGCCTACCGGGCGACCTACACCGAGTACGTCACGGAGTCCGAGTACAAGGCGTACACCGGCCCGGGCTACCGGAAGATCGACTCCAAGGGCAACTTCACCATCACCCACTACTTCCTGAAGTACTGGGTGAAGAAGTCCGTCAAGGTCGAGTACTTCCGGACTGAGTTCTACACCGTCGTGCACGCGGTCAAGAGCAACGGTCGCCTCGGCGACAACGTTGGTGGCCAGGGTGTGGCGTGGAACCAGCCCACCGGCACCTACGTGCGTACCTTCGGGTACCCGTTCGGCCCGCACCCCGACGGCAACAAGCCCTACACGGGTGTCACGCCGAAGTGGTGCTACGGCAAGACCGAGAAGCACGTCCTCAAGGTCCCGGCCCGCAAGGTCGAGGAGCACCAGTCGTTCCGCTGCGCGGTGACCGCTGGTTACGACGGTGGCCCGTGGCTGGCCAAGTACAGCAACGCCAAGCGTCTTGGCTACGTCCAGGGTGTCACCAGCCTGATCGTGGACACGGACGGCAACAACCGTTACGACCACATCACCTCGCCGATCTTCGACGGTGAGACCGCCGCGATCTACAAGGCCGCTGCTGCCTCGTGGTCCGGCAAGCTCATCCCGTAGTTCGCTGCGGATCGAACGAGGACCCTGGGTCAGCGTTCACCAGCTTTACCCGTAGGGCTCGGCTGCCAGCCGGGCCCTTCGGCCTTTTCCCCGCCTTACACGCCTTACACGCCTCACGAAGTCATCCCCAGGACAGGCCGCGTCTCATACGGCGGCCAGCTCTCTGGTGCGCTCGCGCAGCGCCGTCACCGCGGGCTCGCGCTTGTAGGGCTCCAGCCGCCTGCGTAAGTCGGTGGCGTAGGAGCGCGACCTGACCGACTGGAGCTCGCCCGCGAGGTCGAACGCCCCGCCGGCGACCCGGCAGGCCTCCTCCAGCTCGCCGCACTGCATCAGCCCGGCCGCCAGGAGCGACAGGTTGAACATCCGGCCGCGCACGTAGCGGCCGTCCATGTCGAGCGAGCGGCGCGCCTGCCGCACCGCCTGGACCCCGTCGCCGAGGTCGCGGAAGCAGTGGGCGAACTTGGCCGACAGGTAGGCCTCGTCGAAGTAGCCCAGCCAGGCGGGCTCCCGTCCCGGGGAGCGGCGGTCGAAGGCCAGCTCGGCCTCGTGCAGGCCGGCGGCACAGGCGCGGGAGTCGCCGAGACCGGCGTGGGCGTGCGCCTCCAGCACGTGGCAGGACGCCACCAGGGTCTGGACGCCCGAGCGCCGGGCCGAGAGCTGCGCGGCCCTGGCCAGGTCGAGGGCGTGGGCCGGGCGGTTCATGTAGACGGCCTGGTGGGCCATGCCCGCCAGGATCTCGCCGCCCAGCGCGTCGTCGCCCGCTCCCCTGGCCAGACGCAGCGCCTGGATGAGGTAGCGCTGGGCCAGGCCGTGCTGCTCCATGTCGTAGGCCATCCAGCCGGCCAACCTGGTCAGCTCGGCCGCGGCCGCCGCGAGCTCCCTGCCGGTGGCCTCGCCGTACGAGCCTTCCTTGAGGAGCGGCGCGACGGCGGTGTCGAGGTATTTGACCACGGACGCGCGCACGCGCCCGCTGCCGAAGCGGTTGTCGAGCTCACCGAACGAGCGGGTGACCTCGTGGATGGCCGCGATGTCGGCCCTGCCCACCCGCCGCGAGCCGCCGCCTTCGAGGCGGCTCTCGGGTGGGGATGTCAGCCAGCGCACGGCTCCGACGGAGCCCGCTCCTATCGCGAACGTGGAGTCGATCAGGAACCTTCGTCTCTCCACGTCGGCCCGCCACAGCGACGTCACGGTCGCGACCCCCTCCTGCCACGTGTGCGTGAACTCCTGCCCGAGATCGGGGGGTGAGATGATGGCCGGCATTCCCAGGTCTTCGGCCGTGACGGGCCTGCCGAGCCGTAATGCGAAGATCTCGGTAAGGAGCGACGGCACCGGGTCTCGCGGGCGCTGGCCGGCGAGCCATCGCAGGACCGAACTGTGGTCGTACTTCAGCCCGGGCGTGCCACGTGCGGCACCCAGATCGTTGAGACGCCTGGCCAGCCCCTTGTGGGAGAAGCCCGCCTCCGCGATGAGCTGCTGCAGCAGTCGGTTGGGCTCGCGTCGCATCGTTCTCCTCGCCCCGGAGGGAGCCGGCATCCTTACAGAGGGCTCCTGTTATAGCACGCTGAGTAAAGGGACGTTCAAAACTTCCCGATGCTCACGCGAACTCGGATGCCTGGATGCCGGCCCGCCTCCTCCCGGGGGGAGGCGTGGTGGTTCAGCCCTGGATCCGGGCGACCCCGTCCTGCCTGGCCTGGGCGGCCACGGCGGCGGTGACCGCGGGGGCGACCCGCGCGTCGAACGGGCTGGGGATGACGTAGTCGGCGGCGAGGTCGTCGCCCACCACGGCGGCGAGGGCGGTGGCCGCGGCGACCTTCATGTTCTCGGTGATGGTGGTGGCTCGGACGTCGAGCGCGCCGCGGAAGACGCCGGGGAAGGCCAGCACGTTGTTGATCTGGTTGGGGAAGTCGGACCGGCCGGTCGCCACCACCCTGGCGTGCCTGGCGGCCACCTCCGGCGCCACCTCGGGCGTCGGGTTGGACAGCGCGAACACGATCGAGTCTGGTGCCATGGAGGCGATGGCGGCCTCGGAGACGGTCGAGCCCGACAGGCCGAGGAACACGTCGGCGCCCGCCAGGGCCTCCTCGGTGGAGCCCAGGTGGCCGGCCTTGTTGGTGTCGCGTGCCAGGGCCTCCTTGACGGAGTTGAGGCCCTCCCTGCCGGGGTAGATCATGCCCTTGGAGTCGGCCACCGCGATGTCGCCGATGCCGGCCTCCAGCAGGATGCGGGTGACCGCGACGCCGGAGGCGCCCGCGCCGGCCACGACGGCGCGCAGGTCGCCCAGGGACCGGCCGGTCAGACGGGCGGCGTTGGTCAGGGCGGCCAGGGCGACGATGGCGGTGCCGTGCTGGTCGTCGTGGAAGACCGGGATGTCCAGCAGGTCGCGCAGCCGGGCCTCGACCTCGAAGCAGCGCGGGGCGCTGATGTCCTCAAGGTTGATGCCGCCGAACGAGGGCGCGAGCCGGACCACGGTCTCGACCAGCGCGTCGACGTCGGTGCAGGCCAGGCAGAGGGGGACCGCGTCGACGCCGCCGAACTCCTTGAACAGCAGCGCCTTGCCCTCCATCACGGGCATGGCCGCGGCGGGGCCGATGTCGCCGAGGCCGAGCACCGCGGTGCCGTCGGAGACGACGGCGACCACGTTGGAGACCCAGGTGTAGTCGTTGACCAGTGACGGCGTGTCGGCGATGGCGGTGCACACCCTGGCGACGCCCGGGGTGTAGGCCAGAGACAGGTCGTCGGCGTCGCGGACGGGGATGGTGGAGCGGACCTCCAGCTTGCCACCGCGGTGCAGGGCGAAAGCCGGGTCCAGGTCGAGTGATTCGAGGGAGGGAGAAGCAGGCGTGGCAGTCACAGAGAGACCCCAGTAGTCATCGGGACGGACGAGAGACCTTCGGCAGACGGCGCGAGAGGCCTGGCTTCGGTAGCCGCCAGGGTCCCCTCCCGATCGTCTCGTGAGGGGTTACGGGGGTCACCCGTCGCTCCATAGTGCCACATGGTGAGACGGCCATCGGTACCGAGGCCGACGCTGTTCTGTTGACGCATCGTTAAATCTCCGATGACAGATCGTCGCAATAGGCGATTTAGGCTTCGCAAAACGCAACATTCATGACATATACCTTTGAGGAGGCCTGACATGGCCCTCTGGTCCAAGAGCCGCCGCGGGTACACCTTCAGCGCGCTCGCCGTTGCCGCCACCTTGGCGCTGTCCGCATGTGGCGGCGGCTCGGGAGGCGGCACGACCGCGACCGCCAGCCCTGGCGGCACGGGTGCGGCGGCCGGTGCGAAGCTCGTGAATCCGGGCAAGCTAACCACCTGCACCAACATCCCGTATGAACCGTTCCAGTTCAAGGACGCGAGCGGCAAGATCGTCGGGTTCGACGTCGACATCGTGGACCTGGCAGCCAAGAAGCTCGGTGTGACACAGCAGATCGTGGACATCGACTTCGCCGTGATCAAGAGCGGCGCTGCCATGGCCTCGGGCAAGTGTGACGTCGCCGCGGCGGGCATGACCATCACGCCCGAGCGGCAGCAGAACATCGACTTCTCCGTCCCGTACTTCGACGCCACGCAGGCGCTGCTGGCCAAGAAGGGCACCGGCGCCACGTCGCTGGAGGACGTCAAGGCCAAGAACCTCAAGCTGGGCGCGCAGGCGTCCACGACCGGCCTCGACTACGTCAAGAAGCAGGGATTCAACCCGACGGAGTACGCCGACTCGGCCAAGGAGCTGCTGGCTCTGCAGTCCGGCCAGGCCGACGTGATCGTCCAGGACCTGCCCGTGGTGCTGACCTGGTTGAAGAAGCCGGAGATCGCTGACAAGTTCGAGCTGATCGCCAGCCTCAACACCGGCGAGCAGTACGGCATCGGCCTGAAGAAGGGGGCCGACCCGGTCCTGCTCAAGACCGTGAACGACACGATCACCGCCGCCAAGGCCGATGGCACGTACGAGAAGATCTACGTGAAGTGGTTCGGCAAGAAGCCTGGTGAGCTGGGCTGATCCATGACGGACCAGTCAGTGGCGGCTGAGCCGGGCAAGCCCCGGCTCAGCCCCCGCAAGAAGCAGCAGATCAGCCGCGCCGTCCAGTACGTGGTGCTGGTCGCCGTGGTCGTGGGCGTCGTCCTGTACGCCGACTGGACGAGCCTGGCGCAGAACTTCGCCAAGCCCGACGTGGCCGAGAAGACGCTGCCCGAGCTGTTCACGATCGCGCTCAAGAACACCATCATCTACACCGTCGGCGGGTTCGTCTTCGCCTTCCTGCTGGGGCTCGTGCTCGCGCTCATGCGGCTGTCCACGGTCCGGCCCTACCGCTGGATCTCGACGCTGTACATCGAGATCTTCCGTGGCCTGCCCGCCCTGCTCATCTTCCTGATGATCACCTTCCTGCCCCTGGCGCTGCCCGGCTTCACGGTGCCCGGCGGCACCTACGGGCAGGCCATCCTGGGGCTCGGCCTGGTGGGCGCGGCCTACCAGGCGGAGGTCTTCAGGGCGGGCCTGCAGGCCGTGCCCAAGGGCCAGACCGAGGCGGCCAGGTCGCTGGGCATGTCGGCGGGCAGGGCGCAGGCCACCGTGGTGATCCCGCAGGCCATCAGGATCGTGATCCCGCCGACCACCAACCAGTTCGTGTCGTTGCTCAAGGACTCCTCGCTGGTGCTGTTCCTCGGTGTCTCAGGGGAGTACGTGGAGCTGGCCAAGTTCGGCAACGACCTGGCCTCGCAGTACGCCAACGCCACGCCGATCATGGTCTCCGGCGTGACGTACCTGCTCGTCACGATCCCGCTGGGCCACCTCGCGAACCGGCTGGAGAAGCGCAAGGTGAGGGCCCGATGACGCACGCCATCGAGATCAAGGACCTGCACAAGCACTTCGGCATGAACGAGGTGCTCAGGGGCATCGACGTCACGGTCGAGCCAGGCCAGGTGGTCTGCGTGATCGGCCCCTCCGGCTCGGGCAAGTCGACGCTGCTGCGCTGCGTGAACCTGCTGGAACAGCCGACCAGGGGCAAGGTCCTGGTCGAGGGGGTCGAGATCACCGACCCCGACGCGGACATCGACGCCGTCAGGCGCCGCATCGGCATGGTGTTCCAGCAGTTCAACCTCTTTCCACACATGACCGCGCTGCAGAACGTGATGATCGCCCAGCAGCGCGTGCTCAAGCGGGGCAGGAAGGAGGCCGAGGACGTCGCCAGGACCAACCTCGACCGGGTGGGCGTCGGCGAGAAGGCCGCCTCCTACCCCGCCCAGCTCTCGGGCGGGCAGCAGCAGCGGGTGGCCATCGCCAGGGCGCTGGCCATGAGCCCCGACCTGATGCTGTTCGACGAGCCCACCTCGGCGCTCGACCCGGAGCTGGTCGGCGACGTGCTGGCGGTCATGCGCAAGCTGGCCGAGGAGGGCATGACCATGCTCGTGGTGACCCACGAGATGGGCTTCGCCCGTGAGGTCGCCGACCGGGTCGTGTTCATGGACGGCGGTGTCATCGTCGAGGACGGGCCTCCCGCCCAGGTGATCGGCGCCCCCCAGCATGAGCGGACCCGTACCTTCCTCCGCCGCGTCCTGCACCCCGAGGACTGACCGCGCCGGACCGCCCGTGACGGCGGGGCCCCTACCCGGGCCCCGCCGTCATGGTCTCCGCTCTGCCTCCTCCCGGCGGCATGTAATACTCCGGCATGGACTTGACCTCTTACGCCGAGTGGGCGGTCCGGCTCGTCAACGACCCCGGCCCGCCGTCCGAGCTGAGGGGGCTGCGCGACGAGCTGGAGGCGGTCTTCGCAGCCGCGGCCTCCGGCGACGAGGACGCCGTGGCGGCCCTGCTCAACGCGCTGCTCGCCACCTATCCGGTGCACCCCCAGCTCTCCGCGCACGACGGCCGGCGCTGGCACCTGCACCTGGCCGCCGACTCCGCCGCCGACTCCGCCGCCGGCGCCGTGATGGGCCTGGCCGCGGTCGTCGCCGAAGTGGGCACCGAACGGCTCGGCCGGTGCCAGGAGCCGCGGTGCTCGCGGGCCTTCCTCGACACCTCCTCGAACCGCTCGCGCCGCTACTGCTCAGCGCGCTGCGCCAGCCGGGCGAACGTCGCCGCCTACCGCGCCCGCCTCAAGAGGGGCCAGTAGCGCAGCACCACGCGGCCCACGATGTCGCTGACCGGGCCGAAGTCCCAGCTGTCCCGGCGGCCCCCGGCCCGCTGGTTGTCGCTCTCCAGCCACCAGCCGTCCTCGCCGTGCCACTGGGCGCGCTTCACGATCAGCCGGCCGGGGTCGCCCGGCAGCCTCGCGACGACGAGGTCGCCGGGGTGGATCCGGGCGCCCCGCAGCACCAGAAGCCAGTCGCCGGGCATCAGCGCGGGGCGCATCGAATCGCCCTCGACACGCACTCTCATAAGGCCGTGACCCCCTCCGCCGCAGGCCCTGGCACCCGAGTAAGGTCGGTAACTGGACCAAGCTGACTCAGCATCAAGGAAGGACTTTCCGATGCTCGCACGACTGCTGCGACCCAAGCACGTCGCCTCGGCTCACTGCGACCTGCCCTGCGGTGTCTACGACCCCGCGCAGGCCAGGATCGAGGCGGAGTCCGTCAAGGCGATCATGGAGAAGTACGCGGCGAACGAGGACCCGGTCTTCCGCGCCCGCGCGCTCACCATCAAGGAGGATCGGGCCGAGTTGGTCAAGCACCACCTCTGGGTGCTCTGGACCGACTACTTCAAGCCGCCGCACCTGGAGCAGTACCCCCAGCTGCACCAGCTGTTCTGGGACGCCACCAAGCTCGCGGGCGCGGCGGGCGCCAAGGGCACGGTCGACGTCGCCAAGGCGGAGGACCTCCTCGGCAAGATCGACGAGATCTCCAAGATCTTCTGGGAGACCAAGGCCGCGTAAAAACGGCACATAAGGCTCTGTGTGGTAACGCTCTGCACAGAGCCTTTTCCGTTGATGGCGAGTCTGATTCGTCCAAGCACCTCTCAGGGGCGGTAAGTTGCAGTCAGCGTCGTATACGCGAGGAGGAACGTGACCGAGGAAACCGAGACGCGCATGGAAGGCGAGGCCGGCATCCGTGACGTGGTGAGCATCAGGCTCCCCGCGGCGAGCGCTTACCTGTCCGTGCTGCGTACGGCCACGGCCGGGCTCGCCGCTCGGCTCGACTTCACGCTCGACGAGATCGAGGATCTGCGGATCGCGGTCGACGAAGCGTGCGCCATGCTCCTGAGCGAGGCCGTGCCGGGCACCGATCTGACCGCCGAGTTCGAGCTGACCGGGCTGGAGATGCAGGTCAGGGTCGAGGTGGCGACGGTCGGCAGCTCCGCGCCCAAGCGTGACGACTTCGCCTGGATGGTTCTGACCGCCCTGGCCGACGACGTGGAAGCGGTGACCGACTCCCCCGACCGCATGGCGATCGTCCTGCGTAAGCGCCGAGGCGCGGCGAGGCCGGCGTGACGGAAAGGACTGGAGCCATGGCCACCAGCGATCACGCCGTGCCCGACAGGGTCCGCGCCCGCATGCTCTTCGCCGAGCTGGCCGAGCTGGGCCCCGAGGAGCCGCGCCGTCAGCGCATCAGGGACGAGCTGGTCGAGCTTCACCTTCCGCTGGTCGAATACCTCGCCCGCAGGTTCCGCAACAGGGGCGAATGGCTCGACGACCTCACGCAGGTCGCCACGATCGGGCTGATCAAGTCGATCGACCGGTTCGACCTCAACCGCGGGGTGGAGTTCTCCACCTACGCCACGCCGACCATCGTGGGCGAGATCAAGCGCCACTTCCGCGACAAGGGCTGGGCGGTCCGCGTGCCGCGCCGCCTGCAGGAGCTGAAGCTGTCGCTGACCAAGGCGATCAGCGACCTGTCGCAGCGCGAGGGCCGGGCGCCGACCGTCGCCGAGCTCGCCGCCTACCTGAAGATGACCGAGGAAGAGGTCCTGGAGGGCCTCGAATCGGCCAACGCCTACTCGACCGTCTCGCTCGACGCGCCCGACTCCGGTGACGACGACGCTCCGGCGGTGTCCGACTCGCTGGGCATCGTGGACGAGTCGCTCGAAGGCGTCGAATACCGCGAGTCGCTCAAGCCGCTGCTGGAGCGCCTGCCGCCGCGCGAGAAGCGCATCCTGCTGCTGCGGTTCTTCGGCAACATGACCCAGTCGCAGATCGCGACCGAGCTCGGCATCTCGCAGATGCACGTCTCGCGACTGCTGGCCCGCACGCTGGCGCAGCTCCGCGAGGGCCTCACCGCCGACGACTAAGTGCCCCGTCACGCCGCCGCGCCCCCGGCTACGCCGGGCGGGCGTCCGGGGTCACTCCTCGCCGTAGAGGGCGTGCGTGGTGGGGGGCGCGAGCAACGATCCGAGGCCGATCACGGCCACCACGATCAGCGGGATCCCGAGCAGCGGCTGGTCCGACTGGATGAGCGTCACCGCGACGGGAACCATGAAGATCTGGGTCAGCACGCTGGGGGCACGCCCCCACCGCTCGGCCCTGAGCAGCCCGCCCCAGGCCACCCAGAGCAGCCCCGCGCCGATCAGCAGCCCGAACACCGCCTCGGCGATCGCCGCCGTGACCTCGTCGGCGGCCCCGCGCACCGTCTCGACCGCGGCGAAGGCGCCCAGGCCGACCGCCACCAGCCCTTCGAGGGCGACCACGAGTGCGGCGACGACCAGGCTCAAGGGACGCTTCGACACACCGGAACCCTATCCACACCGCCCACCGGTCCCACCCCTGGCCCTTCGGGCTCGCGAGTTCGGGGACGCTCCGATAAGCAAAATAGGAATTTACCCGACAAGATAGACATCGAGCCCGGATACGCTGGCGACATGCGCGCGATGCTGCTGGTCAACCCCAAGGCCACGACCACGAACGCCCGGACGCGGGACGTGCTGATCCGCGCGCTCGGCGCGGCCCTGGAGTTGACCGTCGAGGAGACCGGCTACCGGGGGCACGCGGCCACGCTGGCCGCCACCGCGCGGGCCAAGGGATACGACGTGGTGGTCGTGCTCGGCGGCGACGGGACGATCAACGAGACGGTGAACGGCCTGCTCAACCCGGTCAACGGCCATGACTCCCCGCCCTCCGCGCATGCCCCCGCTCCCCTTCCCGGCGGCGATCCCAGCGCCGGGCGCCCCGGGTTGATCGTCATCCCGGGCGGCAGCGCGAACGTCTTCGCCCGCGGGCTCGGCCTGCCGAACGACCCGGTCGAGGCCACCGGCGCGGTGCTCGAAGCGCTGCGGGAGGGACGTCGCAGGACCGTGGGCCTCGGGCAGGCCCTCTGGGGCAACGAAAGCCGATATTTCACGTTCTGCGCGGGGATGGGGTACGACGCGGAAGTGGTCCGAGCGGTCGAAGGGCTCCGCGGCACGGGACGCAAGGCCACCCCCGCCCGCTACGTGAACACCGCCGTACGCCACTATCTGGCCACCGACAAGCGCCATCCGGCCATGACGTTGACCGGACCGGGCATACCCACGGTCGAGGGCGTGTTCATGGTGGTCGTCTCCAACACCTCTCCGTGGACGTACGTGGGGACGAGGCCGGTCCGGCCCACCCCGTGGGCGAGCTTCGAGACGGGGCTCGACATGCTGGGCCTCCGGCGGCTGGGACTGATCTCGCTGCTGCCTCTCATCCGCCACATCCTCACCGAGAGTGAGGCGCTTCCGACGGGCAGGCACCTGGTGCAACTGCACGACGAGCGGCAGTTCACGCTCACGGCGGACCGCCCGGTGGCTTTCCAGCTGGACGGCGACTACCTGGGCGAGCGGGAGTCCGTAACGTTCCGGTCTACCCCGAACGCGTTACAAGTACTGGTCTAGCTGGTTACATTCGGTCATTGTGTGACGCATACGACATCTATTGCGGCCAAAACTTCGGCCCGACCCCTTGCGTGCACTCTACGTGGCTGACAGGCTCAAGACTGACGTCGGAACGTAGGACCTTTGACCGTAACCCCGAGGTCGTTCCGCCCGTCCGGCGAGCAATCCCGGTCCGCAGTGGGTCCGGGTAATTGTTCGCGCGCGTTAGTGAAACTCTTCACAAAGTAGTGGCCGCCCGGAGCCGACCACCGGCTCCATCTACAAAGGAGTACGCATGGACTGGCGCCACCGAGCCGCCTGCCGTGACGTGGACCCCGAGCTGTTCTTCCCGATCGGCAACACCGGCCCCGCGCTCATGCAGATCGAGGAGGCCAAGCAGGTCTGCCGCTCGTGTCCGGCTGTCGACGCGTGTCTGAAGTGGGCCCTTGAGTCCGGTCAGGACGCCGGCGTCTGGGGCGGGCTCAGCGAGGACGAGCGCCGCGCGCTCAAGCGCCGCACGGCCCGCGCCCGCGCCCGCGCCTCCGCTTGACCGGCCACTTGACCGAACACTGAAACCGGCCACCGAAACAGACCACTGAAACCGGCCACTGAAACCGGCCACTGAATCCGGCACGCCGTACGCCTGCCGGGGGCGGCACCCGCACGCCCCCGCCTGTCGATCGCACGTGTACGCAGGCAACCCCCTGCGACAGCACGGCGATACGACCCAGCCAGGCACGGCCCGGGAGCAGTGCGGCTGCGAGCCCTCCGGTGCGGTCACGTTCCGCACGACGAGGGCTCGCGAGCACCGCTACGAGAGCTCGTGAGCACCGTGAAGAGGGCTCGTGAGCACGCACCGTGAAGAGGGCTCGGGAGCACCGTGAAGAGGGCTCGGGAGCACGTGGCGGACCGTCATGTGGCGGGCAGCGGGATCGACAGCGTGACCTCCGTGCCCCCGCCCTCGCGCGGCTCGATCGCCAGCCTGCCCGACAGCTCCCCCACGACCAGCGTCCGCACGATCTGCAGCCCCAGGCTCGTCGTGCTGTCGAGGTCGAAGTCGTCCGGCACCCCCTGACCGTCATCCCAGACGACCACGTTGAGCCGGTCGGCCTCCGGCTTGACCACCACCTGCAGCCGCTTGGGGTTGCCGTGCTGCAGGGCGTTCTGCAGCAGCTCGGTCAGCGCCATCGCCAGCGGGGTGGCGATCAGCGAGGGCAGCACCCCGAACGCGCCCACCCGCCGCGGCGTGACCGCCGCCTCCGCCGACGACACCTCGCCGGCCATCGCGATCACCCGGTCGGCGATGTCGTCGAAGTCGACGAACTCCTCCGGCGCGTGGGAGAGCGTCTCATGCACGATCGCGATCGAACCGACCCGGCGCACGGCCTCCTCCAGCGCCTCCCGCCCCTCCGGCACGCGCAACCGCCGCGCCTGGAGGCGGAGGAGCGCGGCCACGGTCTGCAGGTTGTTCTTGACGCGGTGGTGGATCTCGCGGATCGTCGCGTCCTTGGTCATCAGCTCGCGTTCGCGCCGCCGCAGCTCGGTCACGTCGCGGATCAGCACGAGCGCGCCGATGCGCCCGCCGCTCACGATCAGCGGGATCGCGCGGAGCTGCACGATCGTGCCGCCGGACTCGACCTCCGTCTCCTTGGCCGCCCGCCCGCTGGCCACGATCATGAGGTCCTCGTTGATGGGCTCGTCCGAATAGCACAGCGTGGCCGTCACCCGGCCCAGCTCGGCGCCCACCAGGTCGGCGTGGAGCCCGAGCCGCCGGTAGGCCGACAGCGCGTTCGGCGAGGCGTACGTCACCCGGCCGGCCCGGTCGAGCCGCAGCAGCCCGTCGCCCACGCGGGGCGAGCGCACCAGGATCGGCTCCTCGCCGGAGAACGGGAAGCGGCCCTCTGCGACCATCTGCGCCAGGTCGGAGGCGCTCTGCAGGTAGGTCAGCTCCAGGCGCGACGGGGTGCGGGCGGAGGAGAGGTTGGTGGAGCGCTGGATAACCGCGAGGAAGCGGCCCCCGCCGCCCGGGAGCGCCCGCCGTACCGGGATGGTCTCCTCGCGCACCGGAACGCCGCTCGACCAGTCGGGGTCGCCCTCGCGGCAGATGCGCCGCTCGTTCCAGGCGGTGTCGATGAGCTGGCGCTCGCCCTTGGCGACGACGGTGCCGACGACGTCGTCGTGGTAGACGGTGGGCCCCGTCGTGGGCCGCATCTGCGCGATGGCGATCCATCCGCCGCCGTGCCGCTGGTCGCACCCGCCTCCGGGCTCCTTGTCGGACGGGAGCAGCGGCGCCCACAGCACGAGGTCGGCGAATGACAGGTCGGCGAGCAACTGCCAGTCGGAGACCAGCGAGTGCAGCCATTCGAGGTCCGCCGCGTCGAGTGCGGTGTGGCGGACGACGAGGTCGCTCAGTGTGGGCACGAGTGCATCATGCGTGGTCCTGGGCACAACAACCAAACCGGCCCCCTGATTGAATGCGCACATGGATCCCCTGGCAGTACTTCGCAAGGCCACAGCCGACCGGCGAGCCGCCGGCCTCAAGCGCGCGCTGCGTCCCCGCACCCCCGACGACGACGGCATGCTCGACCTGGCCTCGAACGACTACCTGGGGCTGAGCCGTGACCCCCGGCTGATCGAGGCGGCCGTCGAGGCGGTGCGGACGTGGGGAGCGGGCTCGACGGGCTCCCGCCTGGTCACCGGGTCCACGCGGCTCCACCAGGAGCTGGAGACGAAGCTGGCGGCCTTCTGCGGGGCGGCGGGGGCTCTGGTGTTCTCGTCGGGCTACCTGGCCAACCTGGCGGCCGTGGCGGCGCTCGGCCGGGGCGGGCTGGTGGTCTCGGACGCGGGCAACCACGCCTCGATCGTGGACGGGTGCCGGCTGGCGCGGGCGCGGGTCGTGGTCACGCCGCGCAAGGACGTGGCGGCCGTGGAGAAGGCGCTGGCCGGACGGGACGAGGAGCGCGCGGTCGTGGTGACGGACGCCGTGTTCTCCGTCGACGGGGACGTGGCGCCGGTCGCTGAGCTGTCCGCCGTGGCCGCGCGGCACGGCGCCCTGCTGGTCGTCGACGAGGCCCACTCGCTCGGCGTCGTGGGCGAACGGGGGCGCGGTTTGGTGCACTCAACCGGCCTTTTTCGGGAATCTCACATTGTGAGAACCGTCACACTGTCCAAGTCGCTCGGATCGCAGGGTGGAGCTGTGCTGGGCGAGCCGGAGGTGATCGACACGTTGATCGACACGGGCCGGTCGTTCATCTTCGACACCGGCCTGGCGCCCGCCTCGGTTGCCGCCGCCTCGGCCGCTGTGGATATCCTTCAGCATCAGCCTGAGCTGCCAGGACGTGCGCGTCTGATGGCGGGCGAGCTGGCCGCGGCGGCCCGCGAGCTCGACCTCGAGACGAGCGAGCCGGCGGGCGCGGTCGTGCCCGTCGTGCTCGGCCGGCCCGAGACCGCACTGACGGCCGCCGCCACCTGTGCGGAGCTGGGAGTACGCGTGGGGTGCTTCCGCCCGCCCTCGGTGCCGGTGGGCCGGTCTTGCCTGCGGTTGACCGCTCGGGCCAATCTGAGTTCGGATGATCTAGCGGTGATCAGACACGCCCTCACCGCCGTGGCAGAAGTGAAGGTGAGAGCGTGACGGACGACGGCCCTCGCGTACCGAAGTACTACGACGTGAAGCGCAGCCTGCTGGAGCTCACCAAGAGCCTGCCCGCCGGCACGGCGCTGCCTCCGGAACGGGCGCTGGCCGTACGGTTCGAGACCTCCCGCACCACCGTCCGGCAGGCGCTGACCGAGCTGGTGGTCGAGGGGCGGCTGCTGCGCATCCAGGGCAAGGGCACGTTCGTCGCCCAGCCGAAGGTGGCCCAGGTGCTCCAGCTCACGTCGTACATCGGCGACCTGCGCACCGCCGGCCTCGAACCGGACACCAAGATCCTTGACATCGGCTACATCACCGCCGACGAGACGCTGGCCCGCCGCCTGGCCATCAACCCGGGCGGGCGCGTCCTGCGCATCCACCGGCTCCGGCTGGCCAACGGCGAGCCGGTCTCGATCGACACCACGCACCTGTCGGCCCGCCGCTTCCCCCGGCTGCGCCGCGAGCTGGAGGTGCACTCGTCGCTGTACGAGACGCTGCACAACGCCTACAACGTGCGGCTCACCGACGCCGAGGAGATCATCGAAACCGTCCTGGCCACCCCGTACGACGCCAAGGCCTTGGGTGTGGACGTGGGCCTGCCGATGCTCCTCCTCACCCGCCACGCCTTCGACGCCGACGGCAACCCGGTCGAATGGGCCCAGTCCCTCTACCGCGGCGACCGCTACAAGTTCGTCACCCGTCTCCGCCGCCCCTGACCCTGCTTCCTTCCATCTCCTGTTACGGCACGGCCAAGTGGGCCGCCACCCGCCGACCGTGGCTGAGGGCCTCCAGGAAGACGCCCGCTGACCGGGTGACAGCGGGCCGCCGTCACGGCGTCTTGTGGGCCACACCACGGCCGACACACCGCATGGCCCCATCCACCCCGACGCACAGCATGCCCCCCACCCCGATGCCTACTTGGGCCCGCCGTCCCGATGCCCCACTGGCTGTCGACGCGTGGTGGCGTGTTCGAGCGCGGTGGTTCTCTAGGCTGGGCCGGTGAGTGTTCTCATCGTCAGCGGGACGGACACCGGGGTCGGCAAGACGGTCGTGACCGCGGCCGTGGCGTCGCTGGCCAGGCAGCGGGGGTCGAGCGTCGCCGTGGTGAAACCGGCCCAGACGGGCGTGGCCCCCGGCGAGCCCGGGGATCTCGACGAGGTCATCCGGCTGTCCGGGGTGCCGACCACGTTCGAGCTGGCCCGCTACCCCGCCGCGCTCTCCCCTGCCGCCGCCGCGAGGGCCGCGGGGGAGCCGCCCGTCTCGCTGGCCGCGGCGGCCGAGCGGATCGGCGAGCTGGCCGAGACCAGCAGGCTCGTGCTGGTCGAGGGCGCGGGCGGGCTGCTGGTGCGGTTCGACGAGGACGGCGGCACGCTGGCCGACCTGGCGCGGATGCTCGGGGCGCCGGTGCTGGTGGTCGTCCGGGCCGGCCTGGGCACGCTCAACCACACCGCGCTCACGCTGGAGGCGCTGGCGCACCGGGGGCTCGACCTGGCGGGGCTGGTGATCGGGTCGTGGCCGGACGACCCGGGTGAGGCCGAGCGGAGCAACGTGGCCGACCTGGAGATGCTGGCCGCACGCCCCCTCGCGGGCGTGCTGCCGGAAGGGGCGGGCGCGCTGGGCGAGGAGGAGTTCTCCGGCCTGGCCCGCCGGAGCCTGTCGGTCACGCTGGGGGGTGGGTTGGACCTCGCCTCGTTCAAGCGGACCTTTAAGCTGTCCGCGTGACCGACATCCTGGAGATCGCCCGCGTGCAGGTGCTCGACGAGGGCAAAGGACTGGACAGCGGGCAGGCGCTGGAGTGCCTGCGCCTGCCCGACGAGCGGCTGGGCGACTTGCTCGCGCTGGCCCACGACGTCCGCATGAAGTGGTGCGGGCCCGAGGTGGAAGTCGAGGGCATCGTCTCGCTGAAGACGGGCGGCTGCCCTGAGGACTGCCACTTCTGCTCGCAGTCCGGTCAGTTCTCCTCGCCCGTGCGGGCCGTCTGGCTGGACATCGACGAGCTGGTCAAGGCGGCCAAAGAGACGGCCTCGACGGGCGCGACCGAGTTCTGCATCGTGGCGGCCGTGCGCGGCCCCGACCGGCGGCTGATGGACCAGGTGCGCAAGGGCGTCGAGGCGATCCGCGAGGCCGTCGAGATCAACGTCGCCTGTTCGCTCGGCATGCTCACCCAGGAGCAGGTCGACGACCTGGCCGCGATGGGCGTGCACCGCTACAACCACAACCTGGAGACCGCGCGGTCGCACTTCGGAAACGTCGTGACCACGCACACCTGGGAGGAGCGCTGGGACACCTGCCTGATGGTGCGCGAGGCGGGGATGGAGCTCTGCTGCGGCGGCATCGTCGGCATGGGCGAGACGCTGGAGCAGCGCGCGGAGTTCGCCGCCCAGCTCGGCGAGCTGGAGCCCCACGAGGTGCCGCTGAACTTCCTCAACCCGCGCCCCGGCACCCCGTTCGGCGACTACCCGGTCGTGTCGGGGCCCGAGGCGCTGCGCACGATCGCCACGTTCCGGCTGGCCCTCCCACGCACGATCCTGCGCTACGCCGGAGGCCGCGAGGTGACCCTGGGCGACCTCGGCACCCGCGACGGCATGCTCGGCGGCATCAACGCGATCATCGTGGGCAACTACCTGACCACGCTGGGCCGTTCGCCGGAGCGTGACCTGGACCTGCTCGACGAGCTCAAGATGCCCATCAAGGCCCTCTCCCAGACCCTCTGACGCCGCTCCCAGACCCGCTGAACAGCCTTCTGCCCGCCGAACACCCTTCCCCCCTTGGACCGGTCCTTCCCGCCCCTCCTGCACGCCTCCAGACGCCTTCCGGCCCCCTTCACGCCGTGGTGCGGCTGCGGCCCCCGCCCGCAGCCGCACCACCCACCGCCCGGCCCGGTCGTCCGCCTGATCAGCAGGCGGCCTCGGGAAGGTCGCAGACCTTCACGGCCATCTTCTCCGCCTGCGCGATCAGGCCGCGGAAGTGCTTGAGCGGCAGGCTCCTGGACACCCTCCCGGACTCGCCCACCACGTAGAGCGCGGCCCCCCGCCGCACCACGACCGACCTCGTGGAGCTCTCGAAGTAGAGGCCGCCCGCCCGCAGCCCCTCGTCGCCCACGCGGACCGGCTTGGTGAAGTAGCGGTAGCGGTCGTGCCCCTCGCCCTTCATGTCCGCGCAGCGCGCCAGCTCGGCCCGCAGCCCACGCATCGCCTTCTTGGCGTGGGCCACGTCCTTGTAGACGACGAGTTGCTCGTCCTTCATGTCGTAGGCCTCGCCGATGAAGGCCATGGTCCTGGCCGCCACCCGGCCCTTGTCCCACGCCTTCTCGCGGTCGCAGGGGTTGAGCCGCAGGGGGCGCTTCAGCGAGTCGCTCGACGTGTAGCTCTCCCACGACCTCGCCGGCGGGTGCGACTCCATGAACAACGTGCCCTCCAGCAGCCCGCCCGGGCCACCCAGCACCGCCGCCGCGGCCATGACGGTCACTCCCATCTGCAACATCCCGGGCCTCCCCCACGTTGGTGACAACACATGAGATGCCGCGTACCGGGATTTGGTTCAGCGCGACAGGCCCAGCCCCCCCGCGCTCGCCGGCTCGTGGAGGGTAAGCGGATGGTTTGCCTGCGGGCTTCATCCCGCATTGAGCCCCATCAAGGCTTGCCTTGGCAGGGCGGCGGTGTGACCGTCACAGAGGATGCAGCACACCGCGACATCCTGTGACGGCCCTCTCTGGCGTTGTTTGGAGCTGATGGTGAAGGCGATCGAACAACCTGTTCCCGGCATCACGGTCGGCCACGGGCTGCTGGCCCGCCGCAACGGCGTGCCCCAGCCGGTGGAAAAGATCGTGCACGACGGCGACACGATCAACATCGCCGCCGACGGCAACTTCGGCGTGCGCCTGCTGGGCGTGGACGCTCCCGAGGTCAGCTTCGAGCTGCCTCGCAGCCCTGACTTCCCGGACTTCCCCAAGGGATTCGTCGACATCGACGATCCCGCCTGGACGACGTTCCTCACCGACCCGTTCGCCGAGGGCTTCCCGGAGCTGGCCCTCCGCGCGGCCCTGCTCGGGCACCTGCTGGCCCGGCTCGGTCCTGAGGCCGCCCCCAACCACGCCCACCACGCGGCGCCCGCCACGCGGGCGCTCAAGGACATGATCGCGCGTGACATCACCGAGCAGGGGCACACGGAGACCTCGTTCAAGCTGAGGCTGGCGTTCGCGCACGAGATCCTCGACAGGTACGGGCGGCTGCTCTGCTACGTCAACCGGGAGCAGCGCGAGAAGCCCCGGCCCGCCCCCTACAACGAGCGGCTGCTCGCCGCGGGGCACGTGGTGCCGTACTTCATCTGGCCGAACGTGGACCCGTTCGTCCGGCAGGAGGGGCGGGTGGCCGACGCGGTGCCGTCACCCGGGAGCGGCCGCGTTATCGGGGGCGCCGGCGCACTCGGCCGGGCCCGCGAGGCCGTGGGGCGGGCCCGCAAGGACGGGCTGGGCCTGTGGGACCACGCGAACCCGCTGGCCGTCCTGCCGTTCGAGCTGCGCTTCCTGGCGCAGCGCCGCGCCCCGGACCGCTACGTGCTCGACCTCTCCGACAACGCGAAGGAGCTGCTGCACCCGCAGAGCTACTTCCGCGTACCCAACCCGGAGGACCGGCTGTTCGTCAACTCCGAGCACGCCCCGCTCTTCCACGAGAAGGGCTGGTCGGTGCCGCCCCTGTGAGCGCCTGACGCAGGCGCGTGTGCGGGGTGGGGCTAACCCCACCCCGCACGCGCACACCAGACCCATGTCGTGCCACCCTCTCCCCTCAATACCGTTGTGTCCATGAAAGTCCCCCGCCCGTGGTCGGCACGGGCATGGCTCGACACGTCCAATGTGATGACCGGTTTACTGGTCTCGGCGGTGCTCGGCCAGCTCACGCTGCTGCTGGCCCTGCTCCCGCCGCTGCTGCGCCGCTGCCTGCCCGGGTTCACGCGGGTGCAGCGCTCCCGGTTCGCGGCGTTCCTCGACGTGCGCATCCCGCCGGTTCCCGCCCTCGCGTCCTGGCGCGACTCCGCGACGTGGCGGCAGGCGGGCTACCACCTGCTCTCGCCGGTGGTGAGCGCGGTGAGCGCGGCCCCGGTCGCGCTGGCGTGGAGCGGCGCCGTGGTGGGGCTGACGGCGTTCGTGCAGCCTGAGCTGCAGCCGCCGCCGATGGTCTTCCCGTTCGACCTGAGGAACCCGGTCGTCGCCGGCGTGTACGTCGCCATCGGGGCCGTCCTGCTGCTGCTCGCGCCGATCCTGGCGCGGGCGATGGCCACGCTGGACCTGTCGGTGGCCCGCGTGATGCTCGGCCCGAGCCGTCATGAGCTGGGCCGGCGCATCGAGACGCTGACCGAGAGCCGCGCCGGAGTGATCGACGCGGCCGACACCGAGCGCCGCCGCATCGAGCGCGACCTGCACGACGGCGCCCAGCAGCGCCTGGTGTCCCTGGCGATGAACCTCGGCCTGGCCCGCGCCACGCTCACCGACCTGCCCGAGCCCGCCCGCGCCGCCATCGAGCAGGCGCACGAGGAGGCCAAGCAGGCGCTCAAGGAGCTGCGCGACTTCGTCCGCGGCCTGCATCCGGCGGTGCTCAACGACCAGGGCCTGGACGCGGCGCTCTCGGGCGTCGCCGCGCGGGCCCCCTTCCCGGTGCGGCTCCGCGTCGACCTCGAGCGGCGCCCCTCCCCCACGATCGAGGCGGTGGCCTTCTTCATCGTGTCCGAAACTCTCACCAACATCGCCAAGCACGCGGCGGCGACCAAGGCGGAGGTGACCGTGACGCGCGAGCGCGACCGGCTGCGCGTGCTCGTCCACGACGACGGCTGCGGCGGGGCCACGCTCGAAGCCGGCACCGGGCTGCGCGGCCTGGCGCAGCGGATCGGCGCCGTCGACGGCAGGTTCCGGCTCACCAGCCCCTTCGGGGGCCCGACGACGATCGAGGTGGACCTGCCGTGCGAGTAGTGCTCGCCGAGGACTCCGTGCTGCTGCGCGAGGGGCTCATCCGGCTGCTGGACGCCGCCGGCATGGAGGTGGTGGAGGCGGTGGCCGAGGCCGAGGGGCTGCTGCGCGCCGCCGAGGAGCACGAACCGGAGCTGGTGGTCACCGACGTGCGGATGCCGCCCACGCACACCGACGAGGGCCTGCGCGCGGCTCTGGTGCTGCGCCGCCAGCGGCCCGAGCTGGCCGTGCTGGTGCTGTCGCAGTACGTGGAGGAGCGCTACGCCGCCCAGTTGCTCGCCTCAGCGACCGGCGGCGTCGGCTACCTGCTCAAGGACCGGGTGGCGGACGTGGCCGAGTTCATAGACGCGCTGCGCCGGGTGGCGGCGGGGGGCACCGCGCTCGACCCGGAGGTCGTCTCCCAGTTGCTGCTGCGCGGCCACAGCGACCCGCTCGACCGGCTCACCCCCCGCGAGCGGGAGGTGCTCAAGCTGATGGCCGAAGGCCGCTCCAACGCGGGCATCGGCCAGGAGCTCGTGCTCAGCGAGGGGGCGGTGGGCAAGCACATCGGCAACATCTTCACCAAGCTCGACCTCCCGCCCTCGGAAGGCGACCACCGGCGCGTGCTGGCCGTCCTGCGGTTCCTCAAGATCAGGAGCCTGCCATGAGGGCGATCTGGCTGACCCTGGGCGCCGTTACGACCGCCATCGCGCTGTTCTTCACCACCGCGAGTCTCTACCACGGCTTCGCCGACGCCGACCCGCCGACGGAGACCACCCGCCGGTCCATCCCGTTCGACGCCGAGCAGGTGACGATCCGCGCCGAGGACGGCGACGTGGACATCGACATCGTGCCGGGCGAGGCGGGAGAGCTCGTCGTGCAGCGGTCACTGCGCTGGTCCAGGCAGAAGCCGCGGATCACCGAGGAGTGGGATGGCGACACTCTGGAAATCGGCGCGGTATGCCCCGGTTCCGACCGGTTCGACGGACCTATCTGCGAGGCCGACTACGTTCTCATGGTGCCGCCCGAGACCTCTGTCGAGGCCGGCACGGGCACCGGCCTGCTCTCCGTGCGACGCATCCGCGGCAAGGTGCGCGGGACCTCCGTCTCCGGTGACGTGTACCTGGAGGCGACGTCGGGCGACGTGTACGTCAGGAGCGGCTCGGGGAGCGTGGAGGCGACGGACCTGGGCGGCGTCCACGCCGACGTGGAGGTGGGCTCCGGTGACGTGGCGCTGGCCTTCCAGGAGACGCCGACGGACGTGCGCTCCGTCGTCCGGGTCGTGGGAGACGTGTACGTGCGCGTGCCCTCCAACCAGGTCACCTACAACGTGACCACGAACGCGCCCAGGGTCGACGTCGACGTCCGGAGAAGTGACGGCTCGCCGAGACGGATCATCGCCGAGACGGCCGAAGGCCACATCAACGTCTGCTGCGGCTGACACTCCCCGCGCCTCTCGGCGGCGGCTGGACTTGAAGCCCTGTTTACTCTTGTGACTCGTTGGTAAGTTCCCGGCATGGAGTCTGCGAAGCACGCCGGTGACGCCGCCGTCGCCGTGTCCAAGGCCTATGGCGTCGAGACCATGTTCACCCTCTCCGGAGGTCACGTCTTCCCGCTCTACGACGGCGCGGTGCACGAGGGCATGCGCATCCTCGACGTACGTCACGAGCAGAGCGCGGTGTTCGCCGCCGAGGCCACCGCCCGGCTGACGAGGAGACCCGGCCTGGCCGTGCTGACGGCCGGCCCTGGCATCACCAACGGCGTCAGCGGCGTCGCCACGGCCCACTTCAACGGCTCACCGGTGGTCGTGCTGGGCGGCAGAGCGCCGCAGTCGCGCTGGGGCAGCGGCGCCCTCCAGGAGATGGACCACCCGCCGCTGCTCGGCCCGATCACCAAGCTGGCGTTCACCGCGGGCGACGCCGAGTCGGTCGGCCAGGACGTCGAGATGGCCTTCCGCACGGCCCTGGCCCCCCATCGCGGCCCCGTCTTCCTCGACTTCTACATGGACCACCTGTTCGCCCCGTCGCCCATGCACGAGGTCCAGACGCAGACGCCGTCACCCCTGGAGCCCGACCCCGACGCGCTCGCCTCGATCGCCCGGTTGATCGCCGAGGCCGAGCGGCCGGTGCTGGTGTTCGGGTCGGACGTGTGGATGGACCGCGCCGAGGAGGCGGCCCGCGACTTCGCGGAGAGCTGGCGGCTCCCCGTCATCCCCAACGGCCAGGGGCGCGGCATCCTGCCCTCAGGCCACGAGCTGCTCGTCACCCGCGCCCGCGGCCTCGCCTTCGGCCAGGCCGACCTGGTCATCGTGATCGGCACACCGCTCGACTTCCGTCTCGGCTACGGCTGGTTCGGCGGCAAGGACGGCGCCCCGCTGGCCAAGGTGGTGCACATCGCCGACGCGCCGTCGCAGCTCGCCACGCACATGCAGCCGGTCGCGTCCGCCGCGGGCGACCTGTCCGTGGTGCTCTGGAGCCTCGGCACGGCCTGCGGCGACGCCGGTGTCAAGCCGGAGCGCTACGCCGGCTGGGTGAGCAGGCTCTCCGAGGCCGCGTCCGCCGCCATCGCCGGCGACGCCGAGTTGCTGGCCGCCGACAGCGACCCCATCCACCCGATGCGCGTCTACGGCGAGCTGGGCAAGGTGCTGGCCGAGGACGCGGTCGTCATCGGCGACGGCGGCGACTTCGTCTCCTACGCGGGCAAGTACGTCGAGCCCCGCCGGCCCGGCAACTGGCTCGACCCCGGCCCCTACGGATGCCTCGGCACCGGCCTCGGCTACTCGATCGCCGCACGCCTGGCCAGGCCCTCCTCGCAGGTGGTGCTGCTGCTGGGCGACGGCGCGGCCGGCTTCTCGCTGATGGACGTCGACACGCTGGTGCGTCACAACCTGCCCGTGGTCATGGTGTGCGGCAACAACGGCATCTGGGGGCTGGAGAAGCACCCGATGCAGATGCTGTACGGCTACGACGTGGCCGCCGAGCTGCAACCGCACTGCCGCTACGACCAGGTGGTGGCCGCGCTGGGCGGCGGCGGGGAGCTGGTCACCGAGCCGTCGGAGATCGGCCCGGCGCTGCGCCGGGCGTTCGACTCAGGCGTGCCGTACATGGTGAACATCGCGACCGACCCGCGGATCGCCTACCCCCGCAACACGACGGGGGTCTGACGGTTCGCCGTGCTAGACGGTTCGCCGTGCTATCTGCGTGCCGTGATGGTCGGCGCCGGGGACGGGGTGAGTTGCGGGCACGAGTAGGCCTCGATGAGCACGAGGGTGACCGGCTTCTTCGGTTCGAGCATCGTGCCCCCCTCGGGGATCGACTCCCCGATCCTGAGGCACTCCGGCGGCATCTGGCCATGGGTCTGATCGTCGGCCCTGATGGTGAAGCCCGCCTCCAGGATCAGCCGCCTGGCCTCCGGGTAGAGCTTGTCGATCACCCGCGGCACTGGTCTCTTCACGACCGGCTTGGTGGGCGTGGGCGACGGCGACTTGGTGGTGGGCGTGGGCGAGCGCTCGGGCGTCGGCTCCCTGGTGGGCTCCTTCGTCAGCGTGGGCTCGCTCTCCGTGGGCCGGAAGTCCGGCTTCGGCGTGCTCGCGGTGGGCTTGGGCGTTCTGGAGGGCCTGCGGGTCGTCGGCTTGTCGGTGGGCTCGGAGGCGGCGATGTTCGACGTGGTGGAGCTGGGGGTCGGCTCCTCGGCCGCGTTCATGCCCGACACGGCCACCGCGCCCGCGCCCGCGCCGAGCACCACCGCGGCGGCGATCCCCGCGATCAGGCCGCCCCTGCGAGGCGCCCTGGCCGCGCG
>NZ_QNFZ01001066.1 GCF_003313395.1 Nonomuraea lactucae | reverse complement strand
AGCGCTAGCGCTGGGAGTCGGGAGCGGGATTGCCGGGGCCGTAGGTGCCGATGCTGGCACCGCCGGGGCGGAGCTTGCCGGGGACGCCTTCTCCATGACCGTCTTAGTGATGGTCGGTGCCGGGCTAGCGGGGGCCGTCTTGGTGACGGTCACCGCAGGGGCCGGAGTCGGCGTAGGTGCCGGAGCCGGAGGCGTAGGAGGTGCGCTAGGACTATCAGCCTTAGCGGTCTCCGTTATCGTCGCCGTGACCGTGGGCGGCGCAGCCGTTACGGTCTCGGTCTTGGTCTCGGTAACCGTCGGACCCGGTTCGTAGATGGTCTCAGTCACCGTTACCTGTGGCTCCGGTGTTGTGGTGGGTTCCAACGAACCAACCTCTTTCCACTATTGAGTTTTCAAACCAGCCTCGCGCCGGTTTGAAGACCCGGTTTGTGCTGACATGAGAAACATTAGTGGAACGATGAGCTTTGTGCAAGACGGTAGCAAGCGGAGCCATAAGAGCTTGAAGCACTCCAAGCATAGCTAAGCCAACGATAGCCAGCCTGCTAAGCGAGAGACCGAGTGTACGCAAGAGTCCGTCAGTGTCGCCCAGAGAGCCGCTCAGCGGGTAAACGTGGCGTTAGCCGAGACAGTCACAAGCAGGTGACTGGGGTACCCACCACAGAGCGCGACACAGAGAACTGTGGAGGGCTGGTCCTCGCGATCTGTACGGGTCTGGGACTCTGCGTAAGAGCGCCAGCTAAGCAGCTTTTGTGGTGGTAGGCATAGGAAGCCCCGCGTTCGGCGGGCACTGAAAGTGCCAGCTAGGTGGTCAGGAAGTCGAAGTGAAAAGCTGCGACCAAGAGCAGAAGGGCGGCCATCCTGGCCACACGAAGCGCTCGGCTATGGTTGGTTACCCAAAGTATCGGCCTTAGCAGGACATCCTTCACGCCCAGGAACACGAATACGAGCCAGCTCGCCATGATTAGCCTGCTCCACCTGCGGCCGTTCGGCACATACTTCTCCACCAGCGCGGCAAGAACTCCTAGGGATGCGAGTATGGCCACCCTTGCCATGAACCGCCGAGCAAGATATTGCTGACGGCCCTCCTGATGCTCAACGGTATCGGCGTTGTCCTCTACCTTCTTTAGGAGTCTTTCAATACGCTCAGGTCCGACGATGTCAATGACCAAGATGAGCCCCGAGACTAGCGCCGCTACCTTCGCATAGCGCGCCCACCAGTAGATTTCCAGGCCCCACAAGACCCGTTGGCGGATGTCTACGCCGTCGCTCCAGAGCGACCAGGCGTCTAAATAGCTCACAGGATCGCCAGCCATGGGCGCAGTCTAGGAGGCTTGGTGCGCAGTGTGGGGCAAATTGACTCAGATGGACACGCAAACCGTTTAAACGGCTCGGCCGGCTACTCGCCGGACCCTGGCCGTGAGCTTGCTCACCAGCTCGGCGACGGCTTCGTTGAACTCGGCGTCTACCAGCTCCATGGCCGCTTCCATCTCCGCGTCACGCTCGCGGAGCGTACGCACGGGGTGTTTAAACAGCCCGACGACGAAAGCCTTGATGGTCATGGCTCCACTGTACGCGGCGGGGCCGACAACGCGATGGCGTTTAGCTCAAGTGGCAGAGCGGCGGACTGTTACTCCGCTGGTCCTGGTTCGAGTCCAGGAACGCCAGCTCGGCGAGACAAGATGAGGGGTTGCTATGACAGCGGTTGCCATGACGTTCGACGGCATCAACAACGGCTTTTGGCAGATGACCATTGACGGGACACCGGTCACGTTCCCGTTTGAGAACCCCACGTTTGATCTGACGCCAGCGCAAAGCGGTATGGGTCGTGTGACCATCACGATTCCTGCCGAGATGCTTGAGGTTACGCGCCTGGCGTAGGCGCGTCTTAGCGGAGTAGAGGAGTCTGGTTGTCCTCGCGGGTTTCATAGGCCCTGAGATCGTGGGTTCAAATCCCACCTCCGCCACTATGGCGACCGTAGCTCAGCGGTAGAGCGCCGGATTGTGAAGCCGGTCATGGTGTGGGTTCGAGTCCCAGGCGTCCAACTCGGACGGGCGTTAGCTCAATAGGTAGAGCAGTGGCGTGAAGTGCCACGGGTTCCAGGTTCGATTCCTGGGCGTCCGGCAAAGCAGGAGCCCTCCTGCCGGGTGGCCGCCGGCAGGGGCGTTAAATGCGCCCGCGGGCGCATCCTGCCTGCAAGCCGCTTTAGCCCAACGGCAGAGGCGTCGCGCTTAGAACGCGAAGGTTCCCGGTTCGAGTCCGGGGAGCGGTACGCATGCGGCTCTAGCTCAATTGGAAGAGTGTCGGTCTTACACACCGGAAGCTCCAGGTTCGATCCCTGGGAGCCGCACGAGGGGGTAGTTCGGGTTCGAGTCCCGGCCCCGCCTGAAGGCGGGTTGGTGTAACGGCAGCACGCCCCCATGACTTGGTCCGATCACTTCGCATCTGCCTTGATCACGATGATTCGCGCCCAGGCAATGAACTTATCGATGAGCTTGAGAAGGAACTCGCGTCCTGCTGAGAAGAACGGCAAGACAACGAGGGCCGGGATCATCACTGTGATGATCAAGGCCAGCGGAAGTACGAGAAGTCCGCCGAGAACGACGCGCTGCCAAGTAGCGTTGATGACGATCATGAAAGGCCCCTGCTCGCGTATTGCAAACGTGGGGCTCAGAAGAGGAATCATCTGAGCGTGGAATCGACAGCTCTGGAGCTGGTCGATCGGAACGCCTCTCACCTAGGGCAGCGGCAAATCAACCGCATCCTCACCTGTCAGAGGCCGACCAGGGAAGGTCAGCGGCAGACCGCAGGCTTCTGATGAGGAATCTGATACCTCCGCTTCCCGCTCATGTTTCGAGGTTACCCATTTACGCGCGGCCGAGCGTGACCGGGCGGAAATACTTGTCTTACTCCCCCAAAGGGAATAGCAGCCCTGCTGCCTAGATCACGAGGAAGGAGGTAAAGCGTGGCTGGTCGAGGCCCAGCGCCCAAGCAAGACCGCATTCGCCGGAATGCCGACCCTGTCGACTCCATCGCGCTCACCTCCGACGCCGTGGTGAAGGCTCCGAAGCTTCCGGGCTACACCACGTACTCGGCGAAGACTCGGGCTTGGTGGGACACGTGGGCCGCGTCCCCTCAGGCTCAGGCTTTCGCGCCTACTGACTGGCAGCGTTTGATCATGCTGGCTCCGCTGGTGGAGCAGTACCACCAGGAGCCCAAGGCGGCCCTGTTGAGTGAGATCCGCCTAAATGAGGAGCGCATGGGCGGGACGATCCTGGACCGTCAGCGTCTCCGAATGAAGCTACCCGGCCCGGCCGACGACAAGCCGAGGCTTGCACCCGTGCGGGACCTGTCGGCCCGCCGGAAGAGTCTGGAGGACTGATTGCCGTACGGCCCTGACGGGCGTTGGACGGCACCACAGCACTCGCTTGGCTACCAGGTCATCGACTGGATTGAGACGTACCTTGTGCACGGCCCTGGCGACGTCCAGGGCCAGCCGATCGAGATTGACCGCGAGTACGCGCGCTTCATCGTCGATAGCTACGAGGTGACCAGCTCGGGCCGCCGCCGGGTTAACCGGGCGTTCTTGTCACGGCCGAAGGGCCGCGCTAAGTCCGAGCTGGCGGGCGCGCTCGGCTGCGCCGAAGCGCTCGGCCCTGTCCGCTTTGATGGCTGGGACGCTAACGGAGCGCCGGTAGGCCGTCCTATCACTTACCCATATATCCGCTGCCTGGCCACCGAAGAAAGCCAGGCGGGAAACACCTACGACAACATCTACTACATGCTCACCGAAGGCCCGGTGATTGACGACTATCCCGGCCTTGACGTGAACCTTGGGCAAGTAAATCTCCCCGATGGCGGGAAGATCGTCCCTTCTACCGCATCCAGCGCTTCTAAGGACGGCGGCAAGGAAACGTTAGCCATCTTTGACGAGACTCACCTTTACACCACGCCCGAGCTTCACCGCATGCACAACACGGTGAGCCGCAACCTGCTTAAGCGAAAGCTCGCTGAACCGTGGGCGCTCGAAACCAGCACAATGTACGCGCCTGGTGAAGGCTCCATTGCGGAGCACACGCACGGCGAATACCTGAAGGTCGTTGAGGGTCTTCTAGAGAATCCGCATCTGCTGTTCGACCATCGCGAAGCGCCGCCGGTCTCGATCCGGAATCGAGCGGAGCTTAAGAAGGCGCTGCGGTACGTGTACGGCCCGGCGGCCGACTGGATGGACCTTGACCGGATGGTCATCGACCTTCAGTCGATGCCGGAGCATGAGGCCCGCCGGTACTTCCTCAACCAGCCCACCGCGACCCAAGACACGTACATCGAGAAGGAAGCTTGGAACGCGGCCCGCGTCGAGTTGGAGCCGCAGCCCGGCGACCAGATCGCTATCGGGTTCGACGGCAGCCTGAGGTACGACGCCACGGCGATCGTCGGTTGCCGGCTCGCGGACGGTCTGATCTTCCCTATCAAGGTGTGGGAAAACCCGCACACGTCCGAAGATTGGGAAGTCGATGTGCTTGAGGTGTCGGCCGCCATGTCTAAGGCGTTCGACACATACAAGGTCGCTTGGGCTTACTGCGACCCTGCCTATTGGCAAGACATCGTCGGCCGCTGGGCTCAGGAGCACGGCGACAAGACCGTGTTTGAGTTCTGGACGCATCGCGACACGGCCATGGCCAACGCGTGCGAGCGCTTCAAGACCGGCATTGAGACGGGCCAGCTCTGGCACACCGGGGACAAGACGCTAACGCGGCACGTGCTTAACGCCCGTACGAGGGAAGTGCGGGCCGGATTCGTCATCCGTAAGGAGACGAAGAAGTCTAAGCGGCACATTGACGCCTGCATGGCGGCTGTGCTCGCGGTTGAAGCTCGCGCCGACGCTATCGCGGACGGCCGTCTGAAGCGCCGTAAGCGGCGAGCCATGAGTTACTGAGAGGGGTTCCATTGCTGGCGGGAAGGCCGCCTAAGTCTCCTGCCGAATGGATGGAGTTTCTACAGGGCAAGCTCAATGCCCAAGTCGCAGGTAACCGCGAGCGCAACGCCTATTACGACGGCGAGCACCGTCTAGCGTTCGCGCAGGAGAAGTTTTACGAGGCTTTCGGCGGCGTGTTTCAAAGCCGGTGGGCCGAGAACTTCTGTGCCCTGATCGTTGATTCGGTCGCCGAGCGGCTTCGCATCGAGGGCTTCCGCATGACCGACGACCCGAACGCCGACCGCGACGCATGGGACATCTGGCAGCGGTCCTACATGGACGACGACTCCGACAGCGCCCATGTTGACGCGCTGATCACGTCCAAGTCGTACGTGCTCGTGTGGGGCGACAGCGACAGCAAGCCCGTCATTCAGCCCAAGTCGGCGAACGAGATGTTCGTGCTGACAGATCCGGCGGACAGGCGTAAGCGGCTGGCGGCCTACCAGGAGTACCGCGACGACTGGGGCACGCTCCACTCTCGCCTGTGGCTGCCCGGCGGCGGCTTCTATAAGGCCATCCGCGAGGAGGGCGACAAGACGTGGCGTGAGCCGGAGGCGGGGCCGAACGCCTTCAAGGTCGTTCCGGTGGTGCCGCTTCTGAACAGGCCCCGGCTGTCGGGCAAGCCGATCTCCGAGCTTGACCGCGTGATCCCCGTTCAGGACGCGATTAACAAGGTCATGATCGACGCCTTGGTGGCCAGCGAGTATGCCGCGTTCCCGCAGCGCTGGGTGACCGGCATGGAGCTGGAGGAGGACGAGAACGGCCAGCCGATCGCCCCGTTCCGGGTGGCGTTGGACCGCATGTTCCACAGCGAGGACCCGCAGACGGCTTTCGGCCAATTCCAGGCGGCCGACCTGTCGAACTATGTGCGCCTCGCGGAGGCGCTGACACAGGCCCTCGCGAGCATCAGCCGTATCCCGCTGCATTACTTCCTGGTCAACTCCGGCCAGCCACCTTCCGGCGAGTCGATCAAGTCAGCCGAAGCGGGATTGGTGGCGAAGTCCAGGCAGCGTCAGCGCTCTTTCGGTGAGTCATGGGAAGAGGTGATGCGGCTGTGCTTCGCCGTGCTGGGCGACCGACGCCAAGACGCCTGTCGGGCTGAGGTCATCTGGGCTGACCCCGAGTACAAGTCGGAGTCCGAGCACATCGACGCCCTGACCAAGCTCAAGTCTCTAGGCGTGCCGGACAGGCAGCTCCAGGAGGACGCGGGCTATAGCCCCGGCCAGATCGCCCGGTTCGACAAGCTCATGGCTGAGCAGATGGAGCGGGCTCGGGTTCAGGCGATGGTCTTCGGGCAGGCGCCCGCGGCTGACCGTTTAAACGGTTCAGCCGGCGGCCGTGACGAGGAGTCCGGCGAGGAGATGCCGGAGGCCGCCTAGTGCCTTCACAGGCTGAGATCCGCCGGGACTACTCGACGTCGCGCCTGTCTCTCCGCGCCCAGCTCGTGCAGGCGGCCCGGCTGGTCTGGGAGCGGCTACGTCACTCCCCCACGGGCTATGACCGGGCATCGGTGGCCGGGTTCGTCGACCAGCTCGTGCCGCTCGTTCGTGAGGGCCAGGCCCAGGAGGTCTCTCTCGCGGTGGCGATGCTGCGGGAGCTGTCCCTGTTGCTGACGGGCGCTCCGACGCCCGATGTTGACCTGTCCGGGCTTGAGGGCCGCCAGGGCGGCGTGTCCCTTGATGAGGTCTATGCGCGGCCGTTCGTATGGCTGTGGACGGACCTGAAGCACGGCAAGAGTTTCGAGGTCGCCCTAGACAATGCCGCCGACAGGCTGGGCAAGTCCGTTGAGGCTGACCTACAGCTAGCCAGCCGGAACGCGGCTAACGCGGTGATCGACGCCGACAGGCGGGTCATCGGCTTTAAGCGTGTCCTGTCTGAGCGGCCTAACCACTGCCCGCTGTGCGTGGTGGCGTCTACGAACCGCTACCGCAAGGGCGGCCTGTTGCCCATCCATCCCGGCTGCGGATGCGGCGTTGAGCCGGTCTACGCCGAAGGCGATTGGGACGACGACCTTAACCGGCAAGTCGCTCACGCCTACGCGGAAGCGATCCGGAACCAACAGATTGCCGTGCTCGACCACGGCGAATACGGGCCCTACTTGGTTGCTTCATAGATACGCCGGTAGCAGAGCTCTCCAATGCGGCGGGCTTCCGCGCTGGAGGCGCCCAACGTCCCTTCGCACTCTTTGCGCGCCATGTCAAGTTGTTGACGAAGCCTTTCTATAGAAGCCACCGCTTCACGACCTTCGTCTGACGGCACTCCTGCTGGGACCACCGACGAAGCACCATCTGAGGCGAATAGCCCAAAGACATCAGTAGTAGCGGATATAGCACCAAAGCACGCGCTGGCCAGCGTGAGAGCAGCAAGTTGCTCCCAAACCAGCGCCAGGCCACCGCGTTCGCTGCGCCGATGATTACCACGACCCATCTTCCCATCATAGGGATCTCAAAGCCCCGACATGGGGCTTTTCCGACATGGAGGCAAGACATGAGTGAGCAGAACGGCGACGTGACCACGACGGAGCAGCAGACCGAGACGGGGACCGAAACGGCCCCGGACATTGAGGCTCTTAAGAACGAGGTTGCTAAGTGGCGCACCATGAGCCGCAAGCACGAGGCGAACGCTAAGGCGTCTGCTAAGCAGCTTGAGGAGCTACAGGAGGCAAACCTTTCCGACAGCGAGAAGGCCATTGCTGAGGCTCGCGCCGAGGGTGAGCGCACTGCGGTAACGAAGCTTACCGCCCGGCTCGCTAGTGCGGAGCTTGCGGCGGAGGCCGCTAAGGCTGGCGTGACCCTGCCGGACGTCGAGTTCATCAACTTCACGAAGTTTGTCGGCTCGGATGGCGAGCCCGACAGCGACGCCATCAAGGCTTTCGTGAAGTCGCTGCCAAAGGCGAACGCTGCGCCGAAGTTCGACCAGGACGCGCTTGGCGGTTCAGGTGACGGCTCCGGCTCGAAGGTGAAGCAGCTCACTCGTGAGGACCTTAAGCGAATGAACTATGAGCAGATCGAGGAAGCCCGCCGTAAGGGTCAGCTCAATGATCTGCTAGGTATCAGTTAGGAGCTATTAGCCCTTTGGCGATCTTTACTGCGCCACAGCGCGCAGAGCGTTTCATCCCGGAGGTTTGGACCGCCGGGATTTTTTATGCCCTCCGGGGCGAACTCGTAGTCGCTTCCAACCTGGTTTGCAACCACGACTATGAGGGTCAGATCCAGGACGCGGGCGATAAGGTCCGCATCCCGACTGTCCTTGATCCGGCTGTTGAGGACTACAACCCGGTTACCGGTTTCACCGGTGATCCGCAGGACATTCTTGGCGGCGAGACGTCGTTCGAGATCGACCAGTCCAAGGCGTTCCGCTTCAAGGTCGATGACATCGCTAAGGTTCAGAGCCTTATCGGTGGCCAGTACATGACCGAGGGTATGACCCGCGCGGCTCGTAAGCTCGCGGAGGCGGCCGACGCCTACGTGGCGGGCAAGATCCTCGCGGCCACCGTGGCGTACAAGAAGGTTGACCTTGTCCTGAACGCTGCGCCCGACGTGCTGTACGGGCAGCTCGTTGACATCCGTGTCGCGCTGGACAAGACCAACACTCCGGCGAGTGGCCGATACATGATCGTCTCGCCCGAGCTGTACGGCCGTCTGCTGCTGGACCCGCGTTTCATCGACGCGAGCCAGAGCGGCAGCACCGAGCCGCTTCGTAACGGCCTGGTGGGTCGCGTGCTCGGCTTTGACGTGGTGGTGGCTAACACCCTTCCGGCCAGGACTCACCTGATCGCCGGTCACAAGATCGCGACCAGCTACGCCGACCAGATCGTCAAGACGGAGGCGTACCGCCCGGAGCGTTGGTTCGCGGACGCCATTCGGGGCCTGCACGTGTACGGAGCCCGCGTGATGCGCGGGGAGCACCTAGCCGTCGCGCAGACCGCCTAATCCCGTTTAAACGAAGCCGCGGGCCGGTCCCCTACCGGGGCCGGTCCCACTGCCGGCCAACCCGTTTAAACGAGGAAGGAGGTTGGTTTGCTGGCAACTCTCGCGGACGTAACCGCGAGGCTAGGCCGGGAGCTGGAGCCGGAGGAGACAGCCCGCATTGAAGCGCTGATCTCCGACGTGTCGGCACTGGTGGAGGCGCACACGCGCCGCACCTTCGGCCGGGTAGAAAACGACGTGATCACCCTGGAGTCGCCGTCTGAGCTGACGCTGGAACTGCCCGGCAAGCCGGTCCACCAGGTGATGCGGGTGGAGATCGACGGCCACGAGGTGACCGACTGGTCCCTTGTGCAGTCGGCGCTGTGGCGGCGCTGGGGCTGGCGGCTGCGCTGGCTGGACATGAAGCCGTCCACAGTCAAGGTGACGTACACGCACGGCGGGGACGCCGTACCGGCCGACGTTAAGGCCGTGGTGTGTCAGGAAGTGATCCGGCTGCTGTCGGGCACGCCTGGCGTGCAGGCGGAAAGCGTGGGCGACGTGTCGATCACGTATGCCGATTCCGGCGGCTCAGTGGGCCTTAGCGCTGCCGCTAAGCGCTCGCTGAACAAGTACCGCCGCAAGGCCGGTTCCGTGGCCACAAAGGCCGCTTAGGGGCCGCTGTGGCGATCTACGTGGATCGGCTGACGGTGCTTCGCGCCCCTCTTGCCGATGACGTCTACGGCGAGACTCGCGATTGGGCTAACGCCTTAGAGGTGGGCGCCCATCGCGGGAGCGTGCAGCCCGACCGCGTCACCTCTGGCGGGGCCGCCAATGAGGACCGCGACCGGGAGACGACCATCACCACATACCGTGCGTTCATCCCCGGCACGGCCGACGTGCAGTCGGCCGACCGCGTTCTTTTCCGGGGCGTGGTCTATGACGTGATCGGTTCCCCGCGTGTTTGGACGGTGGGGCTCAACGGCCGCCATACGGCCTTCACCATGAGGCGGGTCGATGGCTGACGTTGGCGTGAAGCTGGATCACCAGGCGATAAACCGGCTCGTGTTTGGGCCGGGGGCCGCCAAAGAGTGCCTGATCGTGGCTAAGGAGATCGGCCGACTCGCGTACGCGCTCGCGCCCAAGCGTGCGCCGTTGCACGAGTACGCGGCTTCCATCACCGAGCACTTGGAGATCACGGCAAGCGGCCCAGTCGCGTACGTGTCAGCCGACAAGGACGCGCTCAAGGTGGAGTTCGGCACCAGCCCGCGCACGCACACCACGCTTTTCGGCAAGCAAGTGCCGCCCTATGAGCATCCCGGCACGCCCCGTTTCCGCCCTTTGGGCAAAGCACTGGAAGCTAAGCGAATCTCGTGATCTACGACCCTGTTGAGGTCGCGATCACCTTCCTTAAGCCCCGCGTTCCTGGCGTCATGGTTTCGGGCTCCCTGGTCGGCCATGCCGTCAACAGCCGTCACCTAATCGTCACGCTGATTGGCGGCACGCGCGAAGTGCGTCACCGGTTGGACCGCTGGCGGTTTGATTTCGACGCTTACGGGCCGGACAAGCGCTCCGCGCTTCAGGTCGCGCTAACGGCCCGTACAGCCCTGCTTGAGGAACTTCCCGGCCGACAGGTCGGGCCGATGATCGCAGCCGAGGTGACGGAGGAGCTAGGCCCCTCTGACATTTCCGACCCTGTGAGCCGCGAGCAGCGGTTTGTTTTCTCGCATGCCATTTACCTTTATGGGAGCTAAGCCCTTGGGCAAGATCAATTCTAAGGACATTCGTTTCGCGCCTCACGGCCGAATCCTCATGGGCACGGCGGACGCGCCGATGCCTGCCCTGCCAGCCGCTGCGACGGCCTTTGACGACTCGACCCCGATAACCGGCTTTACCGATCTCGGCTACGTGTCGGAGGAGGGCGCGGAAATCGCTCCATCGCTCTCTACGAACGACATCCCGGTATGGCAGTCGGCCGCGCCAGCGACCACGGTCATCACGGGTGCAGGTCTGACGGTCACTTTCCGCCTGATGCAGTTCGACAAGGACACCACGGCGCTGTTCTTCGGCGGCAAATGGGTTAAGAGCGACACAACCCCTGTCACGTCCATGCTAACGCTGCCGTCCACGCCCGAGCTGGTCACCAAGGCGCTGATCATCATGTGGGGCGACTCTACCCGCGTGGCGGCCCTCTACATCCCACGCGCCCAGGTGAACGAGCGTGAGGGTTTCACGCTGACGCGCACAAACCCGAACTCGCTCGCCATGACCTTCAAGGCTCTGGACGCTAACGGCAAGCTCGGCGACCTGATCGTGTCCGGCGACATGACTGCCGGCTAACCCGTTTAAACACTCCGAGGAGTATCTAGCTTGAGCAAGACCGCGCAGAAGGCTGAGGCGCACGGCACGCCGCTGCCCGTGGAGTACAACGGCGTCACCTACCTGGTGCCGCCCTCCATGGATTGGGACGCTGACGTGCTGGACCTTCTAGAGTCCGGCCGTCTCACGTCGGCGCTTCGGATGATTCTCGGCGCAGAGCAGTATGAGCAGTTCCGCGCCACCAAGCCGAAGCTGCGTCAGGCCATGGAGCTGATGGAAGCCATCGGTTCCACGGCAGGCACGGGAAACTAACGTGGCTCGCAAGGCTCCTTAGCGAGCATCCGGCCGCCGTTGAGGCGGATCTCCAACGCTATTACGGCGTTGACATTTGCGACCTTTACCGGGGGCGGCTAAGCCTCCGGAAGGTCTACAGCCTGATCTCTCAGCTTCCCCGCGGATCGGCTGTTCATCGCGCCGAGTACGGCGAAGAGGCCGATTGGAGTACGGCCGAATACCTGTTGGCCCTTATCGGCGATCATATCGCGGCCGGTAACTGGCTATTCGCGGAAGTCCACAAGGCGGATGGGGCTAACAACCCCGAGCCGGACCCCATTCCGCGCCCTAACCACAAGCGCACGACCGAACCGGAGCCGGTTCGGGAGTTCGCCACGCCCGAACAAATCATGCAACTGCTAGCGACGGTCCAAGGGGGGTGATGTCCTGGCGCAGACTAAGGTGGGTGAAGCCTATGTAGAGGTTCACCCGAAGCTTGCTAAGGACTTCGCCTCCAAGCTCCGCGATGAACTGAAGGAGCGACTAAAGCCGGTCGCTGAGAGCGTCGGCCGCGACATCGGCATGAACATGGGCCGGATGGCCGGCGACGAGTTCGGCCGATCCTTCGGGGACCAGGCAAGCGGCCACGCCCGCCAGACCGGGCAGCGCATCACCTCCGCTCTGACCCCTTCTCTGTCGAATGTCGGTAAGGCGTTCCTGAACGCCTCCGGTGGGGCAATGCGATTCGTTGGCAGCCTGGTATCGGTAAGCGGCGCGGCCAGTGTCGCGGCCGGTGGTCTCGGCGTTGCGGCGCAAGGCGTACTGTCGCTCGCTGCCGCCTTGGCTCCTGCGTCTGGCCTCCTTGCTGCGCTGCCGGGCGGTGTGCTTCTTGGCGTTGCCGCGCTCGGCACGCTGAAGCTCGCGCTTACCGGCGTAGCCGAGGGTTTCAAGGCCGCCATTAGCGGCGACTACGAAACGTTCATGGAAGGGACCAAGGAACTTGGTCCTGCTGCCGGTGAACTGGCTTACCGGCTGTTGCAAATCGCCCCCGCTTTCCAGTCGCTTAGGTATAACGCCCAAGACGCCTTCTTTGCGCCGCTCATTAGCGACCTGTTCGAGCTGCTACCTCTCCTTAACGCCCTAGACGACGGTGTCACGTCGGCCGCCGGGGCTTTCGGCCGTGGCGCGGCTGAGGTGCTGGAGTTCGCTAAGGCGGCTGAAACCGTCCAGGCGGTTCGGTCGATCTTTGATTCGTTGCGCGCGTCTGTGGACGCCGTAGTGCCGTCGATCCGGCCGCTTCTCGATGGCTTCCGCGACGTGGGCGTGGTGGGCGCTGGCTTCCTCGCTGGGCTCGTCCCTGGCATCGCCGAAGCCGCCGCGCACCTTGGCCGGTTCCTGTCTGCTGCGGCTGCGTCGGGTGACGCCCTGCGCTGGATGCAGGACGGCCTTGCCGTCGTGCGCCAGCTCGGCTCACTGCTCGGCGATCTGGTCGGCATCGTCCGGGCCGTCTTCCGGGCGCTAGAGACGTCCGGGACCAGCGCCCTGGGCGTGCTCGGCTCGCTCGTGGGCGGGCTGCGGGCCTTCCTGGAGTCGGCTCAGGGTCAAGCCATCTTGGTTTCAATCTTTGAGGCGCTAGGCCGCGTCGGCGCGGCCCTGCTGCCCGTCGTCCAGACCCTAGCCGTTGGGATCGGCCTTCTAGCGCCGATCATCGGCCGTCTGGCCGAGATCGTAGGCCCGATCTTGACGACCGCCCTGGCGGAGCTGGGGCCAGCCTTGGCCACAGTCGGCGGCGCGCTCGTGACCGTCTTCCAGCAGCTCGGCGTAGCCGTGCAGATCCTTGCCGACAGTGGAGCGCTTCAGGCCATCGCCGGGGCGCTGGTCGCGCTCCTGGTCGCCGTGGCTCCGATCCTGCCGCCACTGGCTCAGCTCATCGCGCTACTGGCTCAGGGTTTGGCGTTCGTGATCACGAATTTCGTGGCTCCCGCGCTGTCAACCCTGATCGGCTGGATTTCGCAGGCCGTTAACTGGCTGACGGGCGAGGGCCTTTCCGAGGACACGTGGCTAAGCCGCACCATCCGATTCATCTACGACACGGTAGCACCGCTTTTCCAGCAAGCTTATGAGATCATCTCGCGGATCTTCACCGATCTGGTGGCGTGGTTTACCGAAAACCAGGCCACAGTTGAGGAATGGGGCTCAAAGCTTCAGTCGATCGTTTCCCGCGTAGGCGAGATTATCGGCGGCGTTTTCAAGTTCATATCGATTGCCTGGGACACTTTCGGCGGCCCGTTGCTCGATATTATCGGCAACGTCTTTTCCGGAATTCTCGCTGTCGTAGACGGCGTTCTGCGCGCACTGTCAGGCTTGATCGAATTCGTTCTCGGCGTCATTACCGGCGACTGGGAGCGAGCCTGGAACGGGATCAAGGAATTTTTCTCCGGAATCTGGGATGCCGTAGTCGGCATTTTCGAGACCATTTGGGAAAATTTCAAGACGCAATTCAAGGCGGCGCTCGATCTCCTGGGCATCGACTGGGAATCTAGTTGGACCCAGGTAAAGCAAGCCGCAGAGCGGATCTGGGACGCCATAGTTGATTGGATCAAGCGCCGAGTTGACGACGTAGGCCGCATTCTCGACTGGTTCGGGTCTCTGCCTGGCAAGTTCGGAGACTGGTTCGGCCGCGTCAAGGACGCCATCGTGGCGCGATTCAATGAAGCGATTGCGTGGATCGGCGGCATCCCGAACTCGATCACGCGCATTTTCGCGAATGCGGGAAGCTGGCTATATAACGCCGGTCGCGAGATTGTTAACGGACTGTGGAATGGAATCATTTCACTCTGGAATTGGGTCGTTTCCCAGTGGAACAACATGGTAGACGGCCTGATCCGCACCGTTAAGAACATTCTCGGCATCGCCTCTCCGTCTCGCGTTTTCCAGGAGATCGGACGGTTTATCGGCCAGGGCCTAGCGAACGGTATCACCGGAACTAAGCGCCTGGTAGGAAATGCAGTTTCCGGCCTAGCTGATCACCTGACGTCGGCGTGGAGCGTGGCCGAGCTGCCGCTTGCGGTAGACGCGGACCGTTTAAACACGCCCGCGGCTTGGGGCGCCCGCGACAGCGCAAGCCTGCTACCTGCTAGGACCCAGCCGGCCGGTAATGCCCTGGTCACAGCCGGTGCATCAGCTGGCCGGGTCTACCAGGTGACCGTGAACGCGGCTCCGACCGTCCCAACCGAACGCCAGATTGTGACGGTGCTCGGCTACGCCGATGCCCTTTACGCCTGAAAGGGGTGGACAACAGAGTTTGGCCAACTGGCCAAGGACGACAATCGAACTGGCCACCCCGGCGGACGTGGCGGCCGGTAGCGGAGGGATATACACCTCCAGCTATAACCTGACCAGCGGGGCCCACGGCATCGTCACTCTTCCCGGAATGAAGGGTTTTGATGCCCCGCCGTACAGCCTCTTCTATGACGAGATGCCTGCGCTGGATGGCGGGTATCCCCGCCATCCCCGCGCTACCTCTCGCGAACTGTTCATTCCGCTGTTACTGGCAGCCCCGGACCGGCCGGGGCTGCTTGCCCTCAAGCGCGGGCTCGTGGCAGCCCTAAACCCGATGCTTGGCCCCTGCCGAATTACCGTCACCGAAGGGGACGGTTCACGGCGATTCATCGACGCCTTCTATGTCGATGGTGCCACGGGCGACGAAGGGCAAGACGTGGCCGGTTTCCTGTGGCTCAAGTACGGGCTGATTTTCCGCGCTCTTGATCCTTACTTCTACTCGGGTACATTGCACGTCATTAAGTTCACCACGGGCGCTCTGGAAGTCGTCCCGTTCTTCGGCGAGCCGTTCCTTGGACGACCCTTCGTGAACAAGACCCATTCTCTCAACGGCTCGTCCACGATCACCGTCACCGGAGACGTGGACACATGGCCCATGTGGACCATTCATGGCCCAACAAGCGGCATGACGTTCACGCGCAAGGTGCCGAACAAGCCAGACCAGTCGTTCACTGTGAACACTGGCCTGTCGGAGACACAGACGCTTGTGATCGACACGCGCCCACGCCACAAGGCCGTATACGACCCGGTGACCGGCGCAAACATGTGGCGGCTGCTCGGGCCGAGCCCGCACCTGTGGCCGATCTCGCCGGGTTTGAACGAAGTGCTCATCGACGTAAGCAACGTGGGCGCTGAAACATCCGTCAGCCTCACATACGCACCAAGGTTCATCAGTGCCTAAGTTCTTCCTGGAGGCGCGCGACGCCTTTTACATTCGCGTGGGCGTCGTGGAGCAGTACACGAGCCTGGACGTCATCTCGCGATTCAACAACATCGGTTCGTGGACTCTCACCGTGCCAGCCGATTCCCGCGAGGCGAGCATTCTGCAGCCCGGCGGCGGGATCATCATCTGGATTGAGGGCGTGGCCCGTCCCGTCATGTCGGGACCGACCACGGGCGTGACTCGGGCCTGGTCTGCCGACCAGCCCGGCCGGGGCCTGGTGACGTACACCGGGGTCTCGGATGAGTGGCTACTGTGGTCGCGGATCACGCTACCCGTGCCGGGCAACACGATCGCCAACCAAACCGCGGATCGCTACAGCCTCACCGGGCCAGCGGCAGCCGCGCTGCGGCAGCTCGTCAACGTCAACGCGGGGCCAGCGGCCCGCGCCGACAGGATCATCCCCAACCTGGACGCCCCGTCTCAGAGCTTCGGCCGGACGCTGTCCGTCTCGACTCGCTTTGACGTGCTCGGGGTCAAGTGTGCGGAGGTGGCCGCGAGTGCTGGAATCGGCTGGCGGCTCCGCCAGGGAACCACGGACAGGCTGACGTTCGAGCCGTACACGCCCCGCGTCCACGACGACGGCGAAGTGGTCTTCAGCCCAGACGCCGGCACTTTGGCTTCCTACAGCTACCGACTGGCGGCACCGACCGCGAGCCGGGCCATCCTGGCAGCTCAGGGCGAAGGCCGGAACCGTTGGCTGCGGCAGTACGACGATCCATCGCCCGCGCCTCACGAGTGGTTCAGGACGCCCCTGGAGCGCTTTGTGGACCGGCGAGACGTCCCGGTAGCGCAGGGAGCTGACGGCTCCCCCGTCGATCCTGAGAACCCCTCTACGCCCGCTGATCCGGAAGCGCTCGCGCAGCTCGACCAGGCGGCGGCCGAAGCGCTCGCGGAGTCTCAAGCACTCGGAGAGCTGTCCGTGACGCCCATCGACACGGACCTGCTGCGGTACGGGGTGCATTACCAGGTGGGCGATGTGGTGACCGTCGATATCCACGGCCAGGTCGTGACCGACGTCTTGCGCGAAGTGCGCCTCACCGATGGCGCGGACGGCCCGCGCGTGCAGCCCGTCATCGGCACGGACGGCGCTTCGGCCACGCCCGGCCTGTATCGCGAGGTCCGGCGCATCTGGAACTCGATCAAGAAGCTTGAAGCAAGAAGGTAACCAATTTGGCAGAGCGGGCTTTCCCCTTTGATGGCGGGCCAGGCGCGGTCCTCACTGAGCCCGACTGGGAGGCGATGGCTTCCCTCTGGCAGGACGATGGTGTGGCCGACGTGCCCGGCACGCTGACCCTGAGCGTTGTCTCTGAGGAGGTGCCCGGCAAGCTGAAGGTGAAACCCGGAAGGGCCAGCTTCCGGGGCTTCCACTATGTGCTTGATACCGAAATGGAGATCAGCTATAGCCTGAACTCCGACACTTCCCAGTGGCGCGCGGATCTTGTTGTGCTTCGTCTCGATCGTGGAACCAACAAGCTGTCGATCGCGCTTAAGGAAGGCACGGTCGGCGGCAGTCGGCCGAACCCCGACACGGACGGCCCGTCTCCTGAGATGGCGCTTGCCTACTTCAACATTCCGCCGAACTCTGCGGCCGTCCCCGCTAATCAGGTCGTCGATCTGCGGACATTCGTTAGTCGGCGGATCAGGGTAAGCGCCAAGGGCGCCGAGACATTTCCAGACGGGACGATCTTCTATAACGTCGATCTAGGGCGCTTCTACGCGAAGATTCGAGAACGAGGCGCAACCACTTCGGAGATCGCCCGAGTTCCAAGGTTCCGCGAAGTGATCGTGCATAACGCCTCAGACAGCAGCGACTATCCCGCCGACCCACTCGTCGGCACGCTTGTATGGGACGAGGCTCTACAGCAGCTTCTCATCCAAACGTCGTGGACCACGCCGACGTGGGCCCCCGTTGGGGGTTCAAAGATGGAAGCGATTAAGCGTCGCGGCGGCGACTTGGCAGTCACTTCGGGCACGGCAAGCACGGCCGACACCATTCTCACTATCCCTATCGACCGGACAGGCAGCTTCCAGTTTGAAGCCGTGATCTTCTATCGGATCGCGACGGCAGGTGCAACATGCAGCCTGCAAGTAACGACGCCGCCGCTAGGCGCGTCCGGCAGGTCAACAGTGGGATTCGAGTACAACAACGGGTCCAACACCGCATCCCTGCGGGCGGCGTCGATTACGGCTAACGCAACGCTTGGCCCTTTCGGTGCCCCGGCCGCGTCCACAAACTATAGCTGCCGCGTCTACGGCTCATTCATCAACACAGGATCGGCGAGTCTCGGCAGCCTAGGAATCACCTATCTGAATCCCAGCGGAAATCTGACCATCGTGAACGGCACCTACCTGACCGTTCGCCAGGTGTGAGGAAATCGTTTGGCTGAACACTCTTACCCCTTCGACAGCTCGTCTCTGAATGAGGCGCAGTGGTCCCGTATGGCGGGAAGCTGGCAAGACAACGGCGTCGAAGCGCCCGGCCCGTGGGACCAGGCCCTTAAGGTGCAGGCGACGGGCCAGCCGTTTCAACTCCTGGTAACTGCCGGGCACGCGAAGGCCGCAGGCTTCCACTACGAGCTGGACGCGAACGCGGTGATCCTCTTCGAGGAAAACAAGACCACGTCCTCACGGACGGATCGGGTTGTCCTCAAGCTGGATCGGCAGACGAACACTGTCGCCTTGACCGTGAAGAAGGGCGGGGCTGTTGCCCCGCCCGTCGATCGCACATGGGATAGCCTCGAAGTCCCGTTGGCGACATTCACAGTCCGCGCGAACTCGGACACGGTCGTTCCCGCAGACCTGGTCGACATGAGGGAATTCACGTCGTCGGGCGTGCAGATGCTTCCCGCTGTTAGCGTCTCCGGCTCCCGCCAGCTCTCCGAAGGACAGTTGGGCTATGACCCAACCGCCAAGAAGTTCTATGCCCGTGAAAACTCGCGACAGTTTGAGCTCGGGCCACCCGCGGATCTATCCCCGTACCTCACGAAGTCGGATGCCAACCTTACGTACGCCCAGCGTGTGCATTCCCATACCTTCTTCGCGAGCCCTCTCGGCTTTACGTGGGAGTCGGGCCTAAGGGTAGACACAGCCATGGCCTATAGCCGGGCAGGCGTCGCCTACATGTCGTTTTCTCTGGAGCGTACGGCAAGCGGCACGCTCCCCTCTGGCTCTGTGTTCGGTTCCATCATCGCCACGCCCTATAGCTGGATGCTCCTTAATGCCTACGTGTTCAGCGAGAATCTTTCGACTGTCACTAAGGCGGGAGCCGTGATGCTGGGCAACGACGGCCGCATGTGGACGTACAACACGTTTTGGGGTTCCGGAGAATCGCTAGTCGTGTCGGGGAGTTTTCTGCTCTCGCCCGGTACTATCTCAGTGACTTAAGGATCACATGGCTGATGAACCTAACGGCGTAGTCGTCAGCATGAAGGACATGTACGACGAGCTACGGGAGCTTGTGAGTGAGGTTCGTACGCTCACGCAGGAACTCAAGGAAAGCCGAAAGACGGACGACGATCACGAGCGCCGTATTCGCGCACTGGAGCAGTGGCGCTATGCGCTGCCCGCTTCGCTCGTGCTCGCGGTCGGCGCCGCCGTCAAGACGTTTTGGCCCGCTTAAGGGGAAAGGTTCGCATTTGGCTACGGCCAAGAATGTTATCAAGGTCGGTCTCGCGGAAGTCGGCTATCGCGAAACCGGCAACAACCATCAGAAGTACGCTCCGGCTGTCCCCGGCCTTGAATGGGCTCAGGATGACCCGTGGTGCCACACCTTCGTCTCGTGGTGCGCCATGATGGCCGATGCCGACGACATCATTCCGAAGACGGCTTCGTGCCTCTACGGCGTTGCCTGGTTCGACCGCCGCAACCGGCTTCACAACTCGCCGAAGGCCGGTGACATCGTCTACTACGGCCGCAATGGCGGCACGCACGTGGAGATCGTCACCGAGGTAGAAGCCAGCCAGTTCAAGACCGTGGGCGGCAACACTCGCGGAGACCTGGGCAACGGCTACGCCGAAGGCGACGCCGTGGCGGTCAAGTGGGTGTCCAAGAACGCGAGCAACGTCTACGCGTTCGGCCGTCCGGCCTACGACGTCTCCGGCAAGCCGGAGCCCGGCGACGGCCCTCGCTACCCCGGCCGCGTCCTCAAGCTCACCAACCCGTACATGCGCGGCGCAGACGTGAAGGCGTGGCAGGCCCGCATGAAGGCCGACCACTGGGGCCTATCGGCCGATGGCGTCTACGGACCGCAGTCAGCAGCCGTCTGCCGCGCCTTCCAGCGGCAGGAAGGCATTGCAATTGACGGCATGGTCGGCCCGCGCACGTGGGCCAGCTCGTTCCGCTGATGCTCCGCGGCGAACCGTTTAAACGGTTCGGACTCGAGTTCCTGGCGTCCCCGCGGGGCCGACGTGCCGGGCGCCAGCGCCGTTTAAACGGCTCCGCCGGCCAACTGCGCCAGGCGCGTCAGGCCTGAAGTTCCCCCAGCTCAACACAACATCACTGATTTGGAGAGTGTTCAAACGTGGTACACGTCGACGAGTCGGCCAACCAGGACAAGACCCGCGAGGCGCTTTCGCGCGGCTGGCGGACCTTCCTCCAGTCGATCGCGGCCGTCGCCGTTGTGGCGGCTGGTGAGGCTGTAGTGGGCTCGGGTTCGAGCGATCTCAGGCAGCTCGCCGTTGCAGGCGGCACGGCCGCGCTGGCGGCCGTGCTGTCGTGGCTCCACAACGTGGTAGCGCCCCAGAAGTAGCCTGCAAGCGGCCGTGATCGTTTGTGCAGGCATGAGGAAGCCCCCATGGTCTCTCGGGACCGTGGGGGCCTTTCGCGTTTCTGGAGGGTTGGAACTCCGGCCACTGGCCGGGAGTGGATGGGAGCCACGATCACGGCGGCAGGAATTCCACTCGGGTGGGGCTCGTCTGCCTGTCTGGCCGGGATTGTCTATGAAGACTGCTTTCCTGGGGTCCGCTCCGCCAGGAGGTCGACCATGAATTCCCTTAGGATTTCATCGGCGCACTTCTTAGCCTCCTCGGGGTCGGTGAATTCTTGCTCTCGGTAGAGGACGCCCTGATGGTCGGGCACGCGCGGGCGGAGCTTCTTGTAATACCCCTCGTCTTTGATAGAGAACAACTTAACATTGCCCACCATGCCGTACGTGGTGTCCTTGAACGGCGAGGGCTCCCAGCTGATTTCGAGGCGAGAAGGGCGGCTTGCCGGGGTGGCGCTCAAGAGTGCTCCGGATGATTAGTTGTGGGGTTGTTGGGATGGAATCCCCGACTAAGACCTGCACAAGCAACCCTTAGTCAGGGACGTCTAGAGGCGTTTGCCGCACTGCTTAGATCGTGCACGCTGAATGGCAAGCTGTTCGGCAAGGTCCCTGGGGTCGCGCACGAGAATGACGTTGACCATGTCGCGGGCGTACATGTCCGCCGTTATCGGCGTCTTCCTGATCGCGGCAGCGCCATACGCAATGTCGTCGCGGATCTCCCATTCGCGGCGATATTCGTGCCTGAGGTCCTCAAGGTTGATCACACTGACCCCATAGTCGCGGAGACAAGCGTGGCGACACGCGCGGGGCGGCGCTCGGGAACTATTTCGACGCGGTCGGGTAGCTCCTCGTTGTGTGGGCCAATGCGGGCCAGCTCCACCCTGTACGCCCCAGAACGGACTGCCACGCTGATGGTGGCCACTCTCCAGCCGCCGTCCGCATAGATCATGAGTCGCGGCGGCGCGACCTGGCCGGAGACATCGGCCGTCGCCTCATCGGGAACGCACCTGATCAGTTGGGTACGGATACCGGAGTTTTCCAATAGAGGGATGACCTTGCTGAACGCGGCAGCAATCATCGCACGCTCTCTTCGCCGAGCAAGGTCATCGTGTTCGGCCGCTTCTCCAGCAAGCCATGCGACTCTGCCAGGTCGAGAAAGCCCTCAATGCCCAAGGCGTGATCAGCCGTACAGTTCTCGACACCGCGGCGCAGCAAATACTGTCGGTACTCGTCCCGAGTCCACGACTCAGGAGGGGGCGGCGCAGCGTCCGGGCCGATCTCGGCAAGCTCTTCCGGTGTGAGATCACCGATGGTCACTGACTGTCGGGCTACGACATTCCTGAATGGGCTCGCGGTTCGTCTCTGTCGGTTGCGCATGATCCGACCGTAGAAACGACGTCCCAACGCAGGCCAGGATGTTGCGGAATGTTGCGCGATTATGTTGAGGACAGCTCTTGCGCAACCGTAGTGATGATGCGGCGCGCGGTCTTCCCGTAGACAGCAACGCTCGCCAGTTGACCGAACATTCTCAGGTACAGGTTGACCTCCGTGGGCCGGGTGATCTCGATGTTTGCGGTGGGTGTCTCCAGGCACACCAGCTCGTCATCGAAGACCCAGAATCCGGTGGAGGCTACACAGGGGCGCTCGATCATCATCGGAATGATGCCGATGGAGACCGTTGGCAACGACATGACGGTGAGTAGTCGGTCAAGCTGTCCGGCCTGGACTTCTGCCGTGCCGAACCAAGTCCGCAACGCCTGCTCTTCGATCAGCACGTTGAAGCGCTTGCCCGCCTGGTAGATGACCCGCTGACGGTCCATGCGAGCGGTCACGGAGGCTTCCAAGTCGTTCGGGGTGTCGAGGAATGAGATCCAGAACGAGAGCATCGCGGCGGCGTAGTCGGCTGTCTGGAACAGGCCAGGGATCACGTTGTGTTCGTAGATCCGAAATAGCGACGTCCGTTCGTACAGTGGGACATGGACCTGCATCAGGCGCTTCATCCCGGCGCGCGTCTGGCGCCGGAACTCCTGGTACATGGACTGGATCGACCGGACGGTAGCGATCAGATCCGGGATCTGGTCTTCGGTGTTGCAGATCCGACACCAGATCCGGATCTCTTCCTCGGTGGGGGTCTTGCCCCCGTGTTCCATGCGGCTGACCTTGGTGTAGTGCCAGCCCGCTTCTGCTGCCAAGGCGCGGCCGGTGAAGTTGGCGCCCGTCCGGATCTCGCGAAGGCGCTGCCCGAGAGCTTCGGCAGCCTGCCGAGCGGGGCTAAGTTGGCGTGTACTCACGGTGGGGAATCGCGAACTTCCAGACGGCCTCAAAAGCACTCATGCAGAGCGCTATGTCGCCTGGATCTGTAGAAGTCACCTTCGCTGTTCCCAGGCCACTCCCAGCGTAGTGGAGGAACACGGCCAAACGATCGTCGAAGAGGTAGAAGTCGTTTCCCGGCAGAGGGATCGAAGAGACCAGGTGACGGGGCACCCACCGGATATCTTCGCCGGCTTCCACCATCGGCTGAGCGATGCTGTATGACCAGCGCTGATAGTCGCTCAGCGGTTCCGACACGATTCGCGCTCTCCGAACCGTCTTGCCCGCCTTCACATGCTCGCGAAGGGTGGAGCACCAGCCCTGTAGCCATTCCAGGTCATCCGGCTCCCCGGCCGCCCACCTGGCCATGTAGGGCAGCTCCACAGCGGTGCCGTAGGCGTCCCGCATCTCCAGATGGACGGCGCTGCGGTTGAAGCTGGTCAGCAGCTCCTCGAAATCGTCGTCGGAGATGTTCATGCGCCTGCCTGTTTGAAGAACTGGAGCATCCTGTCTGGGATCTCGACCACGGTCTCCCCTTCCGGGATGTCCATCTGCGAGAGCGCTTCCTCGTTGGTGACTTCCCAGCCTTGGACCAGCCAGCTCTGGCGGTCAGTGCGGTAGATGGTCGGTGATCCGGTCGGGTTACTTTCGGGATCTTTACCCACGAACGTTATGCGCACGGCTGGCTCCTCCGTCTCGTGGTGCGGATTGTTGCGGACTTCTCGGCCGATCGTGACGTCCTCACGCAACATCGTCAACCTTCATGGACCGACTCGTGAGGCGGTATCTAGCGTCGGGGCCGACCGATCCCACCACATGGAGGTGCGCTCATGGCAACCGACCTGTACGGCAAGGACATCTCCGGCCTGGCGCTCAATCCGCTCTGCGGCGGCAACCAGCAGGAAGAGGACCAGGAAAGCTGCGTAACGCTCGCGCGCATCCCAGGTACTGACGACTGTTACGCCCTGGGCGACAGCAAGATGCCGGGCGCTCCCCCGCTGCGCTTCACAGGTGCGGAGCTGCGCAACGCTGGCATCGACACCAGCCGCGTCAGCTAGAGCCCGACCACCCGCCCTCGCCTGTGGTACCACAGGCGAGGGCTTCGCCGTCTGAGGGGAAAGACATGCATCATTATCACGCCTATTCATGGACCGGCGCGGCCAAAGAACGCGAACAGGAATATCTTCGCAAACCGCCACTTCCGCCCACAGACCCAGGGGAGTTCGTCCGTTCTCCCCTTCCGCCGATGCGTACATGCGACTGGCTCTTGAAGTCCCGCGAGCGCTGCCTACAAACCCTCACCGATACTGGCAGCGCCGTTAAGTGGATGGCTGGCATGTGGGACCAGACAGAACGGAGCCTCGCCGACATCGAGGGGGTGGCGAGAGCGGTTGGCCGCGACTCATACCTAGCGACGGCTGAAGACCTGTTGCCCCGACGCATTGATGTCCAGTGGGGTTTTTGGCTGCGGGGCGAAAGGTTCATCACCATAGGCGTGGTCTGCTGCCCGAACATACATGCGCCCGACTACCGCTGCCCGGCTTCGCCGCGAGGCTGAACCCGCGGGCGCCCGTTTGAACACGGTTGGGGTCGACCAGTCCCATGCCGGTCCCCCGTCTTGCACAAACGATCAGGCAGGCTTAGTGTCCGCCCATGCATCCCTCACAGCATCCGGGGCCTTACCAGCAGCATCCGCAGCAATATGGCCAGCCGCAGCCGTATGGCCAGCCGTACCCGCCTCCGGGGTATGGGCAGCCCATGATGCCCCAGCAGCAGCCGTTACAGGTCACCATGACGGGGCGCTCCGTGACGAAACCCGCCTGGACGTTAGGCGACTTCATGTGGATCATCTTCACGGGTGGGCTCGCGCTGCCGTTCATATGGTTGAAGCGGCGCAGCCGGACGACCATCACACGATACCGCTGACTGTTTTAACGGGTTAGCCGGCGAGCTAACCGCAGACATGCAGGGGCCCCCTCGTGCGAGGGGGCCCTCTTATGGTCCGGCATCACCCCCTTCGGGGGCGGCCGGATCTACGGCCGGAGGTTCGTCCTCCGCAGTGTCGTCAGTCTGCTCGATGGCTGGCTGCGACGTGTCGTCTCGCGTCCCTTGGCTCCATTGGACTGAGATTCCTAACCATACGATGCGTGCTTGGCCTTCTGGGTGATTGCTTCGCCGAGCCACGTACAAGATTGCACAGACTCCCAGTACGGCGACCAATCCCACCAAACAGGCGAGCAAGGCACCTTTGGGGCCCAGATCCAAGAGCCATGCTCCCAGATCGACCCCCACGGGTAGTTATCTCAGTTCAGGACATACGCTGCGTAAGTTGTCACCATTGACTCCCTACATCTGATCAAGGGCTTGGGGATTGTGCGCTCCCCTTTTGCGCGCCGTAAATTCTGCTCGCTCAGATCCCCATGTGCAACTGGGGGCACGTTGGGTCGCCTTCATCACGAAACAGTCCCTCACAGTGTCCCACATGCACTCGCCCATGACTGTCTGATGGTCAAGCGACACGCCGTTCTCTTCTGCGAACGCTCGCCCAACAGCAAAGCCCCGGCCGGAGCCGGGGGCTTCTGTCATTCCATCGTCATGGCTTCTAGCCACTCGTCAGGGTCCATCCCGTCGACGGTCAGCCCTTCGGCCGACTCCCTGATCAATGACGCTTCGGCTCGATCCCTTCGCGAGCGGCCCGCTCGATCGGCTCTTGTTTGTCCACGATCCGCCTTCCCTGTCTAGTAGTCGCCATCCCACGATTCGCCCGCATAGCTCGGGGCGAACCGCGCCTGAGGCGTGGAGCTGTCCGGGTAGTCCCGGCGCAACCGCTCGTCTCGCTCTGCCGCCTCGTCCTGGTGCTTCGAGCACTCGGCGATCTGGAGCCCGGTTCGCGCGTAGCTGGCCCTGTAGGTGACTCGGCCACGACAGTCGCCCCCACCGTAGGACCGGATGCATTCCGGTTCCGGCTCAAGGTCGGCAGCGTAGAGCTTCGGTTCGCATACCAGGCAAACCTTGCCTCGCAGGCTTGGCCAGGTCACCAACTCGGTGTGCGGCTTGCAGCACTCGATGCACGATTCCATGCTTTCCCCCTTTGGGTTTTCAACCGGCTTGTCCGCTGCGGTCTTGCTGACGGTCTAAACGCTACACGACCACTACCGTCTTGCACACATTGGACAACGGAAAGCCCCCGAATTGTCCGGGGGCTTGGCCGTTAGGACGCCGGTCGGCGGTCAGGGAACGCTTCGTAGAACTTCTCCCAGACGTCGGAAGCGACGCGCGCCTTAGCCGACACGGGGATGTTGTTGGCTTGCGCCCACTGGCGTACTTCGTTGGTCGTGGGTGCGTCGCCTTGCGGGGCAGCGCCGGAGCCACCACGCGCGGCCCTAGTACGGCCGCTACGGGCCGGACGAGCCGTCTCGGTAGGGATGCGCTCGGCAACCGCCTCGAACGTCTCTAGGGCCTTCAGGATCGGCTTAGCATGCGTGTCGCAGGCAAGGGCACGCTTACCGTTGATTTCGATCTTGTGGGGCGCTTCGGTCTCTTTGTCCTCCTTGGCGCAGTAGTCACACAAGAACAGCTCAACGATTCGGATAGGCATGGCGGATGGGTCCTTCCTGGGGCTTGACGGGATCGTACAGGTAATTAAGGGATAGCGCCCCCCTGTACGGGGGGCGCGTTGCGTGTTAGGCGACCGGTTCAGTCTCCATCGGGTGTCCCATCGGGCACATCGGAGCGCCGAGCGCCAGCCACTTAGCGGTAACCCGAACCGTGTAGCCGTTCGCCGCGCAATCAACTTGGTTGCATGCGGCCTTGAGGAGCCGGGCGGACTGCTTCTTAGGCCCGCTGGAAAGCGGTCCCTCCGACTGTGGCGGCATGGCCTGGCCGGATGGGTCAACGAGCTTCCGGCGGCGGTCCCGGCTGATAAGGACCTTGCCGTGCGGGTAGTCGCCCAGCGTTTCCGCGATGGTCACGAGCTCGGCCGCCAGCTCGATACTGGGCGTTGCCGTGGTCATCGGGGACATGAGTCCGAGCCGCGTAGCGCCTTCGGCGAAGGCCCCACGGTGCCCGCTCTGACAGTCGTCGGCCGCGTGGACCAGCTCGTGCAGGAGCACCGACAGGACCACGGCCGTGTCTCCCAGCTCCGGCGAGATGTAGACGTGGTTGACGCCGTCCTCGCTACCGGCCTTGGAGATGCACACGCCCCGGATCACGGCGTTCTCGCCGCCGTGCCCGTCAGGGCCGAATCCGACCGACAGGTGAAGCTGTTCGGGGAGGGGCATACCGATCTCCTCGAAGCGAGGGCGGAAGATAGTGGCAGCCTTGTGAAGCCAGGCTTCGCGGGTCTTAGAGAGGTCGTTCATCGCTGTTCCCTTTCGGCTAGAAGGGCTGGTTTTTGCTGACGGGATTAACCTTAGCGGATCACTACCGTCTTGCACAACTGCTAGCCGAAACCCTTTCACGAATGGCATTAGAAGCTCTAAGCAGCCGCCCTAAGCCCAGCTACTAGCCTCGAAAAACACGAAGCCCCCGCTCCGTTGAGCGGGGGCTTCATCTGCGACCACGAGTCTATTTGGCTATCCTTCGCCGCCTACGCTTCGCGCTGTCGGCGGACGTGACCTCCTTCGGCTGCGCTGGCGGCGGCTTCACCTCCCGCCTGCCGCTAGCCGGTACGTCACTGTCTTCGTTTGGATCTGCTGTCGCTCGGATCGTGATCACCTTGAGGACACTGATCTCTATCTTGCGGAACCCGCGATCACGGATCTTGCCCAGTAGGGCAAGCGATCCCAAGACGGTAATCGTGGAGAACAGCAGGAAGAGGACTATGCCCCATGGGCCTGCAACCGAGAGCAGCGCTCCCAGCTCGGCCCACATGATCTAGACCTAGCGAACCTGCGACGCGCGAGACGTCATAGGTCACCTCGCCCTTTCCGACTCGTAGGGGTCCCGTCTTCCAGTGGCGACGCGCCGTGACGGGGGACGGCGCTGTACCGCTGCTTCGATCCGTTCGTCTAGAACCACTAATCCATAAGTAGGGACGCGAAGGCTCCCGACGGCAGTCACAGTCTCGATGCGACCGAACGCCCACTCGGGGTGTTGCAACCATTGTGCCTCTGGCGCGGCAATGAAGCACAGGATTGTTTAAACGAACTCACCATTCCAGAGGATGACGTCCGTCTCCGAGGGGATAAGGATCGGCCACATCAGTTCTTCGACCGTCACGAGCGCTGCAGGGCCTGCCACGGACACTTCCTGGACGTGGCTCACGTGGCCGGTGAGGACGTCGGCGGGCTCATCCAACCGTAGAGGGCTGAGCCGGATGACGTCGCCTTGCCGGAGCTCTAGCGGCTTCCTGGTCTGCACTCTCGCCTCCATGTCCGCGCGGACCGCGGGCGCCCGTTTAAACAGGCCCGCCGGCCACAGGGCCACCCTGCCTCAGCCAGCGGAAACGCGCCACCGATCCACCCCCGAAAGCAGAAAGCCCCCGGCCGGAGCCGGGGGCTTCCCCCATCGCGTGATGGTTTTGGTGTCAGCAAAAACCGGGCTCAATAGTGAGCCAACCCAGAAAGGGAACGCGATGGAAGTCTCAGCCTAGCAAGGGAACCCTGCTGCCCGCGTCCCCTGCCAGGAGTGCTCAGGCCGCGCGGGCCTGGTTGGGGCAGTCCTGCCCGTCGTGCTCGAAATGTTGCATCACGCTGCCTGTGATGACGTCGGTGTCGTCCAGGTGGTGCGTGTCGGGGATCATGCCGAACACCTTGGCCAGTTCACTCGGCTTGGGGTGTCCGTCAAGGTGAACCCGGTACCCAGTGCAGCCGCACCCGTAATGGACCTTGAAGAGTCCGGCCGTGGCGGACTCGTAGATCACTTCGGACTTCTCGGCTGCAAGCTCGTCAACGTTGACGGGGTTCAAGGGCGTGTCCTTTGTGCAGTTATCGTCGCTGTCGGGCCAAGTAATGCAGATAGATCACGCTAGTGTCTTGCTCCGACGTTTTGGGCGCCGACCAGCGCCTTTACTCGAAGCATCGGCGGTAGTGATCTACGTATAGATGTCAACGTGGATGCCCGCCCGGCTGGCAAACCGGATCGTGCTCGCGGTGCCCCGGCTGTTGTCCTTATGGAAGGCCAACACCTTGCTTGCCCCGTCCTTCACCATCGCTTCGTTGCGGATCGGGCCGCCTGCTGGCCCTATCGACCAGTCAGCCCGGTAGACGCGCTCGGCGACGTCCAACCCGGCCCGCTGTGCTGCCGCGACCCACAACCCGGCGTGAGCGTCGGCCCCTGCGGGGCAGTCTCCGCGAGCGACGTCTAATCGCTCCCTGAGCCGCCGAGCTTCCCAGTAGGCAGCTTGCAGCGCCAGCCACACCGTTCCAGGCTTGTCCCAGTTGCGGGAGCCCGTGACGATGCCCCTCACCCCCCTCCGCCTCCACCCTTGGAGAACCCGAATCCGCCCCGAGTGATGTACTTGCCGGAACGGCTCGTGATGTTGACGTTTTGGGGCCTGACGGTGGTTCCCCCGCGCACGTGGCCGTTACTGGCCGTGCCGCCGTAGTACCAGAAGTAGGAGGCGTGCGACCCGCCGTCGCAGTAGCGATCGTCAACGATCTGGTACGCGCCGCTCCCGTCCGGCGCGGCCATGACACAGTCGGCCGTCACGTCGTCGGCACTGGCGCAGCCGGACATGACGAGCGCGGACACCGCGCCGACAACCCCGAGGGGGATGCTCCGGCTGGCCTTCCTCAACTGCCCGCCTCGATGACTTCCAGCTTGTGCATCAGCTCGGGGAGCTGCGGCAGCCTGGCGGCGTTGACGCTCGTGGACGAGTAGCTAGGCCCGTTGTGGCAGGTGAACCGGAACACCAACACGCGCGCGCCGTCTCCGTCCCGGTCAAGCTTGACGTCTACTTCGTCGGCGACGACGCCGATGAAACCCCTCATGCTGCGTTTGAGCGCCTTTCTGGTAGAGAGACGAAACAGGTGGCGGGATGTCCCGCCACCCACTTGCTACCGACTTGCACATTATCGACATGCAAGTCGGTAGCGCAATAGTCATCCGAAAGGGTTCGGCTGTTGAGTGCGAGATTCCAGCCGGGCGGGCTCCGCGGCTTCGTTTAAACGGCCCCGCCGGCACGTGCGGCCCGAACAGTTGTCGCAGGTCAAGCCGCTGAGATGATGATGGCCAGCTCGTACAGTGCCCGGATGGCACCGATGACCAGCAGCCAGAAGATCCCGCTTGCCAGCATCACGGCCAGGCAGCCGAGCATGAGTTCCTTCGGGGTGGGCGGCTGGTCCATCAGCCCGCTGTCACGAACTCGTGGGTGACGTCTTCCCAAGCCGTGGCGGCCCGGAAGACTCGGATGCGGTCTCGCTCCCATGTGCCCTTGCGGTAGCCCACGGCCCTACGCGCGGACTCTCGCGAGTCGTACACGTTTCGGTGGTTGCAGGCAACGGGGTAAACCCGGTAGGTCTCATGGGGCAGCTTGTACGTCAACGCCCTCCCTCTCTGTCGTCGTGGGTCACCGCGTAGGCGTGCGCGTTCGTCATGGCCCGGCGGGCTCCAGGCGCGTTCTCGTGGACGCCTCGCGGCCGGTTGATCCGCTTGTTCAGCCGCTCCGTGAGCCGGTCTACGGCCCGCTGGTACGTCTTGCGCTCGGCGGCCGTGAGTGGCTCCCAACCGGCCACCTTGAGCGCTTCGCGCTTTTCCTTGGTCAGCCCGGCAGCTTCGTGCTTGCGGGCGATGATCGCCCGGTAGTTGGCGGGGAGCTGCGTTAGGCATTCCTTGAGGTCCCACACCGACACGACGATGGAGCCGGTTTCGAGCACCACGGCGTAGGAGTCCTTTGCCGGGGGCTTTGACCAGTCCTGTTCGCTCGTCTCGTACAGCACGGCCAGCAGTGACCGGACTTCGGCTGGGGTGTAGAGGTAGCGGGCTGTCCTGGTGGTGTAGTCGGCCCGCTCTCTCATGCAGTAGGCGTGAGCGTCGGCCCGGAGCACCGCGAACAACGCGGCTTCGTCCATGGCGTTGTATCGCTCCGGCCGCTTGCACGCGCCGGTCAACACTTCCTGTGTGATGTCGTCTGCGTCGATCATCGGCCAGTCGCGGGCCACGTACTTCCCGACCCGCGATGCCGTGTCGATCACTTCAGCGGTCAGCACCGCTTAGTTCCAAACCTTTCCGTCAGCGATGAACGTTCCGTCTGGCTGCATGGGGTACAGCTCGGGCCTTACTCGGCGGCCGTCGATGTGCAGGACCGCAAACCCCGACTGCCAGTTGGCGGCCCCGCGCGGCAGATAGGCCGGGGCCTTGCCCGGCCGGGTGTCCATGACGTGTCCCACTTCGACGCCCCACAGGGTGCTTGTGCGTCCCTGGTAGCCGGTTGTGTCGGGGCACATGGCCAGCTTGTGAACATGCCCCATGACGACGCTCCGGCCGATGGTCTTTGCCGCGTTGAGTGCAGTCCGGCCGGGGATGGCGGACAGGCTGAACCCCTTGTGGCCGTGCGTGGCGATCCAGCCGGGGGCGATGGGGTGGAATGCGCCCACCAGCTCGACGCCGTGGCTGTTGAAGTCCAACAAGACGTCGATGTCGAAAGCGTTGCTCGTGGCTAGGGCTGGGCTGTACTTGGCCAGGTATTCGGCCGGGCGCGTGTCGTGGTTCCCGGCGATGAACTGGATTGGCCCGTCGTAGCCGCGCCGGAGGTCCCCGAGCAGGCGCTTGCCGGTCTCGACATCTCGGAAGACGTCGCCGCGGAACTCTTCGGCTGTCCCCTTTGACCAGCGGCTAGGCGTGGGGAAGTCCATGTAATCCCCAATGATCAGGACGTCGTCCGGCTTGGTCGCGTGGATGTAGCCGTGAAGCGCTTTGACCTGGCGGGGGTTGTGGTAGGGGATTTGGGCGTCGGGGTAGATGAGGAGTCTCCTAATCGCCTGCCTCCACGTCCATGCCGAGCTGGAACAGGATGGCCATTACGAGAGCGTTGAACACGATGTCTTGCCCGTTCTGGTAAGCCTGCTTGGCTTCGTTGAGCAGTGGCATGTATTCGGCGGGCAGGTCCTCTAGCGGCACCAGTTCCATGGCGTGGGCCACCATGGCGTTCCTGGTGAGGTTGATGAGAACCTTTTGCCCGCGCGGCAGGAATTCGTGGAGGATCATACGGTGAACGCCTTCTTGAGTTCCCGCTTGAGGCGGGTAAGCCGGATGCGGAGCATGACCGCGTAAGCGATCTGGTCGTTAGCCTCTTCAAGCGCCCAGTCGATCAGTTCCGAAATGGTCATCTTCTCGAACGTCTGCGTATCGCCATAGTCGTACTGGTCCTTACCGACACCGAGAATTCGGCTCTGGACAGCGTCTACGGACGTTTTGATGGCGTTCGCGAGTTCTTCACTCGTCATTGATTCCAACCTTTGCTAGTAGGGGCTCAGCGCCGTGCTCTTGAACAAACGAGTTGACGTCATACCCTTCGGGCATTGGCACTATCCGGACGTTGTCCGAGTGCTTAGCGATGGTTTCGCCGAGCTTCTTTCCTTGGCCCTTGTCGTCGTTGTCCGCGAGCACGAAAACGTGGTCGTACTGGTGGAGGGCTAGCGCCCACTCTTTGCGCCAGGCGGACACGCCGGGGATCGCTATGGCTGGTAGACCGGCCTGCGTGGCGGTGATGGCGTCGATCTCGCCTTCGCACACGCACATGATCGGGCTGTCCAGTTCTAGCGCTCTGGTGTTGAAAGGCCGGGGCGTATCCCCCGGCACGGACAGGTATTTAGCTCCGTCGCCGTCTCCTATTCGGCGGAAGCGGATCTGGAGCGTGACCCGATCGGGAGACAGGTACGGGATTGCCAGGCGGCCCGCATAGGGCTCATGACCCGGCATCGAATCTGCGACGTACCCGAGTTGAAAAGATCGAATGCTGTCCGGGGCTAGGCCCCGGCTCATCAAATACTCTTCTGCGGCGCTTCCGCGCATTGCGCGCTGATACCGCCGGGTGGCTGTCTCCAAGAATTCCAGTGAGGATTTCGAGGGCACTAGGGTAATCGCATGTCTCCTTCCAGCGAATAAGGGCGATCGGGTCGCCCTTGGCTTCGCAGGCGTGGCATTTAAACGCTCCGCGTTCCGTGGATACGCTTGCGGAAGCGGAGCGGTCTTCGTGGAAGGGGCATCGCATTGGAGCCCACCGATACCCCTCGGGTACGTACTCGGCTCCGTAGTGCGTGAGGACTTCGGTTATGCCTTGCGGCGGTGTTTCCCGCATCGCTTCACCTTTCGGCTTGCGCGGCGCTCTTGCCATTCGCCGAGCAAGGCCAGGGCGAAGATGAGGGCAACGAAGCCGATCGTTGCGCCGATTGCCTCTATCGGGTCATTGGCGCTCATCGTTCAGCAGTTCGTTAAGAAGGTGGTCGCCCACGATGGGCAGGATGCGCCGCCACTCTTCGAGGGTCATCACGACGTACGCTTCGCTTACGGGCTTGCGGGGGGCCTTCACGACCACGACGCCGGCGGGAGCGTTTAAACGAGTCTTGATGGCCTTGAGCTGCTTCGCGTACTCGCTGAGCGTGATTTTGCGTTCGGCCTTGCACTCGTGGGGGATGGGCCAGGGCACCGCAAGATCCCCGGCCCCGAAGTCACGTGAGCCGATCCTGTCCACGCCTGGGATGGCTTGGGCTAGGTAGTCGGCGACTTCCCGTTCCCAGCGAGTGCCTTTGGCCTTGCTGGGGCTCGACAGGTTAGTACTTCCCCATCAGCCGAGTGACTGCGTGAGTCGGAACCCACGTCTCGCGCGGCTCGATCTCGCGGTAGCCGTTGGCGGGGGTCCAGGTGCCGTCCACGAGCCCGTGATAGGCCCGCCGCGACTCGTCGTAGGTGAGGCTGCCTTCCACGAAGTGCAGGCCGTCGCCGTCCCTTGTGGCGATGAACGTGATCTCGGGCAGCTTGTCTGCCGGAACGTAGATGCTCACCGCTAGGCGGCCTTCTGCTGCTCGGCGGGCTGCTCCGCCTCCGGCTCGACCACCAGGCCCACGATGCGGCTCGCGAGGAGAACGAACTCCTCACTGCTGTAGCCGTGAGTGAAGGTGACCACGATGTCGTCAATGGGGACGAAGGTCCCCGGCTTGACGTCCACGCGGCCGACGTGCTCGATCAGGACAGCCTTGACGGGGAGCGAAGGGGACAGCATGAGGTATCTCCGTTAGTCAGTGATGGACATGCGAGAAAGGTCCGCGTTCAAAATCACGCGGTACTGCTGGCCGACGTCGGGGCGGCCGGTGCGGTTCTTGGCGATGACGACGCCGAGCTTTCCGTCAGCGGGCCGGAACAGGTTCAGGACCAGGCTCGGCTTCTTCGAGATCTTGCCCTTGAGGGCGCTCAGCGGCGGCGGCTCGGTGCCGTCGTCGTAATCCGCGGTGAGGTGATGCAGGGCGATGACGGCCGCGCCGGTGGCGCGGGCTAGATCCGCCAAGTACGCCATGATGGATTCGAGAGCGAGTGTTCCGCCCTCTTCGCTGTCTGGGGTGACGTCGGAGACGTTGTCCACGACAACGAGTTCCGGGTACGCCCCGTAGACGGCCGCCCAGCACTTCACATGGTTCTCGATGTCGTCCAACGTTGGGGACGATTCAAAGCACCAACGCAGCTTCCGCAAGGCGCTGAGCTTGGAGTCGAGATAGCGGGTATCCCCGCTCTCGACTAGTTCGGCGATCTCGTCGCGGGTACTGCCGGTGAGCATGGCGGCGGCCCGCTCGTACTGGATAGCTGCGTCGCTGTCGGCTGACAGGTACAGCGTCGGGACTCGTGATGCGGCTGCCAGGGTGAGGGCAAACACCGACTTGCCGACGCCCGGCCCAGCCGCGACCAACGCGAGTTGGCCGCGCCTGAACTGGACTCCTTCGGCTTCTAACCGTTTAAACGGGCTAGAGATCGGCAAGCCCGTCTCCCCCGCCTTAACCCGCGCTCGGGCGAGCGTATACAGCGGGGCGCCCTTTCAGTTAGGCCGGACGGGTCCGGCACCGGTTGGGGTCGTTGCGGTCCAGCGGGCAGGCGTAGAACGCCTTATACGGCTTGTTGTTGCGCCCGACTCCGGCGGGCACATACTTCATCTCGCCGTGGTCGCAGAACACTCCCTCGTCGTCGCCGGGCGGGCTGTCCGACCAGTCCGGCGCGTCGTCATAGGCCGGTACCGTCTGGCGGCTCTGGGGCCGGTTCTGTGGGCGCTGGGGAGCCTGCCGGGGGGCGGCTCCCCGTGCTGGAGCGCCGTTGCTCTGAGAGACGTACGTCGCGCCCAGCTCGGCCTTGAGCAGGAACGCGGACCTTACGGTGTGGGTCACACTGGCGACGGCTTCGGCGAACTGCCCGTCAACCTCGTTCGCCTCGGCGATGAAGTCGGCCGCGCTCGGTGCCCGGAGGTGATAGAGACCAACCTTGCGGCCCTGGCCGTCCCAGATTTCGACGTCAAGGGCGTGCGGGTAGTCCTCTGCCAAGTGGCTCTCCTTACTAGATGATCACTACCGTCTTGCATATTATGGGCGAAAGGAAAGCCGGTCCATGCCCATGACAGAGCAGAACCGGCGGACGGGACAGGTGTTGCAGTGGTCTCCAGGATTGGGCAGGTAGTTGCCTGCCTTCTCACTGGCGTCCATCTGCTTAAACCATGTGGTCACCATGTCGCGCGTGTAGGGGCTAAGGGGGATCGGGTCTAGGGCCTTGTTGTCCTTCGCCATGTAGTAGTCGCCCCACTCGACCGCATCGCCCGTGAGGTCGAACACAGCATGCCGGTATACGGCTAGCTGCATGGGGCTGACGGGTCGTTTGGAGCCGGTCTTGATGTCTCGCACCAGGGGGCGGCCCCACGGGTCCACCATGATCAGGTCTATGTACCCGATCACAGTGATCCCGTCCAAGTCGATTGTGAAGGGAACTTCGGCTGCCGGTTCGCCCGGCAGCAGCTCTAACACCTGGAGCTTGGACGCTAGGGCTTGCTCGATGTAGCCGGACACTTGGACTCTCCCCCGGTCTATTCGGTTGGCGAGGTCCACGTCTGGTTTGGTCCGGCCGGGGCATAGCCAGTTGTTGATGTCTGGCTCTACCTCAAGCATCTTGGCCGCTTCGCGGTCGAAAGCTTCCTCGAACCACGCTATTGCGGTTTCGGGGCTGTGCTCGCGGTAGGTGCGTTCCCATCGTTCGATCGCTGCGTGTACGGCTACACCTTGCGCGAACCATGCTGCGGGGGTTTGTGGTGCCCGCGCGACCTTTGATAGCCGGTAGGACTCCCCGCAACTCGCATAGCTGGTGAGCTGTGACACGGAACGATGCTCGGGCATGCGTTCCACCCTTCGTAAGGGGTGATGTCGTTGCGCGTTTCCACTGTTGAGTTCTCAAGTCGTGCCGAGCACGGGCCGGGTACTAAGTCCCCCTGCCCCCGCGTCACCAGGCTCAGAGGAGTGTTCCCCGGCCGTGCTGAGCACAGCCTAGCCGACAGCTACCGTCTTGTACAAATCGAATTCCGAACCTACCCCGGCAGGGGTATCGGGGCAGGCCAGGGGATCGTCCCGGCCCCTGGCCGGACACCAGAAGGTGAAGTAGCAGTACGTTCCGTCTGCCTCCTCCTCCGTGGCGGTGTTGATCATGCGGCTGTTGATGGGCATCAGGTCGGCGTTCGCCAGGAGGTAGGCGGGCTCTACCGGCAGTCGGTAGCGGATCTCGACCATGACCCCGTCCGGATAGGTGATATCGGCCCGGCTCACGCCCCCGGCGTGCTGGCTGCGCGCGATGTCGAGGATCGCGAACGGGTTTGCCGGTCCGTACAGCTTCAACGCTCCCCCTCAAGGGACTCTTAACAACTTGCCCGAACGATCTAAGCGGAGTGACGCAGTGCCAGGGAAGACGGCGCGAGCCGCTTTCTGTTGCACCCCTGCAATTGATCTTGATCCGCTTAGCCGATGAGGTCGGCGATCCAGCCCAGCAGGCCCGAGTGTCCCGCGGTCGCTCCGCCTTCCGGCGAAGGCATGGGCCGCACCGGTGCCGCCGTGGGCTCCGTCACCGTAAGTGACGGTTCTGGGACGCCGGAAGGCACTGCCGGCGGGGGCTGAGACGTTCCCGGCAACGGGGTTGCGATCGGCGCCGCTGTGGGCTCTGGCGAGGCTGTGGGCGATGGTAGCGGGCTGATGGGCATAGAGGTAGGGGTGATCTCCGGGACCTGCCCAGGAGGCGTTGAGTCGCTTGTCGGGGTGGGCGTGGGTGTGGGCGTGCTGCTGGTGTGCACGACCGTGGGCGACGGCTTCGGGGAAATGTGCGTGGGGCTGACTGTCGGCGCAGAGGGGCTCGGCGTCGAACGGTGCGGCTGCCGAGACTCTCTAGGCTGCGGTGTTGGTGTATCGGCGTTGGCGCTAGGCGGCGTTGCTACGGCTGTAGGAGTCGGGCTTTCGGCTAGTTGAGCCAACCGGGAAGGGTCGCCGCTGGGCGGCTCGCCTGTCGCGGTGACCGTTTGGGCCACGGTTGGCACTACCGGCCTACCGGCCGTGGCTTCGTAGGCGACAACGCCCGATGCCCCTACAAACAGGCCGGTGGCGACCCAACCGGCAGCGACTTTCCCCGCAACGGGGCCAACGATCGGCGCTGCCGAGTGTGCCGCTCCGGCTGCGATAGGAATTACGGTTGCTAGCCCGGCTCCGGCCGGGGCGGCGACTACCCCTCCGGTCGTCACGGCTGCGGCTGTGGCGCTGCCTGCCGTCACCCCCCCTGTTGCCCCGGCTCCCGCTGAACCGGCGGCCGAAAACTTTTGGATGAAGACGGCTGGTAGCAGGGCCAGGCCGACGACTTTGGCGGCTTTGAAGAGGGACCGGGCAGCGCTCATCATGCGCCTGGTGCGCTTGGCTTGGCGGACTTGGATCGGCGTTAGGAGGGGGTTGGTAGCTTCCTGGCTCTTGCGAGCCTCAAGGTCGGTGAACAGGTCGTAAGCGTAGGAGTCTGGGGGGTCGCCGCGTGCAATACGGGCCTGCACCTCCGCTAGGCGCTTCTCCGCCTTCGCCGTTAGGCGCGTGCTAGCGTACCGCTTGCCCGACTTGTTGACGAGCGACGCGATTTGGAGCGTATCTAGCCCTTTCTCCTCCAAGACGAGCGTGAAGTATCCCCTAACCTCCTCGGCTTCCTCATAGCAGTAGTGCAGTAGCGCCATGTAGTTGCTTAGGCGCTTTACGACGTCCTCTTCGTCTTTGGCGCGGCAAAGGATCGCTTCCAAGATTCCACGGTGACGCTCAAGGTCCATGCCGTAGGTGCCCCCTCCCGAAACATGCAGGGAAGGGACATGGATAGCCTAAATAGCTCTGGTTCGTCAAAACGTTATCAGCGTCTACATACGGTCCACATGCCGCTAAAACGACGATAGCCAGGGATGCCCCTGGCTATCGCAATAGGCAGCTAAGCGAGCGACCTATTGGGAGACCTTCTGTGATGCTGCTTGCAGCAGCCCGGCAACGCGACTCACCCTCTCGGTCGCGGGAATGAGGTGGAAGCCGCCTTGCGGGCAGAAGTCGCTTGGAGGCTCGTTAGGATCATAGGAGACGTCCCAACCTTCCTCAACTAGCGCGCGCGCCCAACGGATGGCGGTTGCCTGGCGATGGGCGCTGATCATCTTCCCCTTCGCCATCTGCGACAGCTCACGCATGTACTGAAGGGGGGCGGCCCGCTTGTGTTCTTCCTTGACTGTCCAAGGGATGGCGTCACTGTGGTCTAGCTGCGTACGGCTCAGCCCCATGCGCTTCACGGCATGAGCAACCCCGCTATAGGACGCTCCCAGCTCCTCTGCTATCTGGCTGTAGGATCGACCGTCCCTCAATAGCTCCAGCAGCCGGTCACGGTCAATACTTGGACCTCTGGGGGCCATGATCAAACTCCTAGCGTGGGGAAGGGTAACGCTGCGCGGCTCATGCGGATCAAATTAGCTGCGCCGGACCACCCTGTCCACCGTCTTGCACAACCGTCTTGCAAATTAACGTATCAGGGCGAGATTAACAGGTCAGGCGGCATGCGTTATTCCTGATCAGCGAGTCAGCACAGGAAAACATTCGATAGTGTGTTCGATGCAGTTGCATAAAGCTGCAAATCGACTGTGACGCGCGTTACAGCATGCAAGGTCGTTTAAACGGCTGCTCGCGGTGGCTAGGAACCGTGTTGCAGCGGGCTACCGTGATACAGCCCGTGATGCCGGAGGTGATGCAGTCCACCTCGAATCAGGCCCGAGTAGACCGGAGTCGGCTCGTCCCCGTGACGCCCGGTGAGACCGCGTATTGCCTGGCCAGCGGCCGAATTCCGAGCAGGCCGGACTAGGCCCCAGGTGCCACAGGGGTCTTCCACCACAGATCCGA
>NZ_QNFZ01001065.1 GCF_003313395.1 Nonomuraea lactucae | reverse complement strand
AGACGACGTCGGCGGGCAACCACCCCGATTTTCAGCCCAGAACGGGCCTGCCGTCAGGCAGACCGAAGACTAACCCCGCCTATCCGTACCCCCTCGATTGCATCGCCGCGCCCGCATCGCCTGCTCCACCACTAGCAGACGATCCACACGGACCACTCGCCGACCGCGGGCATCCAACGTGTTCGTCGGCCCCCGATCATCCGGCGGAAACCGCCCTTCCCCCACCTTGGCTGCGGCCTGGTCCGGGGTCACGCGGTCGGTTCGGCCAGGGCGGTCATCTTCGTCGCACGCCGACTGCGGCCGCGGCGGCGCAGCTCGGCGCCGGCCTCTTCGAGGAGGCGGTGGACGAACCCGTAGGAGCGGTCGATGGACTCGGCGATCTCGCGGACGGAGTCGCCGCCGGCGTACCGTTCGCCGATCGCCGCGGCGAGCTGGGCGCGCTCGGCGCCGACGATTCGCTTGTTGATCTTCACGAGGGGCCTTCCTGTTCAGACGGCGCGGCGGAGCTCCGCGCGGCGCTCGTCGCGGGCCTCAGGTGTCAGGGGGACGGGATCGCCACGCCAGATGCAGCCCTCGATCGTGGCCACGTCGTCGTAGTCGTAGACGACCTCCCGGCCGGCCCAGCCGAGGACACGCGCTTGGTAGCGGCGGGCCCACTGCCGGATGGTGCCCGGTTCGCGGTCGAGCCGGGCGGCGGCTTGGCGGGCGGTCGCTGGGTGCACGTCTCACCCCCGCAATGGTCGCGATCGTGGACCTACTAGGCGATTCCGGACACGTGATCACGCGAATCGACGTGTCATAGTCAACGCTCGTGAGCGATCTCGCGTGTCCGCATAGCAGGAGATGGGCGGAAAGGTGATCTTGTTAGAGGCGCTCTCAGCACTTCGTCAGGGTTTCCGCAGGTCGCAGCGTCGAACCGCGCGACGGGCATAGATCACCTGCCCGCACGAAGTGTTACACACCACGCTGGCCAGCCGCAACGTCAGCAGAACCGCTAACGCCCGATTCCAGGTCCATCCTGCAGCAACCCGGAGGACCTGAACCGACTATTCCTTTGCGGTGTAGACCCGCACAGCGCTCACAAGCGGAACAACGACGACTCCAACAGTCATGGTCAACACACACAGCCCGATCAACGCGCAAGTCCAGGAGTTGAACCACCGGAATCCGATCGACAGGAACGCCAGCACTTCACCAACCAGAAATGCGCACCCGAGCACTAGGTTGACCGTGAACCAACGGGCTACAGAGCCCATCACATCCTCGAAGCGTGTCTCCTCGTATGCGTCCAGATGCCTGATGCCGCGACGCAGCAGCCGCTGCAAGATAAAACCTATCTCCACCGACAAGGCGATCAGCAGAGTCGGGAGCACCTGCGCGGCCGTGACGTAGAACTCTTCTGAAGCCACATGATGACCATAATCAGAGTGATGATCGTTTTATCAAAAGGCGCGCGGAGTACAGGCCAAGACGGGTGCCCGCCAAGGGCAGCGGCGGATCAGGCGCCCGCCTCGTCGGCGACCAGGCCCCGCTCCTCCACCGCGCTCACGTGATTTCCGCACGCCGAGCACACGAAATACCCCACCTTCGCGTCCCACCAGAGATTCCGGTCACCACACCGGCACCGCGCCGGCGTCCAATCCGGCGCCTCCCGCAGACGGCGCTCCCAGCAGAGCACCACGTCGACCAGTTCTGTCAACTCCGGCAGCGCCAGCACCCCCGGCAGATACTCCACCAGCAGCGCAACCGCCCGGCCGCGCGCCTCCGCACCACGACCAGCCGACGCAGCCTCAGGCCAGCGCCGCGCACGCAGATACGCCGCCTCGAACCTCAGCAGATCCCCCGTCAGGCCGTCCAGCAGATCTACCACCGGCGACGGACTACCATGCGGCCGCGTCCCCGACACCCTCGACCACCTCGACGCAGGACGAAGACCATCAGCCTCCGCCGCGCGCACCGCCGCCAAATCACGCACCGCGATCAACGCCCGCCGAGTCGTCGCCCGACACCGGGCACACACAAGCGGCTCCCCCGGCCGCCAACTCAGCGAAGGCTCCACCGGCTCCGCAGGCGGCTCCCCATTCCCGCCCTCCCGCACCCAGCGATCCACCGCATCCGCATGAGCCTCCCGAGCCTCCAAGAACGCCGCCCACCGCTCGCGCGACCCCTCGTTGCACGGCCCCACACACGCCTGACCAGCCACCACACACCCACCTCCCGAGACGACCCACCACAGTACAAGATCAACTCGTTTCCGCTCGAACCAAGCCAACTTCGGTCCGCCAGCCTTCTGAGGACCGGCCCCCCGGGGGGTGATCTTGGACGCGCGACAGCCCCGCGCGCCTGGCTGGCGCGCGGGGCTCGCATCGGCGTCGTGCCGCTACGTCTGCGTGGGGCGCTTGGTCGGCTTCTGCATCTGCTCGCGCGTCCTGCGCGCGGCGTCTGTCGCCACGGTGATGGGCGTCAACGCCCCGGTGCGCGCGAACGTCCGCATGCTGCTCAGGGACCGGAGCGCGGCGATCGCGTAGGACGCGCGTTCGTTGGCCTCGCTGGTCGTGGACTGCTTACGCGCCAATGCTGCGGCCATGGTCCGCACATACACGGCGGACGAGTACGTGACGATCACGCGCCCCAGACCGTCCACGTCCACGATCACCGGTAGCGGCAGATTGCAGGCTGCCAGGATGCCGCACAGCTCGGCGACGGCTTCACGGACGGCGGCCAGAATCCCGTTAGTGTCCGGGATGGGTTCGTCCCCGGGGGCCAGGTCAGCCACGGGGACGCGCTGGATGACCTGGCCGTGCGGGCGCGTCAGGAGGTATGCGCCGTGCAGGGTGGAACGGTCGGTGTCGGCGACCCACCATTCGCCGTGCTGGTGGGCCGCCGCGCCCTTGTAGGTCACGAGTGTTCCGGCCGGTAGGTAGGTGAGGAGTGCGGCGCGGGCCGCCTGGCTGGCGGCGTACGCGGCTTCCTGGAGGTCTACCGACAGTTCGCACTTGCGGTTCAGCGTGCAGCCGGGGCAGGCGTCGCCGTGTCCCCGGTAGCGGGTGGACGCGTCATGGGCGGCGGCGGCGGCATCGATGGCGGCGGCTCGTAGCTCGTTCATGTCTCTCCCAATGTGGCGTTGGGCTGGTGATAGGGGGCGGCCCCTGCCCCGATCAGGGGTGCGCAGCGGGGCTACTGCTGGTCGGCCGACTCGTCGGCGGGCGGGGTCAACTTCGCGTTAGTCCACGCCTCGGAAAGCGCGTCCACGTCTGCCCCCGCTTCGATCGCCTTCCGCCAAGCGGGCAGGGTGTCGAGGTCGAGGTTCGCGAGCGTGACAGCGTCGGTAACGGACTTCTTGATCACGCGCTCGCGCTCGGCTTTGACCTTCTCGGCGGCCTTGACCTCCGCTGCCTTGGACAGGGCTTCGGCCTCCGTGAACGGGTCCTTGGCCTTAGCCAGTGCGGACAGGTCCGATGCGCCCGGTGCCCACATGGCGAGCACGTGATCCGGGGTGACGCCCAGCAGGCCACAGCCCCGCGCGATGCGGTCGGCGGCTCCGGCGCGGGCGGGCACGTAGTACCAGCCTGCGCGCTCCTCGTCGGTCGGCTTCGGCGTACTGGCCGCGAAGACGGCGGGCGTCGGACCGCTGTAGAGCGTCGCACCAGTTGAGCGGATGGCGACGACTTCGGCGATCGTCAGCCGCGAGCCAGTAAGCCGGTAAACCAGCGCGAACGGGTTGTTGCTGGTATGCCCTTCGATGGCGCGCTGAAGGTCGGCAATCGCGTCCTCAACCACCTCAGTGGGGGTGAGGTTCGGCGCGTCGGCGGCGGGGGTGGCGGTGCTGGTTTTGCCGGTGGCCCTGGTTGCCATGATCTTGCTGCCCTTTCGATAGGAATGTCCCTTGCCCCTGGTGGGCGGGGGCGGATTCAGCTTGCGCCAGCGCTACCGCTAACGGAATTGGTCGCATCGTCTTCGGCCTTGCGTCGCCTCGCGTACCACCACAGCAGTGTGGCGGCGAGGAGCAGCAGCACTCCGGCCGCACCTAGCCCGCGCCACCACGCGGCGGGGGTGTCGTCGGCTGCCTTGTCGGCGTCGATCGCCGCGCCTGGCTTGCCCCCGGCGGGACTGTCGCTCGGCGATGGTGACGGACTATGGCGGACGCTGGATGCGCTCTTGCCGGGCGTGGGCGTGGCAATGGTGCCACCCTTGCTAGTGCCGTCCCGTCCGGGCGTGCCGGGGTTGCCCTGCGCGCCCGTCGGACCGACAGGACCGGGGGAACCAGCGGGACCGGTGGGACCCTTCTCACCTTGGGGACCCTGTGGGCCTGCCGGACCCTGCGGACCTGGGTCACCCTTCGGACCCTGCGGGCCCCGGCCACCTTTGGGACCCTGCGGACCGGGAGAACCCTCCGGACCAGGCGAGCCCTGGGGACCGGTCGGACCGGGGATGCCCTGGGGACCCTGCGGACCTGCCGGACCCTGGGGGCCTGCCGGACCGTGCGGACCGATGATGCACTGCACCTGCGGTTCCGTCGTCGGGCACGCGGTAGGCGGGTCGGTGGCCATGGCGGCGATCCCGAACACGTCGGGTGCCGCCCTTCCTGCTGCGATGACCAGTGCGGCAGCGAGTGAGGCGCTTGCTAGCGCGCCCCCCGCCGCCCTGGTCAGTGATCGAATTTGCATGATCGGAAGCCTGTTATACGCACAACATGGCGTCAAGTGTTAGTTATCGACTTGTTGGCAATATTCACGATCTCTGCATGAATATCACGGTTAGATAACTCAATTAGGCTCGCTAATAGTTAGCCAGAGCAACGGTCCACGCCGCACCGAAGCGCACAGCCACCGACTTTCCGGCCCGCCGCCGGCATCTTCCGGCTCGGGTTGTTTCTGGGGGTGGTGTTGGTACTACTGGTTGGTGTGCTGTGGTCGCCTGTGAGCGCTTGTGGTGCTGCTGTGGTCTCTGCGTACTGCTCTAGTGGTGTTCAACCGCCCGTGTGGACTATGACACGTCTTTTGGTGGTGTTCTGAGCGGTGTCCGTTGATGCCTGTTGTAGTGCGCATGCGAAAACCCGTCATCGACGGTCAGGTGGTGTCTGGCGTGGTGTGTCGGTAACGGGTTTCGGGGTGGTGCTGGGTCAGTCTGCGGCGAGGCGGTCGGCTGCGCAGGCTCGGCAGGGTTCGGGCATGTAGGGGTGGGTTGGGCACATGCGGCCTGCGCCGCGGTGCTCGGGTCGGGGTGGTTGGGGCAGGTACTGGTGGGGGTCGCTTCGGAGCGCTCTCTGGATGTACCGGTGGGGGTTCTTCACCGCGCCTCGGGCGCGGGCGAGGATGTCGCGCCTGATCTGTGCGGCCTGGGCGGCGGTGATTGGTTGCGCGGCGAGCGGAGCGAGCTCGCGTATCACCATCTCATCTACATGGGAAAAGTCCTGTCCGTCTATCTGGTCGTCCTGGTCGCGCGGGGGGTACGGCGGGATGGATGACTGATTAGAGAAGCTCTCACGGGACGGGACGGGATGGGACGGGACGGGGTTGCGAACTTCTTCCGAAGTTCGCTCGAACGTTCGCTCGTTGTTCGCGCGAACACCTCCATGATCGTCCGGTGGTGCTGTCAGTGCGCTCCCCTCTATTTCCCCTGTTAGATCCTCGTCTCGCCTGCGTCGCGCACGCAGGTTCCTCATCCGCTCACGCGCACGTTTGCGGTCGCTGCGCACCTCATCAGCGGAAGGGTTGTAATCACACCAGTCATGGAACGCAAACCCTCTGTCAGGGCCGCGTTCCACGCGCTTCCACAGCCCTGAGGCGATGAGCTCGTTCGCGTGCTTCTTCGCGCCGGGCATCAGCCGCGGCAGCACAGCATCCGGGATGAACCCCTCGGTCAAGTTCGCCGACGACCACGACCCCGCCACCACCCACAACCCGAGCGCGGCCGGCCGCGACACGAGCGTCTTGGGGTGGGAGTGGAATCCGTCATCGACCCTGAACCACGGCATACGTGCGCCGCCCTTCCCTTCCAGAAACATGAAGCGGGGACCCGCCCACCGAGGGAAGTGGTCGAGCCCACACCGTATGCGGTACCGCTTACGAATGTCATCCGGGCCGCGGCTGCGTCCGCTCAGGTCGTACGTCTCCCGCTGACGCGGGTCGGACAACACGTCGTACGCGCCTCAGTACCTCTTTGAATCGCTCGGCCGCCGCGGTGTCGCCCGGGTGCAGGTCAGGGTGGAACTGGCGGGCCAGGCGCCGGTACGCGTTCTTGATCACGCCTCCACCTGGGCTTGGAGGCGCAGGGTGCGCTGGTGGCCGTCCACGTTAAAGCACGGTCGGCCACACGGTCGCGGCTCCGTGCACGTATCCGTTGTGGCTGCTGCCGCCGTACACCCAGCACCGCCAAGATGGGTAATCAGATCAGGGGCACCGCGCTCTCGCGCTACGTAATGACTCGGTTTCCCAACCGAGCCTGGCCTCGACCTCAGGGCACCATAAGTCCAGTAATCAAAACAGTTTGCCTCCGTCAGGTGAAATAAGTCTACCGATCGTGCCATGTATGCGACTCATGGGTGTGGGAGGCAATATCTAGGGAACTTGACAGGTTGTCCCTATCGGGAATGATGAAAGAGAAGGCTTATGATGACTATCGCTGGAAAGGCTGATCTGAGCGAACAGATCACAATGCCCTGGCCTATCAATGTCCACGCGAGAGCGAACATCAACAATGTGGAGTTTTCGGTCACAGGGACCGGGGTGCTCCGCACGAATGGGGTCTATGACGTAGACCTCAATTTCGATGAGCTCCCACCGAACTTCCATCCATGCGTGGTTGCGACGCCCGTTATCAGCACATGCTGCGGAGCTGGAGCGTCCATGCGTAATGGCGGGATCAACATGGCAACGATGGGAGTAGCCAGCTACCGTGTCGAGCGGGAGCTTACTCTCGACGGTGGTTCCATCAGGATCACAGGCACAGCCAAGCTCACACCACACTTCCTGCAGCTCGACACCGAATGCTCCGGTCAGGTCAGGTTGCCCAACGACATGGTTGGTCACTCGGTATACATCACCCGCGTGAAGCCGATGCCTGGCGAGGGCGCATTGCACGAGATCGGCCAGGGATCGTTTTTCCGCGCAAACGGCGAGGAAATCCCGGTAAAAATTACCGCACAGTACAAAGACTTCGAACCGGCCTATAACTCGCTGCCGAACCCGTTGACTAAGCCGGAATATCGGTTTGTCACCGAAGATGGAGAACTTTGGGGCCTCAATTACCGTAGCCGCCTTCACTCGATCTTCGACGGCGTCAACTCAATGAGTCTGATAGACCGCACGTAATCAGATCCTATGTTTGGGAAAGGATCACCCCAGGATAGGGCCCTCTCCAAGAGAGTAGTCCGCATGCGCCCCGCCACTCGGTGAGCGTTATCGGCTGCTGCTCGGTCCCCGGGTATCTTCCATGCTGCCGTTGAAGAAGCGGGCCAGCTTGCGCATCGCCTGCTCGGTTGCGGCCTCGCGCCGCCGCCTGACCTTCGTCGAGGTAACGGCACGCCGACCGTGCCGCCGGAGCGGCCGAGCTGGTACGAGGTGAGCTGGACGAGCACGATCGCGACCGGCTCTCCGCAAGGCGCGGATTCCGCTTTGCGGGTGACTGCGCAGACAGGGTCGTCGCCTTCGCCATCGCCGCAGCCACACGCTGCGGCCGGTAGGGTCCACCCTTGTCCTCAACGAGCCTGAACCCGTCTCCTGGGTCGTAGGGGTGACCCCGGCCCATCAGCTCGCCACCTTCCGCGTGGCCGGGCGGCGGGCCTCGTATCGGTCGAGGTAGTCGTGTCCGGCCTGGGTGAGCTGCACCTTCAACACGCCGGGCTCTGGGTGCTCTACGTCGAGTAGGCCATGCTGGGACGGCACGCGGAACGTCTCACGTGCGACGGCGTAGTCTGCACCGTCAAGCGCGAGGCGGCCGCGCCCGGTCGGCCGGAACAGCACGCCGCCGCCCTGGTCCTCGGCTACGACGCGGACGAGCAGGCGGATGGAGGCTCGCTTGAGCAGTTGAGGGGCGGTCACGAGTGATCATTCCCGGATACGGTCGACCAGGGTCTGAACGTCGGAGGTGAGCTCGGCACCGGGCGTGGCCAGCGCGTCGAGGACGATCGCAATCGCGCTTTCGCGCTCGTCGGCGCGCACTCTGGCCACCGCGGGCGCGGGAATGACCAGCAGATTGCTGGCCTTCAGCGCCGCCAGGACGTCCCGGGCGAAGTTGCGTCGGGCTGTGAACCTCAGCCAGTCGCTGGTCTTCGCCAGCGACGGCCCAACCGCGTTGTAGATCACGGTCTCCTCAAACGTCATCATCGTCGGGGGTTTCCTCCGGGTGTTCTTCCTGCTCCAGGAACCGCTTCTTGGGCAGCAGGGCGATGCCGTACTCGTCGCCGCGCCGGCCGCGCCGCATCTTCGGCATCCAGAAGGCTTCGACCACGCCGTGGTCGATGAGCGTGCCGCGCACGACCGGCATCAGGTCCTCGATCGCCATGGGGAATCGGCGGATCCCGTGGACCTCGCCCCATGTGACGTACTTGCCGTAGCCGATGGCGGTCTTGGTCTTGACCAGGCGCAGCCGCGCTTCGAACGGCTTTGGGTAGTCCCAGTGGATTTCGGTGTCGTCGGTCACCCGGCCGGGGTCGCGGACGAGGCTGCCGTGCTGGTCGAATGGCACCTTGTCGTCGATCATGTGCCTTCCTCCTCGTTGATGTTGTTGGGGCCGCGCTCGAGTAACTGGCGGGCCATCGCGGCGCCACGCGCCGTGGTGGCGGTGTTGTCGCGGATGGGCGTGGAGATCCACGAGCTTCGTCGTCTGGCGTTGGTGAGCCGCCAGCCGTGGCCGTGCATGCCCGTGACGACTTCTGCGGCGAACGCGCGTGGGTCCGACCGCTCCTCGGGCGGGAGCTGGTCCCGCTCGTACACACGGCGCGCGAGCTCCGCCACGGCCTCCGCGATCGCGCGCCGCTGCGCCGCGGCGTTCACCAGCGACTCCTCTGCCGGCGCTGGGCGTAGAGCAGCCCGTAGTGCACCGCGGCGGCGAGGTAGCGCTGCACCGATCGCGTGCTCTTGTTCAGCTCGGCCGCGATCTCCTCGCAGGTCTGGCCCTCGGCGGTGAGGCGGGCGGCGTGCCGCACCAGTTGCAGGCCATACCGGGTGGTCGGGAGCCACCCAGGCTCCAGCTCGTCCAGTGGTTCGAGGACAGGCATACCGGCGTGGGCGAGCGCGGCCAGCACATCGGCCGGGCTCCCGCCTCGGTCGAGCACCTCGCCGATGACGTCGGCTGCGGTGACGGACATGGGTCCTCCTGCTGGTCAGGTCGTGCTCTGGGTGGCGCGGAGGGCGAGCATCCGCGCGGCGGCCATGTCTTCGGGGGTGACCGGTCCCTCGACGACGGCCAGCAGCGTGGCGCCGTCGAGGGACCAGATCGCGGTCCGTCGCGCTAGCGACTTAGATCGTTTGCGGTTCCGCTTACGCTTTGTGTCGTGTGCCTGGGCGGGTGTGTTCACGTGGTGGTTTCTTGGGTTCAGGGAGTGGGAGTTGGTAGCCGACGACCTCGCCGTCCACGACCACGGGTTCGCCGAGCTCGTCGTCGAGGTTGGGCTGGTCCATCAGCCCTCGGGATCGTCGTCGCGGGTGACGCCCATGAGCCGGTAGTACGGGACGAGCAAGAAGAGGATCATGCCGACGATGAAGACGATCACACCGATCGGCTTGTGGTCGAGGTAGGTATGCCACGAAGAGGCGACGATCACTGCCAAGACGGCACGCAGGGCCAATAGGGGCGTCATGCTGCCACGGCCCCCGGCCAGGTCACTGTGTCCAGAGCCTTGCGATGCGCCGCCGGCATGGTGGCGAGCGGGTGGCCGAGGTGGTCGGCGCCCATCGCCGCCAGCATGGCTGCGTCGCACATGTCGCTGACGCCCCTGGTCACGAAAATGGGCAGACGCCGTGCCACCGCGTCCTTCACCTCATCTTTTGGGGCGTTGCCACGCCCAGTCGCGTACATCTTCAGCGTGGACTGCGGAACCTCCACCACCGGGATGCCAATCCGGTGGATCAGCGCATCTACGACGAGGTAGTACAGGTGGGCCCGCTCTCCTGCGCCACCCGCGCCAGCCTTGCCCCGGGCGAGCACGAACTTCTCGACGAGCACCAGGTCGGCGGTGTCGAGGTGGAGCAGGATCTTGTCGGCAGCCTCACGTATCGCGGTGGTGCGCTCGCCGATCGGCAGCGTTGTGATGCTGCCGCGCCCGGCCGTGGCGCACCAGCCGGTGTTGAAGGCTAGGCCAGTGCTTGTCAGAGATATGTCGCAGCCTGCGACACGGGGGGCCGTCATTTCCAATCCTTCGGTATATCGATCTTGTGCAGGTTGTGGTCGCGTACGAAGTCCAGCCAGAGCGGCAGACCAGCAGGGCCGCGGACAGCGTCCGGTGTGTGCGTCCATGCCTGCTCATCGCGGCGGGCCCTGGCGCGGCGCTGGTCCTTCCGATGGGAGGACCAGGCGAACCAGGACACCCCGGCCGCGGCCAGCACCGTCAGGGCGCCGACCACGGCCAGGACGTCCCAGACCACGTCTGCGACCTTGCTGATCATGTCGATCACGGCTGCGGCTGAGCCTCCGCCGCTGGCTGGTCCAGTTCGACCAGTTCGGACAACTCGTCGGGCTGGTCGAGCTCGTCGAGCTGTGCGCGGAGTCGCGCCTGATCGGCGTGTGCCGCGCGCAGGTCCTCCTCCGCGCGATACAGCCGCCCCGCAATCTCGGTGTGCCCGTGTACAGCTGTGCGCGCGGTCTGTAGGGCGTGCTCGTACTGCTGCTCCAGCATCTCGATTCGCCTGGCGTTGTCACGGCGGCCGCCCTCGGCGCCGACGACCACCCCCAGCAGCGCGCCAATGATCCATGCCACGAGCGCCGTGATGAACGAGAACACGCCCGCGTTGACGAATGACAACACGGCCAGACCGGCGACGAGGCCAAGGCCGAATGCCTTCTGCCATATGGGACGGATCTTCACTGAACGGCCTCGCTGGCTTCGGGCGTGGCCAGGACGTCGTCGAAGGTGGGACCCTCGTCGTCGTTCCAGTCCATGAGCCAGTCCTTCGGAGGCTGGACGTTCGACGGCTTGCGGCCCAGCGCGGCGGCGAGCTCGTCGATCGTCTCATCGGCCGCCGCGAACGCCGCCGCCACTGTCCTGGCCGTCCCCGTAGGTGAGGCAGCGGCGATGACGAGGATGCCGCAGTCCCACAGGCCCGTGTCGTCGTTGTAGCGGCTCATTCGTCGCCTCCTGACACAGGGACTCCGGCCCAGCGCAGGTCCTCTTCGGTGCACTGGGCTATCTCGACGACCTCGCCGGTCTTGCCGTCGATCGCCTCCTGGGCGTAGCGCTGAAACTGGTGTATCGCGTACGGCAGCGGCAACGGCCGGTCCGGGCAGGCGGGTGTGTCGTCCACGACGACGTACCAGTACGGGCCGGGCCACGCGTTGTAGTCGATCACGGTCAGGTCGGCGCTGCCGTCCGCGTTCACGGCCAGCATGAGCTTGCTGTTCATGCGGCCGGGGCGTCTTCCAGCCGGGCCGGCGTGGCGAGGATGGGACGAGGGTCGGCTTTGCAGGCGTCACCGGCCGGGACCTGCTCGCCGTTCACTTCGTGGTAGTAGCCGAAACCCGTCATCCAGACCGCTACGCGGCCGCAGCCGCACATGATCTGCTCCGGCCCGGACTGGCCGGGGACGCGGCGCTGCTCGCCGACGCGGATCAACCAGTCGAGCTGCCGCGCCCTGTCCTTCAGCATGGCGATTTCCTGGTCGGCGGCGATGCGCACCTGCTCCATGCGGACGTGCAGTTCGTCCCGCTTCTCCGTGAGCATCTTGATCGTGTCGTCGGTGATTGCCGGTTCGACCCCGAGCGGGTCGGCAGGGCTGATGTTGTCGCTGGTCATGAAGAATGAGTCCTTGCGGAAGGGGTTGAGAAGTTGGAACCGTCCGGGCGCCCGGTCCTCGCGCTGGCAGCAGACGCCCGGACAGGGGTTATCGGGTGTAGCCGCGCTCGGCGCGCTGGACGACGGCGTGGCCGCCGATGGAGTAGAGGTCCATGCGGCGGACCATCCGGCAGCCGGTGCGCTTGCACGCGGCAACCTCGTCGGTCTGGTTGTCCTCGGTCCAGGCGTGGGTCGCGTGTCCGGCCAGCTCCTAGCGCATTACGCGAAGCATGTGGTCCCGCTCCCACCGAAGCTCGTGGATGTCCTCGGCCAGTTCGGCCTCGCGGCAGTCGCCCGCGGTCCGGTGGTCCCAGCAGGTCACGTAGCGCGGGTCGAGGGTGTTCTTCGGCAACGGCCGTACGAGCGGTACCTCGATTCGGTCGCAGAAGGTCGGTTCCCGGAACGTCACCACGTGGCGGATGGCGATCTCCGTGGAGGCCATCAGAAGCCGCCGCTCTGCTGCTCTACCTGGCCCGCCTGGTCCGCCTGGCCCTTCGTCTGAGCCTGGTTCGCCTTCTTGGCGGCGTCGATCATCGTGTCCCAGGTCGGCCGGGGCGTCTCGGTGTCAAGCGCCTGCTCCAGCAGATCGGACACCGTCTCCACCTCGTCGAACGCGAGGTCGTCCGCCTTCATGACCGTCCGGCCGAGCAGGTCCGAGATGTCACGGAAGCGGTCCTCGGCGTTGGTGATGCCGAGCCGGTTGAACGACTCGTTGATCAGCTTGTACAGGCCGGACCGCCGCTTAGCCCGTTCGACCTGGAGCCGCTTCAGCTCGGCGAGGGCACGCTGCGCCTGGTCGCGAGTCAGGTTCTTCGTCGAGCCCTCGACTTTGACACCCAGGAACTTCGACAGCCAGGCGAACCGGGCCTCGTCATTCAGCTTCGTGGAGCCCCTTCCGGTGTGCGGGGTGATCCCTAGCTCCATCATGAGGATGCCGAGGTCGCGCAGGTCCTTGGGGTCGGCGGGCTCGTCCTCGACGATGTCGGCCTCGACCGGATCCTCCTTGTCGACGGCCGCGGACTGCTCGCCGGCTGGGGCCGGGGCGGCCGGTTCGCTGGCGGGCGCGCTGTTGTTCTGCGCCTCGTCGGGGGCGTCCTGCTGGGCGGGCAGGTTCACGCCCCGGTTGAGGGCATTGATCACCTGGTCAGCCTGCGCGGCGGTGAGGTCGTGGGCCGAGTTGAACTCGTGGTCGGGGAACATTTCCCTGATGTAGCCGAGCTTGTCCTTCACGCCCTTGGCGTCCATCAGGTCGGCCAGGTCCTTCAGCTTCTTGCTGTTGGCCATGACCACGCCGGCCGCCTCCTGGGCAGCCGCGGCGGCCTCCCGGACTGACGCGCCCGCCTGCACCGTGGCGCCGGTGACGACGTACGAGCCGTCCTCGTTCATCTGCGCGCCGAGCTCCTCGGGCACGTACGTGAAGCCGAGCAGCGCTTCCTTGCACGCGTCCCGGGCGCACTCGCCCACGCTGCGCGCCTTCAGCATCTGCTCGGTGTACTTGCCGTAGTTCTCGTTCTGCTTGACCAGCCCGGCCCGGGCAGCCCGCTGCATGGTCCATTCGGAGCGGAACTCGAAGTCGGAGTCGTCGGCACGGATGATTGTGGTGACGGCCTTGACGGGGTTGCCCTGCTCGTCGTGGTCCACCCACGTGCGCAGCTTGTGACCGGCACGGCGCACCAGTGCCGACATCAGGCCCGCCGATGCGGTCGGCTTGCCCTTGATGACATGGACCTCGACGATGGCGACCATCGGCTCGATGTTGAGCGCGATGCCCCACTCGATCGCGTACAGGACGTTCGACGGCTGGCGCCGGTAGGCGTCCGGCAGAAGTCCCGCCTTGGCCAGTTCCTCGGAGTAGCGGACGCGGTCGGGAACCGGCCAGGTCGCGATGGCGGGCAGGTTGGGGGTAGTTGACGTCATGCTGCGGCTCCTTGCAGCTCGGGAAACGTGGGAAGGTCGGTTTCGACGACCAGGTGCGGGGCGCCGCCCTGCTTGGACTGGCGGCGTGCGACCTTCATCCGGCCGTAGCGGGCGTGGGCGGTGGTGCCCATCGCCTCCAGCAGCTCGGCACGGACCTGCATCGCGTCCTTCTTGGCCGCTGACGCTGCGGCGGCTGCTTGCTTCTCCTTCGCGAGGACGGGGAACCATCGAGCGGCCTGTTCGTCGGAGATGTCGTAGATGGTGTTCGGCTCGATGAGCGGGTGCCGCTTGTGGAGGGCCTTGACGGTCGCCTTGTGGCCGTCCACAGGCGGCATCTCGTCCCACGCGATCGACAGTTGAAATTCCTCGGCCTGCCTGCGCATCCACTCGGCGTCGGCCTCGTCGGGGAGGATGATGTACTCGCGGAACTCCAGGCCGCGGCCGATGAGCACGGCGACTCGCCACTCGGGCAGGCCGAGCACGTCCATATACCAGCGGACCTGAGTGAGGTAGTAGAACGGGATCTCTGCGGTGCCCGAGGAACCCCACTCGCGGCCGTCGGCGTCGGTCTTGAGCTCCAGCCCGCAGACCACACGCCCGTCCTGGACGAGCAACCGGTCAGGGTTGCAGAGCTGCCAATCCCGGTCCGGGTCGACGTGCACGTACGTCCCGGCCTCGACGACCTCGTACTCCGGGTGCTCGTACGCGAACCAGTTGGCCACGCTGGGCTCCAGGATGTGGCCGCGGGTCTGGTCGCCGGTCTGCGGGTCGGGCTCGATGAGCCCGGCCTTCTCGCACCACAGGCTGTACTTGGACTGCCACTTCGATAGGCCGACTATCGCAGCGACGTCGGATCCGCCGATGCGGTGCCGACGCGCTGCGTGCCACTCGGGGCTTCCGGAGACCCACCGGCCGATGAAACAGCCGGTGGGTGTCGTGAGTGTGGTCATCAGAACGGCGGTTCAGCTTCGTCGCGGTAGACCAGCCGCCACGGGCCATTTGTCAGGAGCAGCTCGTCGACTCCGCTAGCGGGATAGCTGCCTCGGACGCTGAACAGGGTCACCTTGTTCTCGTCTATGGGACAGACGCCGAACCACTTCACGCCGTGCCCGTCCTCCCACACATCGCCCCTGCAGGGCGGCCAGGTGTGCGGAGTCAGAGCCTCGATCTTGAGGTGGTCGGACGACAGAGGGAGCGGGCCCACGTTCAGGCGGCCGTCCTGATCCCAGAAGCCCAGGTGAAGGAATCTGCCGCGCGACGTCGTGGAAACCGCCTCGGCGTAGCAGTCGAGGATGGTGACCTTCAGCCGGTCGCCCTTCTTGATCTCTCCCTGCATCAGTTCAGGTCTTTCTGCTCGCGGTGGTAGAGCCACTCATCGAAGGGGGTCATGGCCTGCTCAGCCGGGTTGGCGGGGTCGCGCCACGGCGGCCGGTGCCGCGTCCGGAACACCGGGTCGCTCGGGTGGTCCGCAGAGATCGCGCGGAGCATGCCTGCTATCTCATCGTCGACCGGGAACGGGAACAGCCGCTTCACGCGGTCACCTCTCCGGCGGCCCACTCGCGGAGGACGCGGCGCGGGGAGTCGGCGAAGCCCCGCGCAACGCGGATCAGGCGATCGACCGCGTCCGGCGTGGTGGTTAGCGGCAGGCTGAGCGCGATGCAGTTGATGCGGTGGACCGCCTTCGCCAGCGGCGAGATGAACAGCGCAACCAGCCCGCGGTCTTGGCTCCAGATCTCGATCATGCTGCCGCTGTAGCCGGCGGCCTTGTACCGGTAGACGCGGTAGAGGCCGTGCGCCGAGCTCTCCCACAGGTGCGGGTGCCGCTGGACGAGGCCGTCGAGGTGGCGGATGACCGTCTCGGTGTCGCTGCCGAGCGCGATGTGGGCTTCGGCGAAGGGCACCCGGTCGGCCGGCTTGCGGACACCGGTGAGAACCTCGAACGTGTTGGTGACGTCGCTGTTGTGCTTGTCGTGGACGGCGATGTCCCATACCCGGTGGTCGTCGCCGGACGGGAGTGCGGCCCGGTGCCCGAGGTTCTTGCCGAGCCTCCGGTCGAAGAGGCTGCGGGTGATGTCCAGCCGGGTCCGCTGCCCCCACTTCGTCATCCAGGTGACGGTGTAGGTGGGCGCGATCTCACGAACGGAGATGGCGATGGTGCCGCCCGTCTGCGGGTAGACGTGGCCGTCGCCCTGCTCCAGGTCGATTTCGACCTTGCACGGCAGCTCTTTGTACAGGGCCAGGAAGGTGGTCAGCTTGTCGGCCAGGTCGGTGGCGCTGGCGGCAGCCAGGGCGACCGGGTTGTCCAGGATGGCGATCGTGACTAGATAGACGGGGTTGTTCTCGATCTGCTCGGTGACCGAGTTGATGAGCCGGTCGGCTTCGGCGGTGTCGTCGATCAGCGCTTGAATCAGCCGGTGGCGAGAGAGGACTCCGATGCCGCAGAGCCGGTGTTCGGCGGCGTCCATGGCCAGGTGGGCGATGCGCTGCTCACGGGTGAAGGTGATGACAGTCAACGGTTCTCCTTTTCGTCAGCGGTACCGCTAACGGGATTGGCGTTGGCAAAGACAGCGAAGACGCGGACGCACTTGCTCCCGTCGTGTTCGGTGACGGTTCGGGTGCTGGCGCGAAATGGTCCCGAGAGGTCGTCGAACCCCAATCGACCGTTGTTGACGGCGTTGCGGAGGCGTGCAGCCTCCGCGCTGCCGCTGGCGATCTCGGCGGGAAACTCCGCGATGATCGCTATCTCACCCGGTTTGGCACGGAGCTGATCGGCGATGCGTGAGAGGTCTGGGGCGCCGTGGCGTGGCGCTGGCTTTGTCCAGACGACTTCATCGAAGACAGGCATTGAGCTCCGTTCGTGCTGGTGATGGTGCGTTCACGCGACTAAATGATCTTGTCGGTACATCTCGCGACACGACGACAATATCGCTCGCTGATGCATATGTCTATCTAAGTTGCAACAGTTGTAACTTATCCTTCGCGTGACATCGCTGTCGCGTATCGTGATCGACTTTTCGCGCACTCTGGGCGACGCGACATGCATGTTGATACTGTTGCAACGCCACGCCACAACGCCAACGCCACAACGCCGAAGGGGCCCCCTGTGCCCAGCATTGCCCCCGGCGTCGCCGTCATCATCCGGCGACGCAAGCGAACCGACACGCTCCAGCGCGAGCTGTCCGTCCGAGCCGCCGTCCGCCGATTCAACGACGTCGCCCCATACACAATCAGCGACATGAAGTGGGGCCGCATCGAGGGCGGCAAGGTCGAGACCATCTCCGACATCGACCTCGCCTGGATGGCCTACGTCGTCGGCGCCACCAGCGACGAGCTGGCCGAGGACGGCGCGCCCGAGGCCGCCGAGCTACTGCGCGACATCATCGCCAAGCGCAGCCAAGAAGACGGGCTGGCCGGCCTCGACCTGTCTCTGACGCCGGAGACGGTGCAGCGCGAGCTCCAGGAGCGGCTGCAAGAGATTCGTGCTCTGCCCGGCGCCACCGACGACGAGCGGGAGCGAATGAAGACGTTCCTTCTCCAGCAGATGGACTTGCTGCTGAAGTCGACCAAGCAGCAGATCGATATGCTGCGCGCCCGCTGACCACCCGCTCCCGTGGGGTGGTCAGAGCATCCACTCTCGCGCCGCATGCGAAATCAGGGCCGCTCGAGACGTCACGCCGGCCCGCTCACGCAGTTCGGTCAACCGTCGCCCCACCGTGCGGACATGAACGTCCAGCAGCCGCGCGATCGACTCGTTGGTCGCGCCGCCGATCAGCAGTTGCAGGATCTGCCGGTCTTCCGCACTGAGTTCGGTGCTGAAGCGGCTGGAATCCGCGCTGAGGGGCGTGGCCATCGCCCAGCACTGCTCGAACACCATGGTGTGGGCGATGATCTCGTTGCCGCCCTGGATGAGGTGTGTGGACAGCTTGTCCGGATGGTCACGCGGGTAGGCTGGCACGAGCGCCCGTTCCCCGTCCGCGATGATCAGCTTGTACGGCAGATTGACCGCGATCCGGCTCTCGCTGTTCGGCAGCAGCAGCGCATTGCGGATGCCGTCCAACGCCTTGTCGTCGTCCACAACAGTCTGCTCGATGATGACCCGCCGCCGGGGGATTCGGAGCGTTCCAGCACTGTCGCGCCGTGCCCGATCATCGGGAGCGTGGACTTCCCCCAGTCGGCTGTACGGCGCGGTGATGAACTTCATCAGCTCCCGCTCGGCGTTGAGCTCCAGGTCGTCCATCGCCTCCTTTAGCTGCGTGCGCGACGTCAGCAGCGCGACCGGGCCGCGGGCGGCCGGCCTGGAGGCGCGGTCGTAGAGTTCCTGGAGTTCGCCGACGCGGGCGCGGGTCGCGAACAGCTCCGCCTCGTGGGCGCGGATATGTCCCTGGAAGATCTGATCGGGCCGGCGCGCGTCGGGCGGGTTCCCGACGACATAGCCGAGGGCCCGCAGCCGCTCGACCGCTTCGACGACTTCCTCGCCGAGTTCCAAGCGTCGCTGGAGGAGCACAATGGGGGTTTCGCCGTGCTCCGCAAGCTGCCGGTAGACGCGCTCGTCCAGTCTGCTCATCCTAAGTAGGTTCACGATCTTCGTCCTACGTCTTGTCGTTCTTCCATGTTGAAGGCGACATGCATTCTGTAGCGGGCGTGATCAGCCCCCAGACGATACGCAGACCGCTCAGCTCGGGCATACAAGACTGCCGCGAGCAATCGTGTTCCGGCGTGGATGGGGATACCGAGCCACACGAGTACGAGCAGCACAGTAACGCCGGTGAGCGGTGCCGTCGTGGTCAGCAGGATCGCCACCGACGCGATGAGGCCGACGATGACGGTGGCCGCGTCTGCGAGCGATCGTCTGGGGAGCATGGTCGTCACCGCGTTGCTGGTCACCAGCCGCCGTGGTCGCCCTGCGGAGATGCGGGGTCGCTGGAAGCAGTCGGCTTGGGGGTGTGGGTGCTGTCGCTGACCTGGGCCGCTTCGGAGGTGGTCGGCGTCGGGTTGGGGTCGTCCTGGGCGGACGCGCCCGCGGTGTGGCTGCTCACCGCGAGGATCGCCGCTGCGCATATGAGCCCGATCTTCCGGGGGTGGGGGTGGAACGTCATGATCACTCCTTGTGTCTAGCGGGAATATGTTGACTACCGGGCAAACGCCTGCCGCGAGCCAGGAGTGATATGTGTAAAGGTTTTTGTCATGGCATGTCTAGAGTTTCGGTTTGGCCGGACTATGACATGCCATGTGTCGGACAACCCGCAAGGGATCAAGCCGTAACGATCTCGCATCACCCGAGGTTCATGGCATATCGCGAGAATCCCGAGCGCGTATATCGTTGGCGTCGAACCGGAATTCGGCCGCCGAACTCAGAGGGGGGTGCGATGGATCGAAAGGGCCGCGTCTTGACGGTAGCGGTCATCCACGCCGCCGGAATTGTCCTATTTCTGGTCAATTTCGCTGACACAAACCGCCCGATGCTGTCACTGATCGTGGCCGCAATGATGACGCTCGCCGCAGCGGGCTCTGCCTACGCTGTCTGGCGGCCAGTCCCCCGGCCGCGACTCGAGCAGGCGTACCTACGCGGCTACGACAGCGTCACGCCTCTACACCGCTGACGTGCCACTCCGGCAGGTCGAACACTCGCCGCCGGCGGACACCGTTGACGAAGTCCCGCCACTCCGCCGACGTGAAAACTAGGACTGGCCCCTCACGGTCGCGGCTGTTGCGGACCCGCACACCGCCGTCAGCGGCGCGGGCTACCTCGACGCAGCCGCCCGACTCGGACGCCGTCACCCAGATCTCCATCAGCACTATCAGCTCCTTGCGATGTCCGAAATGAGCTGGGCGGATTCGTCGGGCGACAGCGCCATATCGCTCAGACGTCCGAACACCCGCCCACTGTCCTCCACCCGCTGCTCGTCGCGGTCGATTATGCCGCCACCACCCGACTCTACGAACAGTGCATCCCCCATACTCGGGAGGCTGAGCAGCACGAACCCACCGGACATGCCCGGATGGGCGCCGACGGAATTCGGCAGGACCTGCACAGTGATGTGCGGCATCAACGCCTCCTGAGCGAGCCGGTCGAGCTGGCCGCGCAGCACTTCGGGGCCACCGATCGGCTGCCGCAGCGCTCCTTCGGCAACGATCGCATGCACCTGTGCCGGTGTAGGGCAGCGGGTGATCCACTGCCGGGCGAGCCGGGCACGGACCTTGAGGGCCACCACCGACGGGTCGTCGTCGAAGCGGAGCGCAGTGAGAACGGCCCACGCGTACTCTTCTGTCTGCAGAAGACCGGGGACGAGCACCGGGTGCCAGTAGCGGATTAGCTCGGCTTCGGTCTCGTACGCGACGTACTCGACGAGGCCGCCCAAGCCGCGCCGATGCTCGGCCCAGTACGGAGTAATGCGGGCGGTGGTCACTAGGCGAAGGCACTCCTGCCGCCTGTCCGGCTCCGCGCCGTACAGGTTGAGCAGCGTGTGCACGTCACCCGCGGTGGCGTACCGGTTCTGGCCGCGTTCCAGCCGCGACAACGCCGAGGAGGTGATGCCGGTCCGTTCGGCGACCTGCTGACCGGTCAGTCCGGCTTGCTCGCGTAACCCTTGCAGGGTCTGCCCGAGTTGCAGTAACCGGATCGGGGGGCTGATCCGCTCGGGCACTGACGTGTCGGCCATGCCGGGATTCTCCCGGCCTTGATCAGGCTGGAGGGCGACAATGTCCGACACGTGATCTTTCCTCATGCGCGTGCCGTGGACGTCGGCTGCGGCCACCTATCCCGTGGGGCTACGAACGTGCCGCGGTGAGGCACGGTGTAGGCCCAGCCTTGCTCGCGCAGCAGTGCCGCTGCGGCCCGCACTGTCAGCTTCGACACCGCGTACTGCCGCTCCAGCTCCGCTTCGGACGGCAGCATCTCGTCCGGCCCGAACTCCCCCGCCTGAATGCGCTCGGCCACCGCGGCCGCCACCCTCTCCGTCAGCGTGGGCGGCCGCCGGCGCGGCGCGCTCCTGGGGCCGACGAACCGCCCCTCGCGGCCGCGCGAGTAGATCAGCCCTTCCTCGCGCAGGGTCCGAAGACTTGAGCGGATGAGCGCGGACGACACCCCGTAGGTGTCGATCAGCTCACTTTCGCGCGGGAGCTGATCTCCCGGCTTCAAGCGGCCGGACGTGATCTGCTCGCGGATGTCGGCAACGAGCCGCTGCGAGGCGGGCATCGGTGGCTTCGCCTTGGCACGCCGGTCGGCGACGAACGTGCCGACGCAGGGCACTGTCACGACCGTGCCCTGCTCACGAAGCTGTCGCAGCGCGGAGCGCACAGCAGACCGGCCGACGCCGTACTCAGCTTGCATCTCGGGCTCAGTCGGCAACTGTTCGCCCGGCTTCCATCGCTGCGTCTTGATACCGTCGCTGACCGCCGCAGCGACGCGCCGGCCCGGAGTGTCCGCGCTCGCGCTGTCCTCACGAGGGTCGATCACGCACCCACGGTACCGCGATCATGCACGGGAGTAGACCTATTGAGAAGGAGTTCGGGGGTACGTGCCACGCCCTGCGACGGTGTAGACAATGCCGCGCTCTCGCAGCAGAGCCAGTGCCCGCCGTACCGTGCCCTTGGCGACGTCGTACTGCTGGGCAAGCTGGGTCTCGGACGGCAGCGGCATGTCGTGCTCGAAGTCGCCGGCCTCGACTTTCGCCGCCAGGTCGTTGGAGATCGTCTGGAACACCCAGCCTGAGCGCACCTCACGCGGCGCCTTCTCCGGGCCGACAAACGAGCCTTCACCCCTGATCGTGTAGATGACGCCTGCCGCGCGCAGCTCCCGAATCGCGTTCCTGGCGGTGATCCGCGCAACGCCAAACTCCGACATCAGATCGGCCTCGGACGGCATGAGCGCGCCTGGCTGCAGCTCACCTTCGTCGATCTGCTTGCGCAGCACGTCGGCGAGCTGACGGTAGAGCGGCACGGGCCCGCGAGGATTGAGCACGCCCGAACGCTAGATGTGCCAGTACATGCTTCCATCAGCGACTACATGCCTTTGTATGATATAGAACAATCTCTATACCGATTGGAACAGCCCCTATTACTGTGAGCGTATGCAACGCACGGCCTCGCGAACTCCTGCTGCATACGAATCACCCGATTCACGGCTACCTGGTCCGAAGCCGGGTTACACCGTCATCCCCTACGTGATCGCCTACTCCAACGAACTGGTGACCGATCCAATCGGGTTCGAGCCGTACGCGGGCAAGCTGCGCCTGGCTTACCAGGACTCCAAGCCCAGCGACTGGGTCAAAGCCCCATCGGCGAAGGCTTGGGAACGCGGCATCCTGCGCGCCAGAATCCGCGAGCTACGCCACAACCCGGCCCGTCGCGGCCCAGAACGCATACGGACGTTGCATGTGCATCGGCAGTGGCTATGCATGGACAAGCTGCTGTGCCAGGTATGCGCCCGTCCTGCGACCGACACTCGAACTGACCTTGTCCCTTGGCTGCTACCGGAGACCGCTTTCGAACGCACCGGCCTGAAGACCGGACGCACCCACGCGCCGCCGACGTGCTGGGACTGCATCCCCAAGGCGATGGAGGAATGGCTCCAGGGGTCAGCCTCTGCACCGTGGCAGGAGTCAGACCGGCCGGGGTTCTGGCCCACCTGTACCGCCCCGGTGTCCTTCGCACTCTCGTGTCGACTACGCGCAACGTGTTCGTCGCTGACTACCAGCACCACCGCTTCGCGCTGGCCACGCCCCAGGTGGTCGAGCTGCAAGGCATGAGATCAGTGACATCGCCCTAGACAGCCTGGCTCCCGGGTGTGTTGCCGCCATAGTCCCTCGGGAGCCGGGCACAAGCAGGAGGCCCCCAACCGGTCAGTGACCCGACTGGGGCCCCCTCGCGCGATACATGCAGATTCGATCGCGGCAGCAATCTACCTCAGCGGCTTCGCTCAGCGGCGCGTTGATCGAGGACGTGCGGGGGAGCGTCGAGAAGAGCGCAGCAACGGTGCGGCTCAGTTACGGCACGCAGGCCGATCGTCTTGCACGTGACGGAGAGCACGACCCCTCATGAGAGAGGCCAGGGCTTCATTGCGTTGCATGATCAATAACCCGCTCTATATCTGGCCCACGACACTCGCGGGATCTTCTTGTTTTTCCACCTCGAATGAGGGAGGATTTCGCGAAGCCGAGACGTGAGAGGTGCCTGTGCAACAGGTTGTCTTCAAAGAACAAGCAGCAGTGAACCGGCTTGGCCAACTGGGGCTGACGGCCGACGACATCCACGCCAGTCTCGAGGCCGGCCAGGGTGAAGCAAAATCATGGTCTGAGGCGGCGCCGCTCGTGATGCCAGGAATGGCGAGGTGGGGGCGCACCAATGAGCACTTCCGCATCCGCATGAGCCGCCACGAGTGGACGTACGACAACCCGAGCGGGCTGCCAGTGACGATCCACCCGGGTGGCGAGTTCGCGATCGTCGCTACCACCGGCGACCGGCAGACGGGCAGCGAGACCGGGGAAGCGCCAACCACCAGGTACGCCAAGGGCACGACCTACCACAAGGTAGTAGAGGACAACGAGCAACTGGCGTTGTTCGTGGTCAATGCTGAGATCGGGCGCAAGCTGCGCGCTGCGACCAAGAAGGCGCCCCGGGCGACCTGGATCCTGCTGTACTACGTCGGGCTGGACAGCATCGCGGTAGAGCTGTCCCTCCCGGCCTCGATGACGAGGAACGGTTACGTGGACCGCTGGCGGGAACGGATCCTCATACCGCCGTATCTCCTCGAGAACGTGCCGACCAGCGCAGACCAGTCCGGCGACGACGACGGCCAGAGCTTCGACGTGGCCGTAGAGCGCCGCTGACGCCCGGTAGGGTGCAAGGCGCACCATGAACAAGCACTCATTCACACCATCAAGGCTGAAACTGGCCCGCAAGCGCCGGGGGATGACCCTGGTCAAGCTTGAGCAGGTCAGCGGCATCAGCACCCGCACCCTGTCCGACTACGAGAACGGAAGAGAACAACTCACTACTGCCGCTCTTGAGACTCTGGCCAGGGCACTAGAGATGCCAGTCGCATTCTTGACGGCCGAAGAGATCGAAGAAATCCCGCTGGAAGCGGTAAGCTTCCGGGCGCCGAGTAAGCTCACGGCTGGTCAGCGCGACACCGCCCTCGCCGCAGCCCGCATGGCCATCATGGTCAACGAGTGGATGGAAGAGCGGTTTCGCCTGCCCGCCCCGGACGTCCCCAGCTTGCCAGGACGAGATCCGGAGTGGGCCGCCGAGCGGGTGCGCGCACTGTGGAACCTCGGTGTCGCTCCGATCGGCAACATGGTGCATCTCCTTGAGATGCACGGTGTTCGCGTGTTCTCCCTGGCCGAGGAATGCCTGGAAGTCGACGCCTTTTCCTTTTACTGGAAGGGCACACCGTACGTGATCCTCAACACGAGGAAATCAGGTGAGCGAGGCCGCTTCGACGGCGCGCACGAGCTGGCGCACCTAGTTTTGCATCCCCAGCACGAGATCCCGCATGGCAGGGAGGCCGAGCAGCAGGCTCAGCAGTTCGCGTCGGCCCTCCTTATGCCGGCCACAGCGGTGCTCGCCAAGCGACTCAACAACGCCACTGTCGACCGGGTTCTAGCGGCAAAATCCGTCTGGAAGGTCTCGGCCATGGCGCTGACCTACCGTCTCCACGAGCTCAACCTGGTGACGGAGTGGGGCTACCGAGCATTGTCGACGAACCTGTCCCGGATGGGGTATCGCCGAGAAGAGCCGGGGGGGATCAAGCGGGAGTCTTCCCAACTCATGACCAAGGTGTTTGCGGCGCTGCGGGCGGAAGGCGTCTCGCACACGCAGATAGCGGATGCTCTACACATCACCGCAGAGGAAATGAATAAGCATGTGTTCGGGCTTACTCCGACGCCGCTGAGGGGCGGTGCTCAGACGACGGCACCTGTCTCCCCGTCACTGCGCCTGGTGAGATAGAGAACCGACCTACGCAGGGAAACGCCCCACTTCATTCGAAGGCGGGGCGTTTCTCGGGTTGTACGTACACCTTCACAATCTGGACGACCGGAGCGGAGTGGATCCTTCAGCGGCCGCGCCGCGGGCCCGATGCCGTCCCGGACGCGTACTTGACGTTCTTACAGCATGCGACAAACGCGCCACGAAGCAATACTGTGACATCAGCACCAGCCAACCAACGCCACGTCCCGGAAGCACACGCCATGCCCCGCAAGAAACCGGAACCTTCGCAAGTCGAGTTCCACGAGGCCAATCGTTCGGAAAATCCGTCAGCGGCACCGCTGACGCCGCGACGCACCGCCGCGCCCACCCGCGGCCGCGTGGCAACGTGGACCACTCTCCACAACACCGGCACCCGCCTGGACGACGCCACGAACTCCCGCATGACGAAGGCTCACGATCGCACAGGCAGGGGCGTCAGGGACATCTGGGAAGAAGCCATCAACGCCTACTGCGACACGCTCGGCATCCCGCAGGAGATGCCCGAGGACGCCGAACTGAAGATCCCAGCTCCCAAGAAGAACAACATGAGCGGCGGCAAGCTGATCATGGTGCGGCTGACCAGGAACACGCGGGCGCGTCTCGTCGAGGGTTGTCTGCGGGAAGACCTGGGCGGCCGGCCGTTCATCTCTGATGTGCTGAATGCCTACTTCGACGACTTGGGAATCCCGCGACCGAAGGAGCCTCAGGAGCCCGGGGTATCATCTCCCCCATCTCTGTGATGAGAGATCGAGAGGCCGCACCCGCTCGCCAGGAGCGGCCTCTGCGTGCTCACCGATCCCGCCATCTCCCGGATGTCACAATATCGCCGCTAACAGCAGCGCGCTTCTCACGTCGCAGGAGGGTCAGGCAGTCGGCGAAATTCCAGCCGGTCGAGCTGGTCGCTGAATCCTTCGATCAGTCGGCTCACGCAGCCTGTCCGGATCGTCCGGTATCCCTTCGCATTCCAGGCCACCATGTCGTCGCCGATGAGCGCTCGGGCCCGGTCGTCGAGGTCCCACCACATACGGCCATTGGTGACCTTGACAAGGATGTGGGTCGGGTGGTGCTCGCCCTTGCCGTCCAGGAATCGGCGCATCTTCCCCTTCTTCCAAGCGGCATACGGAGGCTTCACCTTCACTCCCGCCATGGCGAGCAGGGCATCGAGGGGCGTCGAGGGAGCCTTAACGTCGTCTTCTGAAGGCTCGGCGTTAAGGCCAGGCGGTGGCTCCTCCAGCTCGTAGCCGATGATCGTGGCGTTCGCGTCCATCGCAACGAGCAATGCCGCAAGGTCTCGTCCCGCTGAATGGGTCAGGTTGACCACGAGGATCGGCGTGCAGGCACGGGGATTCCACATCGAATGCGGACCAGTGCGGCTGCCGATGATGACGGCGAGGCGTCCCGGCTCCAAGCGCTGCACGTAGCCGCTGGCAGCCTCTGGAGCGAACTGATGGTTGTAGACCTCGGCGGTGGCGATGACTGGCCGGCCGTCCTTGATCCACAGGCGGCCGTGGTCCCAGTTGCCGTAGTCGTCATCCTGGCACATCCTCCGGCAGTGATCACTGCGTCCACTGCCGTAGCCACTAACGCCGTAGCTAACCTGGCAGCACCGCTTCCCGAACAACGAGCACAGACAGACGGTGCATTTGGATCGCTTCACCCCAAGCCTGTCCGCCCAGGCAGCGTAGGCGGCCTCAACGCGCCTTGCCTGGGCCCTTCCTTCAGCGATGGAGTCCATCGTCCCCTCCCTTGAAATGGGGCGCGTAGCCGTACGCTACGGCTCGCGCAGCAAGCGTGTCTGGTGCTTGTCGTGGTTCTGCGGCGGCGTAGTAAGACACGACGCGGGCCGCACCCATGATGGGTGCGACCCCCTTGGCGAAGTAGATGAGAGCTAAGCCTGGCGCGCAGCCACTTGCCGCTTGAACTCCGTGCCAGGCCGGAACTTGACGACCCACTTGGCCTCGACGGGCACCCGCTCGCCTGTCTGCGGGTTGCGGGCGTCACGCCCCGCCTGCTTAATGGGCTCGAACTTGCCCCACCCAGTGATCTTCACCGTGTTCCCGTCCGCGACCTGCTCCTGGATGTAGTCGAGCACGCCGCTCACATACCGCTCGGCAATCCGACGGCTGGGCGCTCCAGCCCGGTCGATGACGGCGTAGATGATGTCGCTCTTCGTCTTGATGTTCTTCCCGGTGTCCATGGATTCTCCCCTGATCGTTGTTGCTGATCGGCAGCGTAGATGGTCGTTAGCGTTGCCGCTAACGGAGTTGGTCAAGCAGTGAATCTTGAACAGCTGTGGGCGTCACCTCCTACTTCGACAGTTGGGGCGGGGACGCCACGTCGAGGCCACCTCCGGGTGCGCACCATCCAGTGCAGCCCGCTTGCATGCCTCGTCGATCGCGATGCGATAGTTCTGCGCAACGATGAGGTCCACTACGGTTTGAGGTCTGGCTGGTCACGAACACGGCCTCCGTGTTGTAGACGCTCAAACGGCTCGCCAGGACACCTCCGCGTTTCGATGAAATCGACCGGTGGCGTTACCAGATCACAGAGTCATCTCGGCCGCCTACTGGTCTCTTGCACGGGTCGTCTCAGACCTTGATGATGATCAAGACATCCTGTCAAGATCGTGCGGAGGTTCGATGCATTTACCGGCCAGGGGCAAAATACTTATCACGGTCGCACTCGCATCACTGGTCACATCTACCCTCGCTGCTCCATCCCAAGCGTCGGCCACAGCCACGGACGACGACCCAACGATTGTCGTGCTCCCCCGGGGTTCACAGTCTGTCCCGCAGCGCCCCACGCTGGAGGCGATCAAACGCACCGCCAAGCAGCGGAACATGACTCTCGCTGACGCGATCGACGCCCATGTGGCTCACGCAGTAGCTACGAATCCGAGCGTCACCGCGCGAGCCAAGGAAGACGGAGTGGATCCAGCGGTCGTAGAGCCCGAAATGAAGATCGACGATCTATGGGTGAGTGAGTTGACCGACCTGAAGGTCGCCGCCGAAGGCAACAAGATCACCCTTGAAGAGGCTATCGAAACGATCGCCTGGCAACCGCGCCTGAACGAAGTCGGCGCCAAGCTCGAAGTGCGTTACCCCGCTGAGCTCTCCGGCCTCGCCGTCCTCGATGATGGACGCAGAGCGCAAATCGGGTTCAAGGGCGAGATTCCCGCCGACGCGATAGAGCTGGCCAAAACGCTGCCGGTAACCGTCGAACTGGTGGGCAGCAAGGGATTCTCGGAAAAAGACCTGGAGCAGGCGCGGGATGCAGCATTTGCCCAGGTGAGTGCGCGACGCGACCTCGTGGAGACCCTCTCCGGCGGCTACGACACTGACACCGGCGTCGTCACGATCACTGTCAAGCCTCGCGGCATGCCTAGGGACGCTACCGGGCAGCGGGCCGTATCGGCACAGTTGCAGCCAGCGCAACCAGCCAACAAGAAGATCAGTGTTCGCCTGCGCCTTACCGAGAACGACCTCGTCACTCCGCAAGACAGCTATATGAGGGGCGGCGGCCTTCTCGGCGGCTGCACAACTGGGTTCAACATTATCAACCAAAACCAACCCAACGACCCCGACCAGCGCAGAACGACAACTGCCCAGCACTGCGGCACAGGCGGCGCACTCTACGCCAACCATAACGTGCATCTAGGCAAGACGCTGAGTGACTACGCCAGTGGTTCCTCGAGCTATGACGTCGCATCGTGGACTCGCGGCGATTTCGTTTTGACGAGGACGTTCTACTACGACTGGAACAACGCGCGGTACGCCTACTACGTCGGGACTAGCCCAGCCAAAGGCCAGAACATATGCGCCTTCGGCATGTCCACGCGCGTAGCGAAGTGCGCAAATATTTCCCAGATCGGCCTATCATACCCGGACGCGCGTGGGCTCATTGTCATGGACCGCCAAATCAGCATTGCGGGTGATAGTGGAGGCCCGTGGTACAAGGGAAATACTGCCTGGGGGATAACCATGGGCCTGTGCGGTGCCAACTCGTGCTTCACTCCCGCCTATCTCATTCCCTCTGCCCTCGGCGCGGCCTGGAAGGTGTGGACGGCTCCGCCAGGGACCTAAGATGGCGCCACAGTTGCACTAGAGATCAACGTGCACGCGCGTCCGGAAGCTTCGAGCCAGGCTCCGGACGCGCGTCCGCCCGAGGAGGGGACGTGAAGGAGCAGATCCATACGAGCTTACTGCGCGCGACTCTGGCCGCCGTCATTGCCGTCACAGCCGGATGCACTGGCACGTCCGGCGGACCGCAGCCCGATCACACAACCGTCGAAGGTCAGGACCGCATAACCGTTGAAGGGCAAGACCCGCGGATCCTCCTCCATGACGGGTCCGGCCCTGCGATGCAAGCGCTCCTCACGGGCGAACTGACCTACAGCGCATCAACCAAATGCCTCACCGTCAGGCGGGCACAGCAGGCGGAACGTCCGGTGGTTCTCCTATGGCCGCCAGGGACACGTCCCGTTAGCCAAGAAGACAAGCGCGGCGTGCGCCTGCCCGACAACGGCTCTCCTCTTTTGGAAGGAGCCGCAGTAAGGATCGTGGGAGGATTCGTTGATTGGAAAGCGCATCCGCCTGCTGGTTTGAAAGTCCCTGACGCCTGTGTCGCCGATCCCGCCAGTGCTGACATCTTCGAGGTGAGCCCGGTTGACCCGGTGGGGTAATCCGGACGGGATCGTGAGAATGGTCAGCGCGACCAAACCGTCATCGCGTGCCAGGGTCGTTTGACGGCGCGGGCGGCGTCGTCGCACCACTTGCACTTCTTCAGCGCCAGTCACTGCTCGGCCAGGGCACGGTTCTCGGCGACGCGCTGCTCGGCCCCGGCCCGCTGGCTCGCAAGGCGGGCCTCCTGCTCGGCCAGTCGGTTGACCTCCTCTTGGGCCTCACGCGCGCGCCGCCTGGCCCGGCGGCGCGCCCCTTCCTTGTCCAGCTCGTCGGCCTCCGGAAGGGCGTGGTAGTGCTCCAAGAGCTGCCGGACGATCTGGCCCATCTGCTGAGCGGTCGTCTCCGGGACGCGGGCTCGGCCCGCACGCCAGGGGCTGAAGTAGTCCCAGCTCGTGGTGGGGTAGATGATGCTGGTGGACGCAAACTCCACCCCGTTTAGGATCGGGGCGTGCGGGCCGGCCACAGTGCGGGAGCTGTCCCAGGTGTGGGCGTGGGACAGCTCCCACGCGCGGGTCACGTTGTCGCCATACTGGACCTGGAGGGCGGGCTCGCCCTCTCGGGCCAACTCGTAGGGGCCGATCCAGATGACGCCAAGCCCGGCGATGGCGTAGCGGACGCCCGGCCGGCTCATGTCCACGGTGTGCACGAATCGATACCTGCGAGTCTTCGGCTTGCGCCCCTGGGCGGCGCCCTTTGTCAGCGTGACTGTGCCCCAGGTGACGCCGTCGCTGTACTCGCCCAGCGGGTCATCGCCGAGCGCGGCGAGTACGCTGGCATCGAACCCTCCAATCTGCTTGAGCACCTTGCGCAGCGCCTCGGTCACGTCTTCCCGGGACGGGATGCGGCCGTCCTGCGGCTGCATCACCGGGCACGTGTCGGGGCAGAGCTGGCCCTCCCCCGTGTCGCAGAACGGGCACGGTCCGTTCTTCGGCACGGTGGCGGAGGCGGGGAACACCTCCTCGACCGGCCAGAACTTGTACGACTCTTCGACGGTCTCGGCCTCGCCGGTCTTCGGGCTCTCCACCTCCTTGGTGTGCTTCCGCTCCACCTTGGGAGCCATGATCCAGATGGCGGCCTCGGGCTCCGCGATGGCGCGGCCGTAGCCGCCCCAGAAGAAGCGCGGCTGCACGTGCGTGGCCTTGGGGTTCTGGCCGAAGATCCGCATGGCGTTGCGGATGGAGTAGACGTCCATGCGCGCACAGAACAGCCTGAACCCGTCGATCACCTCGGGGTTGGCGGCCATCGCCGCGGCGACCTGAACTTCGATGCTCTTCGCGGTGGCACGTCCAGCGTCCTTCCGGGCCTGCCATGCGGCGAGTTCTTCAGGGGTCATGCGGTCATCGGTGCTGGTCATCGCGCGGATGTCCTTTCTCAGGTGATACGCGAAGTGGCTTGAGCCTTCGGCAGGCTCAAGCCACTTCGTCAGCGGTACTGATTACGGAATTTCTCCTGTTAAGGGATGGGGGTAGGTGGCCCGAGCTTGGCAGGTAAGCGTCCACCGTCTTGTCGCCGCCGGCGACGAGCTAGTGAGGCATCCTCGATCGCCCAGCCCCAGGGGTTACCTGGTTGATGCGTGCCCGGATATTTCGGGCGCCCTCCATCCGGCGTTCCCTGTCCGGCTATCCGGCAGGGTGCCACGTGACGGAGATCCGTAGCGCTCGCCCCTTCCACTTGGACACGTACAGAACGCCGAACCATGGGATGCCGGGCTTGTCCAGAGTCAGGTCCCACGCGGTCCCGTGCAGGGCGTCAGGCACCTTGACGGTGAAACCGGACAGCCGCAGCTTGTCGATGATCTGCTGGGCGGCCCGGTTCGGGCGGAACCCTGACATGGTCGCCGCGACGTCATCCTCGGCCGCCAGGGCGGCGTGATCCTCCAAGCCGTACGGCAGATCGTGATCCACCATCATGGGGTGCTCCCTTCGAGCAGGTTGGGGGTGAAACTAGGGATGTCGGTGGCGTCAGCCGCGCACAGCCGGTACCGGTGTCCGTCAATGATCACCACGGCGGCCACGCACGGGTCATTGCAGCCGACCGCCATGCACGGCCCATGTTCGTACGCCCGCGGCCGATCCCAGGTGATTCCGTCGTCTGGCCCGGTCACAGGCCCGGGTCGGCGTCGGAGAACACCTCGTAGTCGTCTCCGCCGTCGACGCGGTGGCTGAACACGACGCCGTGCAGGCAAATACCCATCTCGTCGCAGGCGGCGTACAGGGCGTCGCCAGCGGCGCCCAGCTCGACCTGTTCCAGGTCGGCGTCGCGTCGGGCCGTCTCGATCGCCTCCTCCTCGGCGCCGAAGTCGTCATCGAACATGTGTTGCACCTCCTGGTGCGTTACTGTGGGAAACCTCTGGTTCTTCATTGGCGTGTGGAACTGGCTGGTGATAGGTGGCCGGACCCATGTGGCGTGGGTCCGGCCTTCGCCGTCAGACGTGGGGACGTCAGCTCGCGGGCGTCGATGACGATCTCTGCGCAGCCACCGCACCAGCAGTCCCCCCGCTAGGCGAGGTTCTCCTCACCGTTGGTGTAGGTCTCGTTGGCGAGCAGTTCGCCGGTCTCGGTGCAGGGATGGAACCCGCCAGTCTCGGCGATGTTGCCGCAGCCGCAGATGAACGAGTGGTCGGGCCGGAGGAACGCCTGACCGGGCAGCGGGACCAGGTCGTGGCCTGGCACAGGAGTCGGGGTGACGATCTTCAAAGGCTGACCTTCTGGCCAGGGAAGCGGAAGCACCCGCACGCTGTAGTGGTTGCTGCGGTCGATCCACACGCCCGCGGGCAGACATAGCTCGGGCGCCTCAGGGCCGTACTCGAGCGCACCCCCGAAGGAGACGACGTACGTCCAGCCGTCCGGCCCGCACTCCCAGGCGATGATGCGGCCGGCCTCGCCGTCCCAGTCGGCGTCCATGAGCTGTGGCCCGTAGTCGGGCTGAGCGTCGAACAGATCCGCGATCCGGTCGCGGACCTGCTCGGCCAGCTCACTGGCCCACCCCATGGCAGGCGAAGAGTGCGTCGGCCATAGTGCATTCGCCGTCGAGATCGGCGTGCACGATCGCCGCGCTCACCTGCTCCCGGGTCCAGCCGATGCCGCACAGCAGCTTGACGAGGGCTTCGTACAGGTCCCCGTACACCCCGTCCTGCTGGCAGATGAAGCGTTCATCGCTGTGGTTGGCGGCACGGAGCGCGTCCAGGATTTAGTCGGCCAGCCCGGTACGCCTGGCGGCCGTCGTCGCGCCGCTCACAGCTGACCGTCCATCTCTTCGACGGCCTGGTGGATGCCGGTGCCGGTGCCGGTGCCGGTGGTGAGCGCGTGGTCGATGGCCTCCTGGGCCAGCTTCACGCCGACAGACTGGGTGCGCAGCAGCGACACCAGCGCAACCTTCAGGTCCGAGTACGTGCGGCTGAGGTGCTCCCCGGCTTCCACGCGCAGCGCGGCCGCCTTGCGCAGTCCGTCGAGCAGGTGATCGGCCAGCTTGATCGGGCAGAGCCGCTCGTCGCCGGGTTCATCGAAGCTTGCGGCCACGGAGCGGATGCACTCGTCGTGGTGCTCGGGACGCAGGTCGTCGAACTCGACGTCGGGGTGGTAGCCGTCGAGCATGTCGTAGATGTGCGCGGCGTAGTCGCGGACGCTGTCGCGGGTGTTGCGGTAGAAGCCATCGGACCAGGGGCCGGGCTGGTGCGCGGTGTCCGTCCACGCGATGGCGTCGAGGGCCTTGGTGATGGTGCCGCCGCGGGCGGCCAGGCAGGCTTTGGTGACCTGAACGGTGCCGGGGATCTGGTCAAGCATCGTGATTCCTTCCGGGTAAGGCGCAGCCTCGCCGGTGGGCGGGGCTGCGCATTCTGTTATCGGTACCGCTTACGGAATCGGCTAGGCGGCAAGGTGGGCGAGCAGCGCCGTGCTCTCCTCGGCGGTGAGGTCGTCGTACGTGAGCCCGTCGAGGTCGTGGCAGTGTTCGCTTTGACCCAGCCCTGCGCCCGCTCGATTACCTCATTGAAGGCGACGTGGAGGGCGTGGTCGCGGGAACCCGGGGCCTGAGGGGCGGGCGCGGAGGCGTCCGGCCAGATCAGCTTCGCGGCTCGCGTGGAGATGATGCGTCCGCTCTTTACGGTGGCGGTCGCCCGCCCGTCCCGCTCATACAGGTGGCCATTGAACAGGCCACCCTCTACGGCGCGGCTGATGTGGCCGTCGATGCCGACCCAGTCGAGCCCGGGATATGTCGGCTCGTGGGCACCCTCGTCGAAGACCCTGCCCAGGACCTCCCGCGCCTTGTCGCGGCAGGCTCCGAACGGGATGAAGGGGTGATGTGTGTCGAGCGCGGATGTGATGGACCAGGCGATGGCGTCGAGCACGTCCTCCTTGTCGGCGTCGGCGGCGCTGGCGTCGGCCGCAATGTCGGCCGGCCCGGAGATGACGCCGGGATGGACGCGCGACAACTCGTCAGTGAAGCCCGTGTTCGGCAGCCACAGGTGAGCCTCGTCGTGGTCACATCCGAACACGTGGCGGCCCAGGTCGATAGCGAACTCGTCTCCCTCGACCTTCGCGGCGGTGTCGATGAACAGGGTCGCGAGCTCGTGCCGGTCGAGGGTGACGCCGGGGAAGGCGATACGGATGGAGGGACGCCCCTCGGCCGGGATGGTGGAGTGGATGGCGTGGGCGGAGATGCCCTGCATGGCGTCGAGGATGCGGTTGAGGGCCTGCCGGTCGATCGGGCGGGCCTGGTCGGTCTCCGTGGTGCGGCTCATGCCGTTCTTCCTTCGTGTTTCGGCTGGTCAGAACGTGTTCGATCTTGGTTGATGCTGTGACGATGCTAGCAGAATCAGCACACGTTCGTATACCTATCTAATAGGAGTTGTCACATGTGCATGTCCGTGCAGTTCAGGTGCAGTGAAGTCGCTTCTGAGACGCTAAGGACATCTCGTGTACCGCTAAGGCCGATGACGGTCTGAAAGTCCGTCAGCGTGGACCATGACACGCCTTATGCGCGTTTCGTAGCGAGCGTCCCGCATCGAGGTCTTTACTCTGCAGATTCGCCACTTTGTCGCGATGCCCGTTCCGCCCGAGCACGCACCCTGGCCTGGGCCAATGCAACCTCACGCCTGCGCTCCTCCGCATCGGCACTGCCCTCGGCCTGCTGCGCTACCGGCTAACGCTGGACGGACGCCTGCTCAATCGCCTCAGCCGCTGCGACGTCCGCCAACCTCCACCGACCCGGATCCCGCGCTGCCTCCCGCCGGCGAGCCCGCTCCCGTTCACGCTCGCGCATCACAGCAGCGGCCCGGGGCGATGTCTGCCGAAGCACCGCGCGAAGCATCTCCAGTCCCTCCGCCTGGTTCACCGCCGCCTCCTCGCCAGCGCCGCCGCGATCTCCGCCTCGCGCTCCGCTCGACGCCGCTCCAACTCCGCACGCGCCGCCCGGAACGCCTCGTTCGGATCGGACCGCTGAGCCGGATCCGCCAAGGGCGGCGGCGCCAGCGCTTGCGCACGGCTCGCCCGCGATTCCTCCACCAACCCGACGCCGGTGGCGTCCGCCGCCGACAGGCTCTCACGCCTGCGCTTCTCCTGCTCAGCACGCTGCCTATCGGCGGCGGACGATAGGCGCTGCGACCGCGACGGAAGCACCTGGCCGTCCTCGTCCACCCAGGCCGCGAGCCGATGCCGCACCCAGCCCGGGATATGCCGCAGTTCGTCCGCCGACGACCACGTGTATGTCCACGCGCTGCCGTCCGCCCGGACGTCGAGCGCGTGCAGCACGTCGGCGACGGTCCAGCCAGCGACGAGGAAGGGCTTTAGCAACCATCGCAGGTACCAGGCCGTCATCCGGCGCAGGGTCGTGGACTCCTGCCGGAGCCGTTCGCATGCCTTGAGCTTGTCTCGTTTGGTCCCTGGCGATTGGTGAAGGCCCCATGTCGGCGAGATGCGTGGGGTTCGGCGGGCACGGCGGGGGGCCTCGCGCGTGCGCGTGGGATCTTCCTTGTCTCTCTTAGGGAGAGACAAGGAAGGGGGTTCACTTACGCGTTTTACCTGGTCAGACGAGGCGTCTCCGGGTGGAACAGGCGTGATGCCGCGAGGGATGCACAGCACCCAGAGGGCCGCGCGGTTTCCCAGGCCGTCGTCTTCCAGGCCCGCGCTCGTGCCCTTCCGAAAGCGGACGGTCGTGCCCTGCTCGACGACGCCGAGCCAGCCGTGCTCACGCAGCCAGCGGACCCAGCGCTTCACGGACGCCTTGGACAGGCCGGTCCGCTCGCAGATCCCGGCGATCGTCGGCCGGGAGCACATGGTGTTCCAGTCGGCTGCCCAGGCGATCACCTGCGCGACGCGGAGCAGGTTGCCGTACCCGTCGTAGCGGAGGCCCAGCACCTCGGGGTCTTCACGCAGAGCGCGCAGGAACGCCTGTTGATCGGAGGCGCGGCGCATGCCGCGCGGCACAGACGCCAGGATGAGTGCCTTCGACGGCGCCACGGCCAGAACGGGTGCGTCCGACACGCGAGCAGCGGAGGCCGTCACCGCGGCACCCCCGCCATGAAGGCGGCCGGGGACGGCAAAACCAATCCGCGTATAGTCCGCGAACGGCGGCACACGAGGGCCACGACCGGCACACGGTGGCACACGCCAGAAGTTGAGCGGCTGGCGTTCCCGCAGGTCAGACCATGATTTTTCCTGGCCAGAGAAGCGCGCCCTGCAGGATTCGAACCTGCGACCGTCGGATTAGAAGTCCGGTGCTCTATCCAGCTGAGCTAAGGGCGCTCCCGCCTTATTGTGCATGATCTGACGACGTGTCACGCACACGATTTCACCGTGTCAGGGCGTGGGCGTGCCTCACAAGGCGGCGATCAGCGGGGAAAAGGCCAGGCGGGAAGCGTGCATGTGGGGCTAAGCTCTCGTGGCATGGTCGCGACGCTCCTCCACGAGGTCCCGCTGCGGGGTGGGGACGTGACAGACGGGGTGGTGCGCGTCGGTGACACCGTACGCAGGCCCGTCGGCCCGTTCACGCCCGCCGTGCACGCCCTGCTCCGGCATCTCGAGGCCGTGGGTTTCGCGGGAGCGCCGCGGGTCGTGGGGATGGACGGGCTGGGGCGTGAGGTGCTCACCTACATTCCGGGTACGACCGGGCTGCGGGCGGCGACCGTCACGGATGAGGCGCTGGCCGGGCTGGCCGGGCTGCTGCGGAGGTTTCATGACGCGACCTCCGGCTTTCCGCTGGACCGGGGCGGCTGGCAGGGCGGGTCGAACGACGACGCGCCGCCGGAGGTCATCGGGCATTGCGATTTGACCCCGGATAACGTGATTTTTCGGGACCGAACGCCGCATGCGATGATCGACTTTGATCTGGCACGGCCGACGACACGGTTGTTCGACATCGTGACCACGCTCCGCCACTGGGCCCCCATCGCCGACCCCGTGGACTGCGACCCGCTCCAGCAAGGGCTGGACGTGGGGGCGCGGCTGCGGCTGTTCTGCGACGCGTACGGCGTGCCGCCCCGCGACCGCCGCCGGCTCCTCGAACTGGCCAGGATCCGCTTCCACCGGTCCTACGCGGAGATGCGCGACCGGGCGGCCACCGGGGGCGGCTGGGCGCGGATGTGGGCCGACGGGGCGGGCGAGCGCATCCGGCGGGCCGGGGCGTGGCTGGACACCCACGAGGACGCGCTCCGCGCCCACCTGGTATGACTTCCCCTGATGTTCTCTTCGGGTAGTTCTCGTTCTGGACGGGCGCCCCGGTCTCACCGGTCACGCGCGGCGGTGACGACGGACCTGCGGTCGCGGGCGGTGGGCATCGCGGTGGGCGTGGTGCTCGACGCGCTGATCGCCGATCCGCGCGCCGGTCACCCGGTCGCGCTGTTCGGGCGGGCCGCGACGGCGATCGAGCGCCGCCTGTACGGCGACGCGCGCCCCAACGGCGTCCTGCACGTCGCGGTCTGCGTGGGCGGCGCCGCCGGGCT
>NZ_QNFZ01001064.1 GCF_003313395.1 Nonomuraea lactucae | reverse complement strand
AGCGGCGGGTGGCGCGCGACGGGCCAGGTCAGGCTCAGCGCCCGGACCGCCGCCAGCCAGCGCTGGCGCACCCCGTGGGCGCCGTGGGGCGCGCTGACCGCCCAGGCGTGGTCGAAGTCCCTGAGGAAGGCATGGACGCGCTCCCCGGGCACGTTGCGGTGGATGAGCGTCTTGGGCAGCCGGTCCGCCAGGTCGGAGGGGCGCTGGAAGGCGTCGAACCGCGCCGAGAACGTCAGCGTCCGCGGCCCCTCGCGCGACAGGCCGGCCCAGACGGCCCGGTGGCCCACCTCCGAGCACGTGCCCTCGACCACGATCCCGCCCGGTGCGAGCGCGCCGCGCAGCACGTCCCAGTAGTGCCACGCCTCCGCCTCGCCGTACTGCCGCAGCACGTTGAACGCCCGCACCAGCACCGGCGGGCGCGACACCGGCAGCTCGAACCCGCCCAGAGCGAAGCTCAGCCCGGGCCGCTCGTACGGCTTGGCGAGCGCCACCCGGGCCGGGTCGATCTCGATGCCCGTCACCTCGACGTCGGGCCTGATCCTGCGCAGCCGGGTGAAGAGCTCCAGCGTGGTGGCGTGGGAGGCGCCGTAACCGAGGTCGACCACCAGCGGCCGGTCGGCGGCGCGCAGCACGTGGCCGTGCGCGGCGGCGATCCAGCGGTCGCAGCGCCGCAGCCGGTTGTGCGCCGTCGTGCCGCGGGTGATCGAGCCGACCGGTCTAGCCACTGACGCGGTGCACCTTGTGCTGGGCGGCCTGGGCGCGGGGACGCATGACGAGGCGGTCGATGTTCACGTGGGAGGGGCGGGTGACGCACCAGGCGATCGCGTCGGCCACATCATCGGAGGTCAGCGGGTCGGGCACGCCCTCGTAGACGCGGGAGGCGGCCGCCTCGTCGCCACGGAACCGGGTCACCGCGAACCCCTCGCTGCGCACCATGCCCGGCGCGATCTCCACCACTCTCACGGGCTGCCCGACCAGCTCCAGCCGGAGGGTCCCGGCCATGGACGACTGGGCGTGCTTGGCCGCCACGTAGCCGCCGCCGCCCTCGTACGCCACGAGCCCCGCCGTCGAGGTCAGCAGGACCAGCACCCCGTCACCCGACTCGATCAGCCTGGGGAGCAGCGCCTGGGTCATGCGGAGCGTGCCCAGCACGTTCGTGTCGTACATCCGCTGCCAGTCGTCCAGCCGCCCCTCGGCCACGCTCTCCATCCCGAACGCGCCGCCGGCGTTGTTGACCAGCACGTCGCAGCGCTCCAGCTCGGCCGCCAGCTCGTCCACGGACTCCTGCGAGGTCACGTCGAGCGTGACCGGCCTGATCGAGGGCACCTTGGCGGACAGCTCGTCCAGCCGCTCGCGCCGCCTCGCGCCCGCGACCACGTCGTAGCCCTCGGCGGCCAGCCGCCGGGCCGTCGCCTCGCCGATGCCGCTGCTCGCGCCTGTCACCACAGCCGTCTTCTTCATGCGCACATCCTGCCAGGGCGCGCCCTGAGGGTACCCTGCCGTCACCGTTTGCCGGGAATGCCGGGAAGATCGGGGAAGTTGTCAACCGTTTGGAGGTGATGTTGTGGTGAGGCGACGACGGGTCAACCGGGTCGCGACGATCAGCATGCACACATCGCCGCTGGAGCAGCCTGGCACAGGCGACGCCGGCGGGATGAACGTGTACATCGTCGAATCGGCCAAGCGGCTCGCCCAGGCCGGTGTGGAGGTGGAGATCTTCACCCGGGCCACCGCCAGGGACCTCCCGCCGGTGGCCGAGCTCGCCCCCGGCGTCATGGTCCGCCACCTCACCGCCGGCCCGTACGAGGAGCTGGACCGCGCCGACATGCCCGGCCAGCTCTGCGCGTTCCTGTCGGGCGTGCTGCGCACCGAGGCCATGTACGATCCCGGCCGCTACGACGTCATCCACTCCCACTACTGGCTGTCCGGCCAGGTCGGCTGGCTGGCCAAGGAACGCTGGGGCGTGCCGCTCGTGCACACCATGCACACCATGGCCAAGGTCAAGAACCAGCTCCTGGCCCGCGACGACAAGCCCGAGCCGCAGGCCCGCGTGCTCGGCGAGCAGCAGGTCGTGGAGATCGCCGACCGCCTCGTGGCCAACACCGACGACGAGGCCCGCGAGCTCATCGAGCTGTACGGCGCGCACGATGGGCGCGTCGCGGTGGTGAACCCCGGCGTCAACCTCAGCGTCTTCCAGCCCGCCTCCAAGGGCGCGGCCAGGCACCGGCTGGGCCTGCCGCAGGAGGCCCACGTGCTGCTGTTCGTGGGCAGGATCCAGCCGCTCAAGGCCCCCGACGTGCTGCTGCGCGCCGCCTCCCGCATGCTCATCGAGGACCCCTCGCTGCGCGAGCGCCTGGTCGTGGCGTGCGTGGGCGGCCCCTCGGGCAACGGCCTCGCCAGGCCCTCCCTCCTCACCGACCTGGCCGCCGAGCTGGGCCTCTCCGACGTCGTGCGCCTCGTGCCGCCCGCGCCGCAGCACGAGCTGGCCGACTGGTACCGCGCCGCCGACGTGACCGTCGTGCCCTCCTACAGCGAGTCGTTCGGCCTCGTCGCCCTGGAGTCGCAGGCATGCGGCACGCCCGTCGCCGCGGCCGCCGTCGGCGGGCTGCGCACCGCCGTACGCGACGGGGTGTCCGGCGTCCTCGTGGACGGCCACGACGCGCACGAGTGGGCGCGCACGCTGCGCAGGTTCGTCACCTCACCGCGCTGGTGCGAGCACCTCTCCACCGGAGCCCGCCGGCACGCCGCCGGGTTCGGCTGGCAGGCCACCGCCTCGCGCCTCATGGAGGTATACGCGGGCGCCGTCGCCAACCTCCACAGCCTGCCCGTCGCGGTCAGCTCGTAGGTCCGGCCGTCTCGAAGGGTGTCCCGCACGGTGTCTCGTAGTGTGTACGGCATGCGCGATGTCGTCGAAGCCGCGCTCGAAGCCGCGGGCGTCACCCACGACGAGCCGCGGCCCGGGGCGTTCCTGGTGCGGCTCCCGGGCCAGCACAAGCTCGCCACCATGACGTGGCTGATCGTCGGCGAGCAGGTGCTGCACGTCGAGGCCTTCTTCTGCCGCCAGCCCGACGAGAACCACGCCGAGTTCTACAAGTGGCTGCTCGGCAAGAACGGCTCCATGTACGGCGTGCACTTCTCCGTCGACCCCGCCGGCGACGTCTACCTCGTCGGCCGCGTCCCCCTCGCGGCGGTCACCGAGGACGAGGTCGACCGCATCCTCGGCTGCGTGCTCACCTACTCCGACGACTGGTTCGACAGGGCGCTGGAGCTGGGCTTCGCCTCCTCGATCAGGCGCGAGTGGCAGTGGCGGGCCAAGCGCGGCGAGTCGCTGGCCAACCTCCAGGCGTTCGCGCGCTTCGCCGATCCCGCCCGCTCCGAGGCCTGACCGCCCCGCCCCGCCTCGCCCCGGTCCTGCCCGCACTTGCCTGCCTGCACTGGCCTGCCTGCACTGGCCTGTCTCACTCCGGGGCGAACCATAGGATTGGCCGCATGGCGACTTTGGTGCTGCTGCGGCACGGCGAGAGTGACTGGAACGCGAAGGGGCTGTTCACCGGCTGGGTGGACGTGAGCCTGTCGGCCAAGGGCGAGGACGAGGCCCGCAGGGGAGGCAAGCTCCTCCTCGACGCCGGTGTGCGGCCCGACGTGGTGCACACGAGCCTGCTGACCCGGGCCATCCAGACGGCCCAGCTCGCGCTCGGCGAGGCCGACCTGCTCTGGCTGCCCGTACGCCGCTCCTGGCGGCTCAACGAGCGCCACTACGGCGCGCTGCAGGGCAAGAACAAGGCGCAGACGCGCGAGGAGTTCGGCGACGAGCAGTTCATGCTCTGGCGGCGCTCCTACGACGTGCCACCGCCCCCGATCGCGGACGGCGACGAATACTCCCAGGTGGGCGACCCCCGCTACGCCCTCCTGCCGCCCGAGCTCATGCCCCGCACCGAGTGCCTCAAGGACGTCGTCGACCGCATGCTGCCCTACTGGTACGACGAGATCGTCCCCGACCTCGCGGCGGGCCGCACCGTCCTCGTGGCCGCGCACGGCAACTCCCTGCGCGCCCTGGTCAAGCACCTCGACGGCATCGGCGACGACGAGATCGCCGGGCTGAACATCCCCACCGGCATCCCGCTCCGCTACGAGCTCGACGCCGAGTTCAGGCCGCTGCGGCGCGGCGGCGAATACCTCGACCCGGCCGCCGCCGAGGCGGCCATCGAAGCGGTGGCCAACCAGGGCCGCTGAGCCCCGGCCGAGGGTCCCGGCTCAGCCGGGCCGGGACCCTGTCACCAGGTAGACGACGGCCTCGGCGACGCGCACGGCGTGGTCGGCGTACCTCTCGTAGTAGCGCCCGATCAGCGTGATGTCGATCGCCGGCTCAACGCCGTGCGGCCAGTCCTTGGACAGGATGTTCCTGAACAGCCTGCGGTGCAGCTTGTCCATCGCGTCGTCGTCCTGCTGCAGCTCCAGGGCCGAGTCGACATCGCGGGTGGTCACGCAGCTGCCCGCCTTGGTGACCAGGTTCTCGGCGATCTGGCCCATCTCGACGATCGTGGAGCGCATCTCGGGCGGGATCGCCGAGTCGGGGTGGCGCAGCCGCGCGACCTTGGCGACGTGCACCGCCAGGTCGCCCATGCGCTCCAGGTCCGTGCCCATGCGCAGCGCCGTGATGACCATCCGCAGGTCCACGGCCACCGGCTGCTGCCTGGCCATCAGCTCCATGATCGTCGTCTCGATGTCGCTGAAGAGAGCGTTCACCGCCTCGTCCCGGGAGATCACGCTCTCCGAGAGCTGGAGGTCGGAGTCCAGCAGGGCCGTCGTGGCGCGGGAGATCGCCGAACGGACGAGCCTCGTCATCTCGACCAGCTTGTCCGTCAGCGAGTCGAGTTCCTCGTGGTAGGCGTCGCGCATGCAGCCACCGTATGCGCGCGTCGATGAACGATCCCCGACAGGAAGATGAACTTTCCGGGAAAGAGACGTTCATCCCCAGGTGAGAGGTCTGCCGCCACGGGTTCGCCGCCTACCATCGAAGTCATGAGTGAGATGGCCATGAGCTTCGCCGCCCTGGCCGGCTTCGTCGTGGGGGCTCTGGCGATTCTGTTCTACCGAAACCAGATCGAGGCTCCGAGCAGGACCGAAGCAGCCGGTGACACCGACACCGGCTCCCTGCCGCAGGGGGTCGCCTCGGTGCTCGCGGTCCTGCCCTCCTCGGCCGTCGTGCTCGACGCGCACGACCGCGTACTGCGGGCCAGCTCGGCCGCCCGCGCGTTCGGGCTGGTCAAGGGCGACAGGCTGATGGCGGCCGAGTTGCTCGCCCTCGCCAGGCAGGTACGCCGGGACGGCGAGATCCGCGAGAGCGAGATCGACGTCGCCGGCCACAAGTTCGGCCAGGAGATCACCAACTTCGCGGTCCGGGTGGCCCCCCTGGGCTCCCACGGGCAGGTGCTGGTGCTCGCCGAGGACCAGACCGAGCGGCGCAGGGTCGAGGCGGTGCGCCGCGACTTCGTGGCGAACGTCAGCCACGAGCTCAAGACCCCGGTCGGCGCGCTGAGCCTGCTCGCCGAGACCATCCAGGACGCCGCCGACGACCCCCAGGCGGTCACCCGCTTCGCCGGGCGCATGCAGCACGAGGCGGCCAGGCTCACCTACCTCGTGCAGGACCTGATCACGCTGAGCCGCATCCAGGGCGCCGAGCCCATCCCCACGCCCGGCCAGGTGACCATCGACGACGCCGTCCACGACGCCATCGACCACTGCAACACCCGCGCCGTGGCCAAGGACATCACCCTGGTCTCCGGCGGCACCGAAGGGCTGCGCATCTGGGGCGACGGCGAGCTGCTCGTCACCGCCCTCCGCAACCTGATCGACAACGCGATCGCCTACAGCCCCGAGCACACCAGGGTCGTGGTCAGCGTCAGGCCGGCGGGCGACTCCGTCGAGATCAGCGTCAGCGACCAGGGCATCGGCATCCCCGAGGAGTCGCTGGAACGCATCTTCGAGCGCTTCTTCCGGGTCGACGCCGCGAGGTCACGCGCCACCGGCGGCACCGGTCTCGGCCTCGCGATCGTCAAGCACGTCGCCGCGGCGCACGCGGGCGAGGTCTCCGTCTGGAGCAAGGAAGGCTCCGGGTCCACGTTCACGCTGCGGCTGCCCGCCTTCGGCGGCACCGCGGTAGCCGTACCACCCTCGAGCCCCCTGGAGGCCGCCAAATGACACGAGTTCTCGTGGTGGAGGACGAGGAGTCCTTCTCCGACGCCCTGTCCTACATGCTGCGCAAGGAGGGCTTCGAGGTCTCGGTAGCGGCGACCGGCCCCGAGGCGCTCGACACGTTCGACCGCAACGGCGCCGACCTGGTGCTGCTGGACCTGATGCTGCCCGGCCTGCCCGGCACGGAAGTGTGCCGGTCGCTGCGGCAGAAGTCCAAGGTGCCGGTGATCATGCTGACTGCCAAGGACAGCGAGATCGACAAGGTCGTCGGCCTGGAGCTGGGCGCCGACGACTACGTCACCAAGCCGTTCTCCTCCCGCGAGCTGGTCGCCCGCATCCGCGCCGTGCTGCGCCGCCAGGGCGACGTCGTGGAGGAGCTGGAGGCCGCCGTGCTGGCGGTGGGGCCGGTGCGCATGGACGTCGACCGGCACGTCGTGGCGGTGCGGGGCGAGCAGGTGCAGCTCCCGCTGAAGGAGTTCGAACTCCTCGAGGTGCTCCTGCGCAACGCCGGGCGCGTCCTCACCCGCGGGCAGCTCATCGACCGCGTCTGGGGCGCCGACTACGTGGGCGACACCAAGACCCTCGACGTGCACGTCAAGCGGCTGCGCGCCAAGATCGAGGCCGACCCGTCCAACCCGCGCTGCATCCTGACGGTGCGGGGGCTCGGCTACAAGTTCGACGCCTCGGAGGACTGACCCCCTCCACGGCACCACCGCCCCGGCCTCCGGGACGGCTCCTCACGCGCTGCCGACTCCCTCGTGGAGCGCGCCCCCCGCCCGGCCGTCGCCCGCGTCTGACATGACGGGTCACCACCTCGGCGTGCCGCGACCGCCCCTCGGTGAGGCGCCACCACGTCGCGGCGTTACCCGGGCGCGTCGCCGGTGTCCCGGGACAGGCGACGGTTCCCTCACTGTGGGGACAGGACCGGAGGTGATGTCAGTGGCCGGATTCGTGGGTCTCCGCGGTGGCCGAGGGCGTGGGGGTGGGCGTCGGGGCCGCGGTCGCGCCCGGGGCGGGCGGGTAGGCCTTGTACTCGCGGCTGCGCGTGACCACAGGCACCTCCAGGGACACGACTCCCGCGTTGGCGAAGGTGAGATCCAGCCTGACGCTCTCGCCGCCCCTGAGGGCCTTGGAGAGCCCTTCCAGCATGAGCTGAGGCGTCGGCTTGCCGGTGTTGACGAGCTCGTTGCTCGGCAGCTGGATCGGCGCCGCGACCTTCACCGTGCCCAGCGAACCGGCGGAGACCTGCCGCAGCGTGTCGGGGGTGCCCGCCGTGTTGATGATGGCGAGGTAGATCGGGGCGGAGCCGCGCCACGCCAGCTGCGCGCCCGGGTCGGGGCCGAGGATGAACGCCTGCGGGATCTGGATGCCGCGCGAGCCGTAGGCGCCGTTCTGGATGAGGGCGGCTCCCTCGGCGGGGGCGTACGGCTTGTTGGTGTTCGCGTCGAATCCAGCCGCACAGCCGGCGAGGACGGGAGCGGCCAGGAGCATGGCGGCGGCGACAATCCAGCGACGGCTGGTCACGGGCGGGTTCTCCTTGCTATCGCGCGGGCATGATGGGCAGCGCCTACCTTATCGACCTGATTCCATGGTCATTTACACACCCCCGCAGGTCATTAGCCATGTCCGCATATGCGATTCATAGAGTTGACCGCTTGTCAACCCCTAATATGCGGCTTTGACCTGCAGTTATGGTGATTTCACTGTTCCGGGAGGCTGTGGATGCGTGGTACCCTGGAGTACAGCGGAAGGGGTACTTGTCACATGACTTTCCAGGTCGGCGACACTGTCGTCTACCCCCACCATGGGGCTGCTCGGATCGAGGCAATCACGACGCGATCCATCAAGGGTGAGGAAAAGACCTACCTGGTGCTCAAGGTCGACAAGGGCGACCTTACCGTCCAGGTGCCAGCTGAAAACGCAGAGCTTGTCGGCGTGCGCGATGTTGTCGGCCAGGAAGGCCTTGAGCGCGTATTCGATGTCCTCCGGATGCCGCACACGGAGGAGCCGACCAATTGGTCTCGTCGTTACAAGGCCAATCTGGAGAAGCTCGCGTCGGGGGACGTGAACAAGGTCGCCGAGGTGGTTCGCGACCTGTGGCGGAGGGACCGTGAGCGCGGCCTGTCCGCCGGTGAGAAGCGCATGCTCGCCAAGGCTCGGCAGATCCTGGTGAGCGAGCTCGCCCTCGCCGAGAAGACCAACGAGGACAAGGCTGAGGCCCTGCTCGACGAGGTCCTCAACTCCTGAGCACCAGCTTCCCGCGGGTGGGCGTCGGAGTCGACGTTCACCCGTTCGCTTCCGGGCGCGAGCTCAACCTCGCGGGCCTGCACTGGCCGGGTGAGACGGGCCTCGCGGGCCACTCCGACGGCGACGCCGCCGCCCACGCGGCCTGCGACGCCCTGCTGTCGGCCGCCGGTCTCGGGGATCTGGGCGGCCTGTTCGGGACCGCCGACCCGCGTTGGGCGGGCGCTTCGGGGGTCGCTCTGCTCGAGGAGACCGCGCGCCAGGTCCGCGCCGCGGGCTACGAGATCGGCAACGTGGCGCTCCAGGTGATCGGCAACCGGCCCAGGCTGGCGCCGCGCCGGGCCGAGGCCGAGAAGGCGCTCAGCGCCGCCATCGGCGCGCCCGTGACCATCAGCGCGACCACCACCGACGGCCTCGGGCTCACCGGGCGCGGCGAAGGCGTCGCGGCCATCGCGACCGCGCTCGTGGTCAACCTTTCCGGAGCCTAGGGCGTCATCTACCGGGATGCGGTTGAGGGCATCCCGGGCGGGCGGCGTCTCCGGCCCGCCGAGCCACCGAGGCGACGGTCCGTCACTGGCGCGGTACGGACCGTCGCCTTTATGGGTAGTGTGGCGCTTCGCCGGGTACGTCCCTTGTGCATACGAGCACTTCGGGGGGAATTCGTATGATCGGCGCGATTGTGTCCGCGATCGTCATCGGCGCCATCGTCGGCGCGCTGGCCCGGCTGATCGTCCCGGGCAAGCAGAACATGTCCATCGGGCTGACCCTGGTCGTCGGCATCGTGGCCGCCTTGCTCGGCACGCTCATCGCTCACATAGTCGGCCTGGCCGACACCAGGGGCATCGACTGGCTCGAACACCTCCTCCAGCTCGTCCTCGCCGTGGCCGGGGTGCTGCTGGTGACCCGGATGACCACCGGAAAGGCGGGCGGATCCGGGACAACACCCACCTGACCTGGGCATTCGACGCAGCCACGAATATTCGTCCGGGAAGGGGTACTGATCCCACCGTGAGAGTGAATGGCTCACCCTCATCGGGAGGTTTCGTACCATGACAATCCAGTCCATCCTTGGCGCGATCGTCATTGGCGCTGTGATCGGCGCACTCGGCCGTCTGCTGCTTCCCGGCAAGCAGGCCATCGGGTGGATCCTCACCGTCGTCGTCGGCATCGTCGCCGCGCTGATCGGTACGCTCATCGCACAGGTTCTCGGCGTCGCGACGACCTCGGGCATCGACTGGATCGAGCTGGTCATGCAGGTCGTCCTGGCGATCGTGGGCGTAGGCCTGGTGGCAGGGCTCCGACGCGGCAGCGGCAAGACCACCCTCTAGCCGTCCTCCAGCCGGCGAGGGCCGGCGCCGGCGACGGCGTACGGGCTATCACGGTCATACGGAAACACCCGCTCGGTCCGTCCGAGCGGGTCTCCGTGTTGCCGGTGAGCCGTCGCCCGGCGTCACTCCTCCGGCGGCAGGGGCGTGCTGCGGAGACGCCCGGAGGGGGCGTCGTGGTCGTGGAGCACGGGGTGCGGTGCGGTGTCCTCCATGGCCGTGACAGGGTGCGGGGCGGTGTCCTCGTGCCCGGACCGGCCGGGCGCGGACTCGGACGGGTCGGCGGCGTCCGGGCCGTGGTGAGGGTCGGGGTTGCCGGCCGGTGCGCCGGTGAACGCGCGTACGGGCTGGGTGTCGACGTCCTTCTCGGTGACCGGACGCGGGTGCACCAGGACGTCCGTCGGCTTCACCCGGTCACCCCAGCGAACGGGACGGCGCTCGGGTTCGACATCGGGAACGGGCTCAGGCTCCTCATCGGCCACCTCCTGACCGGCCGCGGGCTCCTGGTCAGCCCGTAAGTCCCGAACCGGCTCAGGCTCAGGCTCGGCGTCCGGCTCGGCATCCGGCTCGGACTCCGGCTGGGGGTCGGGCTCGGGGTCGGGCTCCGGCACGGGGTCCGGCATGGGCTCAGGCTCACGTACAGGCTCGGGCTCGGGGTCGGGGTCGGGGTCGGGCAGAGGGGCTGCGTGCTTGGGCAGTGGGGCTGCGTGCTCGGAGGCGGACGGGTCGGCGACACGCCCGGACTCCGATGTCGCCCAGCTCGTCACCCGCTCCGAGACGGGCGGCGTCCCCGGAGCAGGGGTGGGGCCGACCACGGGTGCGGGCTCCAGCACCGGCTGCGCGGGCGGGACCAGCGGCGGTGCGGTCGGCGGTGTGGTCGGGGGTGTGGTCGGGGGTGTGGCAGATGGTGCGGCAGGCGGTGCCGGCGGAGGCGCCGCGTCCCCCGCACGGCCGCGCCGGAACGGGACCAGGTCCTCCTCCACCGTCTCCTCGGCGCTGTCGTCACCGGCCGAGGCGCGGCGATCCTGGACGTGCTTGATGAGCAGCAGCCACAGCCACAGCCCCAGGGCCAGCATGACCCAGGGCGCCAGCGCGACGCCCACCACCGCGGGCCGTACCTCTAAGTCGAGCCGCAGGGCCGTCGTGACGTTCGCCGCCGCGGCGGCCACGATGAGCAGGACCAGCACGGTCGCCGCCTGCACCCGCACCAGCAGCCGGGCCGAGCGCAGCAGCAGCACGCTGATCAGCGCGACGGCCAGCAGCGCGTCGAAGCCCGCCGGATAGAGGTAGGCCAGCCCGGGCCGGGCCTCGCCGCGGATGGCCAGCGCCCGCAGGTCGTCGAAGGAGAGCGCGCACGCGGCGCCGGTCAGTGCGGCGACCGCGACGCCGGCGAGGGCGATGCCCACGCGGCGGAGGGTGAAGGGGGGAGTCACGTCCATGGCGTTTCGAGCCTACAGAACAATGGTGTCCAGGACCGATCAAGGAGACACACATGGCGGAGCTGTCCGAAGGCGTGCGCGAGCTGTTCGACGGACCCAACTACGCGACGGTGACGAGCCTCAACCCGGACGGCTCGCCGCACAACACCGTGGTGTGGGTGCGCACGGACGGTGACGACGTGATCTTCTCGACTGTCGCCGGGCGGCGCAAACCGCGCAACTTCGAGCGCGACCCCCGCACCAGCCTTCTCGTCATCGACCCCGCGAACCCCTACCGCTACGCCGAAGTGCGCGGCCGCGTGACCGTGGAGGACGACCCGGCCGGCGACCTGATCCAGGAGCTCTCCCACAAGTACAGGGGAAAGCCGTGGGAGGACCACCCGGGGAACCGGCGGCTGATCGTGAGGGTCACTCCGGAAAGGGTCATCCTGCGAGGCTGATTATTCGCACCTGCGAGGATGATTATTCGGCATGTGAGCGCGGCTGAGGCGTTAGCCTTGCGTTCGTGAGCCTGCACCTGTACGACACCACCACGCGCGCCATCCGCGAGTTCGTTCCGGTCGAAGCCGGCCGGGCGTCGATATACCTGTGTGGGGCGACCGTGCAGGCTCCGCCGCACATCGGGCACATCCGCTCGGGCGTGAACTTCGACGTGCTGCGCCGCTGGCTCACGCGTTCCGGCTACGACGTGACGTTCTGCCGCAACGTCACCGACATCGACGACAAGATCATCAATGTGTCGGCCGCGGAAGGCGTGCCGTGGTTCGTGGTGGCCGAGCGCAACCAGCGCGCCTTCACCTGGGCGTACGACACGCTCGGCTGCCTCCCGCCCACTGTCGAGCCGCGCGCCACCGGGCACGTGCCCGAGATGATCGTGCTGATGGAGCGGCTGATCGAGCGCGGCCACGCCTACGCCTCGGGCGGTGACGTCTACTTCGACGTCCTCTCGTACGCCGACGAATACGGCAAGCTCTCCAACCAGAAGCTGGAGAACATGAGGCCGGCCGCCGACACCGACGACGAGTCGTGCAAGCGCGACCCGCGAGACTTCGCCCTGTGGAAGGGCGCCAAGCCCGGCGAGCCCACCTGGCCCACCCCGTGGGGCCCCGGGCGTCCCGGCTGGCACCTGGAGTGCTCGGCGATGGCGACCAAATACCTCGGGGCGACGTTCGACATCCACGGCGGCGGGCTCGACCTGACGTTCCCGCACCACGAGAACGAGATCGCCCAGTCGCAGGCGGCGGGCGACGGGTTCGCGCGCTACTGGATGCACAACGGCATGCTCAAGATCGGCGCCGAGAAGATGAGCAAGTCGCTCGGAAACTCGCTGCTGATCCCCGAGATGGTGCAGAAGGTGCGCCCGGTCGAGCTGCGCTACTACCTGGCGGCGCCGCACTACCGATCCTCCATCGACTACTCGGAGGAGGCGCTGCTGGAGGCGGCGGCCGCCTACCAGCGCATCGAGGGCTTCGTGACGCGGGCCGCCGAGGTCATCCATGACGTGGACGCCGACGCGCCGCTGCCCCAGGCGTTCGCCGACGCCATGAACGACGACCTGGGCACCCCGCAGGCGCTGGCCGTGGTCCACGAGGTGGTGCGCGAGGGCAACGTCGCGCTGGCCCACGGCGATAAGGAGGCGGTGGCGCGGCTGCTGGCCGAGACGCAGAACATGCTCGACGTGCTCGGCCTCGACCCGAGGTCGCCGCAGTGGCGCTCGGCCGGGTCCGACCTCAAACCGGTGGTCGACGCGCTGGTGGCGGTGGCGCTGGAGCAGCGCCAGGCGGCCAGGGCCCGCAAGGACTACGCGGCGGCCGACGCCATCAGAGACCAGCTGAGCGCGGCCGGCATCACGGTGGAGGACACGCCGCACGGCGCCCGCTGGGAGCTCAGCCGCTAGCGGGCTCGACTGCCCCGAACACGCGGCGCTCCAGGTTCTCGTAGGACCGCCCGAAGACCGCGAGGACGAACCTGCCCGCCAGGCCGGTCCGGCGCTTCAGGTGGCGCTCCTCCGCGGGCAAGGCCACGCGGGCCAGCCACGGCAGCACCTTGGCGAGCCGGCCCAGCCCCAGCGTCCGCCACATCCGCCTCTCCGCGGACCCGTAGTCGGCCACGGAGACGTAGGTGGAGATCACGGGCAGGACGTCCTGCTCCAGGTGGCAGAAGTGCAGGTCCATCGCGTCACTGGCCGCCGCCAGGGCCGCGGCCAGCCTCGCCACGCCGCAGACTGAGGCGCGGGCGAACTCCTCGGCGGCCGTACGCATCCCGGCCACCAGCGGGACCAGGGCCCTGCGCTCGTCGACGTAGGCGTCCATGTCGATCGCTCCGCCGGCGGCCTCGTCGACGACGGGCCAGACGATGCCCACCTCGCGCCTGCCCTGCAGGGCCAGCTCGTCGCAGAGCATCGTGATGTAGTCACGGATGGCCTCGGCCCGGTCGCTGGGGACCGCCGTCGTGTCGTCCCTCAGCACCGCGGCCAGGTCGGCCAGCCTGCGAAGATCGTCGCGCCATGCCCTGTGGACGATCCGCACGCTCGTGAGATCGGGGTACGGCTCTCCGGCCCGGCGTCGGGCGACGCTCAGGCCATGGGTCTCGTCCGCATATGTCATGACTGCGCTTCCATCCTCTCTTCGCAGTACAGCCGGGCACACCCTGCCTCGACCAAGATCGGCCCTCCTCCAGGAACGCCCTCGACATTAGGGACGCCCCTCGATCCGGGCGGCCCCGCCCCGATCAGGGGACGGCGGCCCGGAGCCATGGATATGGCCTCAGGCGGTCGTGTAGGCGGCGAGCAGGTTCAGCGCCCCGCGTACCGCCTGGTCGAACGGCTCCGTCGAGTCCGCCGCCTGGGCGAGCACGTACCCGCCCTGCACCACCGCGACAAGCGCGGCGGCTGCGTCCACGGGCACCAGCCCGGCACCGAACTCGCCTCGCTCCTGCCCCTCCACCAGCAACTGCTCGATACGACCGCGCAGCCACTCGAACGTGTCGTTCAGCGGTTCGCGCAGCAGCGCGCTGGCCGCCACGTCCGGATCGTGGGCGAGCCGCCCGACGCGGCAGCCGCGCAGCACCTCGCGCTCGCGGCACAGGTAGGCCGCGATCCGCTCGTACGCGGTGCCCGGCCGGCTGAACCGTGCCTCGGACTCCGCGCACAACTGCTCGGCACTGCGCCGGATCGCCTGAAGCGCCAGGTCCTGCTTGCCGGAGAAGTGGTGGTACATGCTTCCCTGGCCGGCCCCCGCTCGCTGCTGGATGGCCTTGGGGCTGGTGCCCACGTACCCGCGTTCCCAGAGCAGTTGCTGCGCGCTCTCGATGAGTCGCTCTGCGGTGCTCACCTGAGCTACTGTACCTACTAGTATGTACAGATCGCAACCCCACCACCACCACTGACCTGCGAAAACACCGATCAAGCCGGTGTCGTAGGCCCTGGTGACTCGAAGCGGGCGGTACGAGTGCCTGCGTTGGCCCGGACTTTGATCAGGCATGAGGTGGGTGACGGCCCGAGTACCCTTGTTGCCATGGCAGCTGGTGGCAGGGCGTCTGGCAGGCCCGCGAAGAAGAAGGGCCCGTCCAAGGGCGCCGGGGGGCAGGGGCGCCGGAGCCTCGAAGGCAAGGGCGCGACCCCGCCCGCCGAGATGCGCCACTGGTACAAGGACAAGGCGCGGGCCGAGCGCGTCGCCCGCGAGGAGCGAGGCGGACGCCGCCCGGCGCCGGCCGCCCGCCAGCGGCGTTCCGAAGACGCGCCCGAGCACATCAGCGGCCGCAACCCCGTGCTGGAGGCGCTGCTCGCCGGTGTCCCCGCAAGCGCCCTCTACGTCGCCCAGCGCATCGACAACGACGACCGGGTGCGCGACTCCATCAAGATCGCGGCCGAACGCGGCATCGCCCTGCTGGAGACCACCCGCGACAAGCTCGACCGCCTCACCGACGGCGCCGTCCACCAGGGGATCGCACTCCAGATCCCGGCCTACGACTACGCGCACCCGTCGGAGCTCGTCGACCTCGCCCACGACGCCGCCGAGGTGCCCCTGGTCGTGGCGCTCGACGGCGTCACCGACCCGCGCAACCTCGGCGCCATCGCCCGCTCCGCCGCCGCCTTCGGAGCCCACGGCCTGCTGATCCCCTCCCGCCGCTCGGCCGGAGTCACGGGCGGCGCCTGGAAGACCTCCGCCGGCACCCTCGCCAACCTGCGCGTGGCCCGCGCCGCCAACCTCACAGCCGCCCTCCGCGAATACCGCGACGCCGGCCTGTTCGTCATCGGCCTCGACGGCGAAGGCCGCACCGACATCGGCGACGTCGACCTCCTCACCGAGCCCCTGGTGCTCGTCATCGGCTCCGAAGGCAAGGGCCTGTCCCGCCTGGTACGCGAGCAGTGCGACGTGGTGGCCCGAATCCCGATGCACGCCGCGGCGGAGTCACTCAACGCCGGGGTGGCGGCGGGCGTGGCACTGTACGAGGTCGCTCGTCACAGGAGTCGCTAGCGTCTACACTGATAGGCCGCGCCGACGTAGCTCAATCGGCAGAGCATCTGTCTTGTAAACAGAAGGTCAGGGGTTCGATTCCCCTCGTCGGCTCTGCAACCGAAGGCCCCTGAACAGGCAATACGCCGTCAGGGGCCTTGCGTTTTCCGATCTTCAACCGGTGTCTTGAGCGCCTTTGGGAGCCACCTTGGGAGCCACCGGGGTCTGTGCGCCCAGGAGCACGCGGGAGATGGCCTCCGCGGCCGCCCCCCGGTCAGCCTCCAGTAGATGCCCGTAGACGTCCTTGGTGATTGCGATGCTGGCATGGCCGAGGACTTCGGACACGACGTGCAGTGGTAAGCCCTGGGCCAGCATGAGCGACGCCCCGCAACTCGTGCGGGTGCCAATGGCCGAGCCCGGCTTTCTTGGCCAGCCGGGAGAAGAGATGCGAGAAGGTGTCCGGGTCGGATGGATCGCCGAAAGCAGTGGGGAATATCAGGCCGTGCCCTGTCCAGTGCTCGCTGGCCTTGAGGCGTTCCATGTTGTACACGGCCTTGTGTCGCTTGATGGCCTCGACCAGTTCGGAGGTGAGGCAGATGACACGGCGTGAACGCCTGGTCTTGAGCTCAGCAATGCGATCAAGGGGGCGGACGACGATTTCATGGCCGCGAGACATCCGCGCGGGTGCTCGGTTTCGAATAGAGCTGGCCGGGGTTTTCCGGTGTCCCGACCAACACAGGAGCAGACATGCAAGCTGACATCTCCCGCCCCACCCGCCGCTGGGTCCGACTGCTGGCATCCCTGGCCGTCGCGACCGCCGGCCTCACCGTCACCGGTGCCATCGGCCCGGCGACACCGGCCAGCGCCTGCTGCTTCGAGGGCCGACACCCCGACGAAGAAGGCTTCGTGGTCGTCGAACGCCCCGGTTTCGGCAACTACGACTACGTCTACGACAGCGGGCGGGTCCGGGAGTATCGCAACTTCACGTTCTTCCGCGAGTACCGCCGCTGACGACGAGCGCCCGTTCCCGCTGACGGCCGGTCAGCGGGGGCGGGTGCCGTACCGCCGACCTGGCACGTACGTCCCGCAGTTCCGAGAAGATCACCTACACGATGCACCACTTCACGTGGTCCAACCCGGAAGGCTCCGGCCAAGGTGACGTGTCCGCGCTTCTTACGCCGAGTCGCCGACAGTATCGAGAGCTTGGGAAACGTCCAGGTTCCGACCTGATCATGCACAACGAGATCACGGTGGACGGCGACTAGCCCCGCCTCACCGTGTACTTCGACTACGTCGCCGACGAGTCCTAACCAGCGGGCACACCATGATCGTCGTGCAATTAGCGTGCAATTAGACGGGGTGGCGAGGGGTCAACCACGGTCACTCAGGACCGACCTCTTGCCCAGCTCGGAGCCGCCACAAGCCATGATCGGTGCAGTTCCCAAGCTGACAGCCCACTTGTGCGCGATCATGGGACGATGAGAGTGCGAGTAGGAGAGTTCCGTTGGGTCGATCTTGAGGCGGGACGGAGAATCGACGATCCGGCCAATGCCTGCGAACTCTTGGAAATGCATATCCGTCCCCAGGGTGAGCTAGGCGAGGAACGCTTCCAACTCACCGTCTGCACCCCGTCGGCCCTCACGGAGCAACTTAGACACCGCCCCTTTCTCATCGGTCGGCACTGGCTCTTCGTTGCCGAACTCCATCCCGACAAGGTGACCGAGTGGTTGAGCGATCGGATTTCGGTACTGGCGATCCAGCATTGTTGGGAGCCACCTTGGGAGCCACCGAGCCGAACGATCGTGAACTCTGGCGAACTGCTGCGGACGGTGTGACATCCAGCGACCAACCCGGCGAACGCGTCCGGACGGCTCTGAAGATCGTTTGGGGACCTTGTGAACAGAAGGTCAGGGGTTCGATTCCCCTCGTCGGCTCTGTAGCGGAAAGCCCCCGAGCAGGCATTACGCCGATCAGGGGCTTTCTCTTGTCAGGACAATGTGGGCGGGGTCGTTGGGGCTCAGGTGGGCCGCGACGACGTGGACAGGTGTGCCGCAAGTGCGTCTACGTGGGGATCATGAGCCTGGATCCGACCGGCAAGGACCGCAAACGCTGGATCAGCCGCTGGAAAGCCGCCTTGAACGCCTTCGCCATCACCTTCGAAGGCCGCCTGGCCCCGACCAACCGATAACCAATCAAGATCGAGATACACAGATCGATCATCGGCGCATCCGATAGCGCAGGTGGAGCACCCGGTTGCCCTGGATCACCACGTCAGCATCCTCCAACAGGTGCTGTGCGTCGACCGACCCGAGTAGCGCTTGCCGGACCCGAACACCACGGGCGCGACGTCCATGGCGACCTCGTCGACGAGCCCGGCGGCCAGCACCTGGCCGCCGACGTCGCCGGCGGCGACCTCGACCGTGCGGTCGCCCGCAAACTCCTGCGCCTTGGCCATGGCGGCCTCGACGCCGTCGACGAAGTGGAACGGCGCCTCGGGGTCCCAGCCCTCGGGCATCGGCCGGTGCGACACGACGACCACGTGGTCGATCCCGCCCGGTGGCGTGCCGCCCCAGCCGTCCGTCACGTCGAAGACGTGGCGGCCGACGATCGTCACCCCGATCTGGTCCCAGTACGGCCGGGTGTAGTCGTAGGACGCCTGCGACACCTTCACCTCCCCGCTCTCGTCCAACGGGACATCACCGCTGGACATCCAGTCGAACAACGGTCCGACCTGGTCGTTCTCGTCCGCGATAAAGCCGTCCACCGACACCGTGCTGTACATGACCACCTTGCCCATGGGGCTCTCTCCTCTGCTCGGGCAGTGCCAATACTGGCGTGTCGGGAGTCGCCGGTTCTTGTAAGAAATCAATCGGCCGGCAGCGGCCCGACGTCGAGCGCATGGCCGGGATGTTCGCGCAGGAACCGCCGCCGGACGTCGACGTACCGGGTCGGCGTAAGCCCCGTGAACCGCCGGAACTCGTGGCCGAAGTGGGCCTGGTCGAAGTAGCCGGCGCGACCGGCGAGGTCGACCCAGTCGACCGGTCCGGCGGGGTCGATCGCGAGCACGGTGGCGGCGAAGCGATAGGTGCGGGCGAGCCGCTTCGGCGTGATGCCGATGAGCTCCTTGAACCGCTGTGCAAGATGGGTGCTGCTGACGCCGGCCGCCACGCTCAGGTCGCCTATCGCCACCGCTCCGTTGGCCGCTGCGATGACGCTGCTCGTGTGGCGGACCAGCCCCAGGCCGGCGGACTCGCAGAGCCGTCGCATCAGCTCGTCCTCGAGCAGCGTCAGCCTCTCGTGCGCCCCGGCCGCCGTGGCCAGCCGGTCGCGCAGCTCAGCAATGATGGGGCGGCCCCAGATCTGCTCCACCGTCACCGGCCGGTCGCACAGTTCGGCCGCAGGCATCGGCAGGAACGGCGCCAGCCCCCACGGCTTCAAGTGCACGCCGACTGAGCGGGTCCCCGGTGGGTAGCCGAACTCGAAGGCGCGGGTGGGTGTGGTGACCACGCAGCCATCGGCGTACTCGGCCGTCTCGATGTCGTTGCCGGCGCGGATGCGGAACGGCGCCCCGAGGTTGAGGATGAGCACCGCCGACGGCATCGGCGGCAGCGTCAGCCGGGGGTACGGTGGTGCGCCCTCCAGGTAGTAGAGGTCGTCGATCAGCCCGTCCAACGGTGGTCGCGGCACTCTGGACACGTACTCCACGCGTCACAGCATCGCCGATGCATGGGCGGGCCGCCAGGTTCGTCGTACGCCGTCCGTCGCGGAACTGCGGCGGGCTCTTCTGCTTGCGCCCGGCCACGGCCCCACGTCGCCCTCATCCGCGACCACCTCCTCCAGGTGACCCGCTTATGCTGATCCGCAGGACATCGAATCCCTCCACCCCGATGCGGGCTCTACCGGATTGACTTTGGGATCGGGGCGCTGGTGCTGGGGGTGCGTTCGTTGCGCGGGACCGGGAAGGGCCGGGTACGAAGCGGGTTGAGATCGTCTATGTCCATGTGGCGGGGGACCAGCGGATTCCTCGGGCGTGGGAGTCGGCGCAGCGGTCGGCCTGGGAGGCTGACCAATCGCTGGACGCGAGGCGCGGCGGCACGACGGGGCGCTGCGGTCTCGGTGCGCGGTGACAAAGGACCGCAGGCCGACTCTCGCCCCGGGCCGGGCCTGGCAGCCGTTCCCCTGATCGGCGGCGGTACAGCAAGGGCCGCCACGGCTCAGCAGCCATGGACCACGATCACCCACCGGGGGATCGGTGCCGACGACGCCGAGAGACTTCCGCTGCGGGCCTGGTCACCTGCAAGGACTCGTGAGGCCGGGTGTCCTTCGGGGAGTGCCTCCCGCTGGCGCGAGCACTCCCGCAGGTAGCTAACAACTCAAGGGTCGACACCCGGATCACGGGCTCGGCCTCCGGCACCGGGGTGCCCAAGGACTCGGACTCGGTCATACCCGGATGGTAGTGACAATCCGCCGGGCGCCAGGAGATGCGGTGGGTGGCTCGCGCGGTTGGATGAGGCGGCGATCCGGACCGGTCGGAAGCGGTGACTCCCAGATCACCGATTCGCATCGGGACGCCGGTGCCTTGCTGCTCGACAAGGCGCTGCCCGCCAAGGCCGGTCTCCACATGTCGTACATGTACGACGCGGGGTGACGGGGGTTGGCTCGGCGGACGGCCTTCGTTCTTCCTCGTCGACGGATCGAGGAGACGGCCACTGTCGGAGTCGACCGGGCGGCTGATCTTCCGTGGGGGTGGGGCGATCGGACTGCCGACTCACTCGAGTGCAAGCGTCGCCGCGAGATGTCCATGGAGGCATTCCTTGCCCCGAGGCGACAGGCCGCGGCTCCGGTGACCATCGAGTGGTGGGGCTGGGCGCCCGGTTACGACAAGGTCGCCGAAGCGTGGAACGCCGCGCAGCCCAACATCACGGTGAAGTTCACCCAGACCGAGTCCGGGGCCAAAGGCGGCTACCAGAAGATGCTCGGTGCGGTGATGGCCGGTGCGAGGGAGCTGCGCCTGTTCGCCAGCCTCGGCCTGCGCCCGAACACCACACGGAGATCACCCATACCCTGGCCCTAGGGACGTTCAGGAGTGGGCGGCGCGGATCTCCGTCACGGTGAACTCGTCAACGATGTGCCGGTTCTGCACCAGGAACCCCACCACGCCCGCCACCGCCTCCGCGCCCAGGGCGGCTCTCACCTGTGCGCTCAGGAGGTAGACGAAAGGGGTCGACGGCTGGGTGAGCGCCAGGTCGCGGTCGTGGCGGTGCACGTCCTGCAGCGCCTTGATCGGGATCGGTCGCTCGGTGGTGAACCACGCCGCCACCGCCCACAGCGGCAGCGACGGATCGACGTCGACAGAGGCTTGGTAGCACGTGACGCAGCCGTGTCCCGCGTGCTGACCATGCGGGCACGTCCACTGGGCGACGTCGGCCCAGCTTTGGTCATGGGTGTTCAGGACCGCCTCTTCGGTGACGCGGCGGCGCACCGGCCTGGACCGATCCTCCCCTGGAGAGAAAGAGTCGCTGCTGATGATGGATCCCTTCGTGGCGGCATTCCGACACATCGGAGCCTAATCTCGTAACGCGATCGGCATCCCCCGAGCAGTCGGAGTCGCGGGCGTGGGGCCTGGGGGCGGTCCCTGGCGGCGGCAGCACGGGACACCACACCGACCGCCGTGCGCGCCGTGCCCAGCAAGCCCGGGGCCTCAGGCTTCGAGATGATCGCCGCGTGTCCAGGCAGGTGCGGCCCCGGGTCCCGATGCCCGTGTCCTCCAGCCGTACACGTACATGCGTGTATTTCGTGATCTTCACGGGCCGTGCCTCCCGGCGTGGACAGGAGCCGGGTTCTCGAGGCTGCGCAGGTGGAGGGCCAGCAGGGTCAGCCACCCCCAGCCAACGGCGATGGTCAGCCGCTGCAGTAGCCCACCGATTTGGACGAGGCCCTCCGCTTGCGCAAAGGCCTGCCCGGACAGGAAGAAGCCGATGACGAACAGCGCGGCTGTGACGGCCGAGTAGATGGCCCATCCGCGTTCGCCCCACCCGGCGAAGCGCCGCGCGAAAACCAGGCACGTGGCCGTCAGCGCGGCGAAGACAAGCAGCGAGAAGGGGAAGTCGTGGAGCGTGCCGTGCCAGGTGTGCACGCCTTGGACGGGCGTGCCGAGGGGATAGCCGCTCACGGGATCGGTCACGAAGACACCGGCGCCGATCAGGCCGATCGCGTATGTCCCGACCAGCAGTGGTCCCCAGGTCGAATCTCGCCCGGCGGCGTGAAGCGCTCGGCGGAGACCGATGGCGAAAAGGAGCATCAGCAGGCCGGTGATGACAAAGTTGGCTATCTGCATCCACCCGGAGGGGCCCAACGCCAGTGAACTCACCGGATGGCGAAGGGCGCTGTAGTCGGTGCGGGTTGCGCCTTCGATGAGGAAGGCGATGACGAACAGAGGTCCCCCGATCGCACCGCATGACAGGAGGGAGGAGGGCCGAACTGCCGGCATGATGCGCAGGCGCATTGGTCCTTCTTTGTCGAGAAGTCTTTGGGCGACGGCGACTGGTGCAGCCGGTACCTGACGCATCGTCAACCATAGACCATTCTCGTGCTAGTCAACCATGGTTGCCTATGGCGGCGGCGCGCGGGGCCTTGCGGTGTGGCGCGCCAGTCGGCGCAGTACGTCGGCGACTCGCCGCTGTCGAGCGGGTGGCCGTACCGCTGGTATGCCTCGTCCTCGACGATCGTGGCGTGCTCTCCATGAGTGCCTGGCCTCGGCGAGGAATCAGGTCCGGGGCACATATGCATTTCGCCATCTGAACTGCCGCGGGAAAACAGTTGCCGTGGGACGGATGCGGGATGGTCTTGAGCACGTTCTCGCAGCTTCCCGCATAAAAGTGGACGGTCGGCCAGGGCGTGATCGGGTAGCGGGCGTAGTCCATATTGCCCGACTTTCGGGCGTGCCTTTATGGAGTTCCGGGCAGCGTAATCAGCATGAATGGTGGAAGACGGACAAAGGCCATTATTGGCACCATCTTTGCCGGCTCGGTCTTGCTCACGGCCGCCGCCTGCGGAAGCGCCCACACTCAGCCCGGTGGCGTCAAGGCAGCGCCCGCGGGGGCCGCCGTCGCCGGCCTCGTGTCGCCATCGGGGGCACCGAGTGACCCCAGCGGTAACCCCAGCCGGGGACCCGGCGGCACGGCGAGCCTCGACGAGGCGGGCGCCGCGGCCATGGACGCCGTCAAGGGCTCCACGCTCCTCTCGGTCCAGTCGGAGAACGACGGCCAGATCTGGGGGATCCAAGTGGCCGGATCCGACGGCACGGAACGGCTGCTGGAAGTGGACGCGTCGGGAAAGGTGGTCTCGGGACCCAGGGTCAAAGACACCGGCGAAGGGGAGAAGGCCAGGGTCATGGGCATGGTCAAGGGCTCCGAGGTCACCTTCAAGGAAGCCGCGGAGAAGGTGTCCTCCTCGGTGCCGCAAGGCAAGATCACCCACATGAGCCTGGACAGGTACAACGACAACCTCCTCGTCTGGGATGCCGATGTCGTCACCGAGGACGGGACGTGGCACGGGGTCAGGGTCAACGCCGAGGACGGCACCGTGACCAAGAACGGGTAGACGGGCTGATCTCGCGCTCGACGTTGCGGACCCGTGCCATCGAGCGGGTGGTGTTGAAGACGGCCTTCCGCGGCCGCGCCTCGCGGAGGGGTGGTGCGGGCCCGACATCTGTGAGAGCGCTCCCTCGCTGGGCGTCCATGCCGCCGCGGTCCGACCTCACATCGGACGCTTGACAGGTGTGCACTACTTGATGTCACGTCGCCGCAGCCATTGCGTTACCGACCGCAGGGAGGCTTCAATACCCGATTGAGAGAGCGCTCTCTCGAAGATCGTCCGATTCCTCTGCTGGAGGCCCCCCGTGTCAGCCGATCACATCCCCTCGCTCCCCCTGTCCCGTCGCGGATTCGTCGCGATCTCGGCGCTGGCGACCGCCGCGGCCTCCGCCGGGCTGACCGGTACGGCCGCGGCGAGCACCGGTACCACCCGGGCGGGCACCACCCGGGCGGGCACCACCCGAGGGAGCACGACCCATGGCGGCCTCGTGGACCCGCGTCTGGCCGGATCGGTCGATCGTGCCTATCGATATCTCGACGTGGTCCTCGACGCCTACGGGCAGGGCGGCGCGCCCCGACTCGCGCAGAGCTACAACAACGAGTCGGGGCTGCTGACCACCGCCTTCGTCTACGACAACGCGCTCGCGCTCATCGCCTACCTGTCCCGCCCGACCAGGGACAACGTACGGCGAGCGAAGATCATCGGGGATACCTTCCGATGGATCCAGGAGAACGACGAGACATTCACCGACGGCCGCGTCCGCCAGGCCTACGCCGCCGGGCCGATGACCTTCTACGGCGGCGGTCCCCGCTTCCCCGGCGTCCGCCGCGACGACGGCAAGGCCGCCTTTCTGTGGCCGTTCGGGTTCGGCGGGTCGGCCGTGGGCGACATCGCATGGGTGGGGCTATCGCTGGCCCATCTCGCCGCGCGCACCGGGCAGCGGACCTACCTCGACGGCGCGGTCGCGCTCGGAGAGTGGATCGTGACGAACAGCGTCTCGCCGTACCGGTACGGGGGCTATCTGGGCGGCGTGCAGGCGGACGGCGTGACCAGGCAGAGGTGGGCCTCCACCGAGCACAACATCGACGTCTACGCGCTGTTCCGGGCCCTCGGCGGGCTCACCCGGGACCGGGCCTGGTACGGCCGCGCGAACGTGGCCAGGGACTTCGTACGGGCGATGTGGGAGCCCAGGGCCGGGTTCTTCTGGACCGGCACGCAGGGCGCCGGGGCCGCCGACGATCCGAACGAGATCAATAAGAGCCCGCGCCCCGAGGACGTCAACACCTGGTCCTTCCTGTCCCTCCGCGACCGGACCTTCGCCCGGGCGATCGACTGGACCGCCAGGGAGCTCGCCACCACGGATCGTGGCGGCGTGTCGGAGAACTCGGAGCTCCCCGCGGGTTACCAGGTCTCCGGGGTGACCTTCAGCGACGTCTCCAAGACGGCCACCGGGCCGGTGCCGAACGGCACCGGTGACAACAACCGGGACGCCGTATGGTTCGAGGGCACGGCGCACCTGGCCGCCGCGCTCGTGGCCCGTGACAGCAGCGGCGACCGTTCCCGGGCACGCCGGTACCTCGCCGAGATCGCCTCCGCGCAGGGCGCCCTCGGCGCCGGCCAGACGGTCGGGCTGACCAGCGACCCCGACGGGGGCCGGCTCTCCAACCCCGGCGAGGGCGGCACCTGGACCGGCAGTCCGCTGCCCGCCCGGTCGGGCGTCGTGGCGGCGTCGAGCGCGTTCGACACCGGGTTCGGCTTCGGTTACTTCCAGCGTCAGCATGTCGGCGCGACCAGCTGGTACGTCATGGCGGCGCTGGGGGTGAACCCGTACCGGATCTGACGTGCCACGGACGGCGTCCCTCATGCGGACGCGCGCCGCATGATCTCCTGTTCGGTGAGCGGGCCGGTGGGATGGTGGCTCAGGCACTGCGGCGTGCGGATCAGCACTTCGGGGATGCTCTCGCTCGCCGTATAGAACTGTCCGGTGTCCAGGCGTCCGACCCGGTCGGCCCGGCCGCCGCGGGCTCGGGCCAGCGCTTGGACGACGGAGATCTGCGTGGGGCGGTTCATCCTGCCGATGAACTGGGTCGTGGCGTTGCCGGCGATCTGGTTGTGGAGGCCGCGCGGTGCCTGGGTGGCGAAGACGAGGCCGAGGCCGTACTTGCGCGCCTGCGACGCGAGCGTCAGCGTGCTGGCCAGCGCCTCGGTCCTGGGCATGGCCGGCACGAGGGCCTGCGCCTCGTCCATCACGTACAGGCCGTTCAGGGGGCGGCCACGCGCCGGGTTCTGCTTGATCCAGGAGAACAGGGTCATCTGGAGCTGGCTGACGAAGCCCGGCTTCGCGTCGTCCGTGAGGCCGATGAAGCTGATCACCGATACGCGCGCCCGTTTGCCCGACGACGGGGTGAGGAGCTGGACGGGGTCCGCCGGCTCGCCGTCGCCCGCGAAGAGCGGGTCGTTGATCGTGGCGGCGGTCAGGAGCTGCCCCAGCTCGGCGGCGATCTGGTCCGCCCGGTCGATCTGGCTGACCTCGAACGGCAGAGCGGCGAGCATGCCGAGGAACGCGGTGAAGTCGCCGCCGCACGAGCGCGCGAAGTGGTCCAGTGCCTGGCGGAGCACGGCTTTGCCCTTGCGGGCCTTGGCGCTCGCTCCGTCGACGTTCGCCCGGGGGGCGAGCGCCGAGACGGCCAGGCTGAGCGCGGAGTCCAGCTCGTCACGGTCGTCCAGGACGGCCGCGAAGTCCGGGAGCGGCTGGAAGCTGAGCGGGCGCCCGCGGGAGCGGCCGGGGGTCCAGACCACGACCTCGGTTCCGGCGAAGTAGCGGGCCGCCTTGTCCGGGTCGTCGGCGCTCCACCCGGGGGGCGGGGCGGGCCAGGCGTCGCCCAGCCGGGCGAGGTCGTTGTTGGGGTCGAGCACGATCGAGGACACCCCGTGCAGCGCGCACTCCTCCACGAGCCGTCGCAGGAACACGGTCTTGCCGGAGCCGGATCCGGCGAAGACGGCCGTGTGGCGAGCCAGCATGGCCAGCTTCAGCGAGAGGTCGGCGCCGGTGTCCAGCCGTCTACCCACCGGGATGACGGCCACGTGACCGTCCGAGGGCTCGGGAGAGGCCCGCTCGGCTGCCTGCCGCGGTGGGCCTGGCTCGCGGGACGCCGGTTCGGCTCCGTGCCGCGGTGGGCCTGGCTCGGGAGACGCCGGTTCCGCTCCCTGCCGTGGCGGGCCTGGATCGGGGGGTGTCGGCGCTCCCAGCAGGCTGCTGAGAAGTTCGGTGCCGCTCGCGGGGCGGCGGGCCCGCAGCCAGGTGTCGAACTCTGGATCCTGGTCGGCCGCCATCCGGCGCAGCGCCTCGAACACGCGCAGGTCGTCACCGCGGAGCGTGAGAGCCTGCCCGCCGCAGTCCTTGAGCTGAGCGACACGGGCCTGGGTCGCCGGCCCGTCGGACCACGCGTGGTTCCGCAGGACGACGAAACACCGGTCGGGGATCTCGGGCCCGAGCCCCGACGCCTCGATGCCGTCGGTCAGCCGTTTGAGCGCCGCGATCGGATGCCGAGCGCCGATCATCCGGAACGTCCAGTGCCGCTGTTCCTCCGAGTCGGGGTCCAGCGCCTGGCGCAGCCTCGCGTGGAGACCGGGCCTGCGGCCAGGCGGCGGGTCGACGGAGAAGGCGCGGCCGGCCTCGCCCTGCTCCGTGATCCAGGCGGTGAGGCCCGCGGCGAGCAGCGGGGGAGCGAGTTCGTCCTCGTGTTCGGGGTCGTACGCGTTCGCGATCTCGGCCTGCGCGCGTAGCGCGGCGAAGCGGGCGTCGAGCCGGGCGAGGTCCGTCTCGGGTACGGCGGGGGCGTGCTCGGCGCGGAGCGAAGTCGCGTGGCCCGGGCCGTCACGGTCGAAGCGCTCCAGCGGGCTCACCGTGCCCTCCGCGCGGCATGCCTCGATGTGCGCGCTGATGCGCCGGAGCAGTGTCCTCGGAGTGTGGCCCGGCGCTGTCTCGAACGCGGCGGGGGCGATCGGCCAGACCGGGCTGGGCGGGGTGAAACCCGCGTTCGCGAAAGCCACGGCGAACCGCCGCTCGACCATGGTCCGGGCGATCTCCGCGCTCGCGATCGTGTCAAGGATCAGCGACGGACGGAACCTGTCCTGCGCGGTCCCGATGGCACGCTCCTTGATCAGATTCCACGAGGAGGGGAGGCAGGCCACCAGGCAGAGTGCTCGCTGGGTGGCGTGCCGCAGCGCCATGAGGCCGCCCGCGATCTCGTCGACCATGTCCTTGCGGGGCTCCGTGCCGGGTGGCGCGGTGGCGGCCACCGTTCCCTCGACCGGCCGGGAGTGCCCGAGGATCGCGTCGATCTGATCCACCGCGATGACGCTGGGGCCGGTCAGCGCGAGAATCATCGACAGCTCGACCGCGATGTCGTGGGGGTACCTGAGTCCCCTGCCCATGCCCCAGGCCCGACGATCGCCTGCCTCGGCCTCTTCAGTCGACATCAGGTGATCGTGGGCGACGTCGAGTGCCGGGCCGGAGGCGGCGGCGTAGAGGGCGAGGGCACGGATGGTGTCCCGGCACCGCAGGAGCCGTCGATCCCTGGCCAGCAGGCCGTCCACCAGAGCGTCGAGATCGTCTCGGGTGATGCCCGTGTCCCGCTCGATCGCCGCCCCGATCCGGTCACCGGCTCCCGCGAGCGCGGCCAGGGCGCGCAGCGCCACCATCGCCTGGATCGGAGCCTGCGGGCCCGCGGCCGAGCGGCCCAGGTCCTCGACCATCGCGCCCGTGGTCTGACGCCAGAAATCCTCTCCCGCGCTGAAGTCGACCAGGAAGAAGTAGCCGCCCGCCTGCGCGATCCTGCCCCTGACCCAGCCGAGGAGGTGGGTCTTGCCCGCGCCGCCCTCCCCCTGGATCACGACCCCGAGCGGGCTCGTCCGGGAGGCGAGGGACGCCTCGTCGATGCCGTCGAGGATCAGCCGCTCCGCCCTCGGGTGCATCCCGTCGACGTGGAAGGGAGGTGGGTTCCAGGCATGCTCGGCGGTTGTCGCCCAGTCGAGGACCCTGGAGACGGCGCGCAGCGCCCGTTCCTCGGATTCGTTCATCGTGCCTCGATCGCCAGCAGGTGCTTGCTCACTCCGCTCACGAGCACGGCCGCTTCCCTGTCATCGTCGGTCAGGGTCTTCTGGTCCGCCTCCGGCGCCAAGTGGACGTCCGGGAGCAGTTCCAGCCGCCGCAGCGCCTCGTCCACCTCGTCGGGGGGAACGTTCCCGAGGAGCGGGCGGAGCCGGGTCAGGAGCACCCAGTCCTGTGGTTCGCGTGCCAGCCGCCAGTAGGCGTCCCGGATCGCCTGTGTCAGGGGAACGGCCTTCGCGGTGCCGTCCGTCCGGGCCGTGACGACGAACTCCGCCAGGCTCAGGTCCGTCGCGTCGAGGTAGCCCTTGAGCAGGCCGAGAACGCCGTAGAGGGTGCGGGCGAGCGGTCCACTGCGTGCTGCCGGGGCGGTGCCCGCGAGTTCGGCCACGCACCAGGTCCAGCCGCCTTCGGTGAGCGTGTGATGGTACGTCCTGCCCGGCTTGTCGCTTTCGACGAGACCGAGCCTGTTCAGACGGCGCCGGGGCTCGCCGTCGAGCGCGTCGCCGACGTGGTCTCGGAGTTCGAGGTTGGACGCCGATCCGCCGAGCGTCATCAGGCCGAGAAGCAGAGCCCGTTCGCGGGGCCTCAAGGCGGTGTTCTCCATGGTCAGGTCTCCTCGGATCGATCGTCTGTCACTCTGCCGAAACTGGTCGCCGCCAGTTCGCGACGGCCGTGGACTTCCATGAGCGTGCCGCGAGCGCGTACGGGGTTCCCGTTCCGGTGCGCCTCGACGGCCAGGTCGTACGCCGTCTCGTCGGGCAACCGCACCCAGGTCGAACCGCGGGCCTCACCGTCCCCGATCGACACGACGCCGCGGACGTGGACCCGGAACCGGTCCTCGCCGCCGTTGTCGAAGAGCGTGCCGATGAGACCGGTGACCGAAGCGCTCTCACGGTGGAGGCGCCGAAGCCGGTGCGCGACGCGGCGGAGCAGCGTTCCCGTCTCGGCCTCGAAGACCACCTTGCCCGCGGGCACGTCGGAGGGCAGCCCCCGCGCCCAGCGGAAGCCGACCTCGAAACGGGAGCCGGGATCGCGGCCGGCGAATCGCGCGAGCGCGAGGCAGAGATCGGCCGACGCGCCGTCCCGCACGATGCCGTCGAAGGCGCTGATGTCTCCGGTCCTGCGCGCCTCGGCGCCGGCCTCGCGCAGGAGCACCGTCGCGCGCCGGAGCAGGATCAGGGTCCGGCGGGCCAGCGGCGGGTCGCCGGACTCGTCGCCATCCAGGGGAACGCGGACGGTGAGAAGGTCGCCGGATGGCACGATGGGTCCGATCCGGACGCGAGCGAGCAGTTCACGAACTTGCCTGGGCGCCACGCCGTCGAACACCGGCCGGGATCCGGACAGGGCGGCACGGGCCGCCGCGCTCAGGGCGGCTTGGGCGCTGGTGAGCGCCGTGACCGCGTCCAGGAGCCCGAACTGCCCGTCCAGCGGGACGATGGGAGCGCGGTACCACTGGACGTCGGCCATGGGCGCGCCGATGTCGGAGGCGATGTCCTCACGGGAGCGGCCTTCCACCTTCGCGAGCAGCGCGAGGATCTCCCTGACCCGCCGCGGCCCGTCGCCGAGGCCGTCCGCGCCGGGCACCAGGATCTCGTGATCGCCTTCGTGCACCCAGACGGCCGCGCCGCGCCACTGCTCCGGCTGACGGGTCCAGCCGGTCACGGCGAGATAGCTGTTGATGTCGGCGACCGACAGGTTCGCCGTCAAACGACCGACTCGCTGGGCGCGCCGACGAGCTCGCGTAAGGCGCGAACCGTGAGGACGTTGCCCAGCGGCACCCGGATGGACGGGTGGCGCTTCGTGCTCGGGGACGCGATGGGCTGCTCTCCCTCGAACTCCCGGTAGTAGCAGAGCCGGCTGAGCGTCAGCCCCTCGGTCTCCACCCGCGCGTAACGGTCGCTCTCCTGTGGAACCACGACGACGAACAGGTAGCGCGGAACGAGGAACGGGCCCGCGGCGAGCTTGTTGTACTGCACCTCGTTCAGACCGTGGAATTGCAGGTCCGGCCCCTTGCATGACGGCACCGACCACGACTTGACCTGTACCTCGATCGCGGGCGAGGAGATGTGTCCGGCCCTTCCCGGATAACGGAAGCCGAGATCGATCCCGTCATGGTCGAGGTCGTAGGTGTAGACGAGGAGCCCCGCGGCCGAGGCGAGCGCCCGGACGTAGTCTTCGGCGAACTTGCCTTGATGGTTCCGCTGGTCCAGCACGCAGTCTCCCTCGCCGCCCACCGTCCGGATCCGCACGCAAGACACTATCTTCCGAACAGCGGGGTGATGGGAGGGTTTTCGCCGTGAGTGTCGTGAGTGTTGCGAAGCGGAGTCGGCGGCGGGTCCGGGACTGACATCGGCCTTGTGGGCGGGCGGGTCGAGTATTCGGGCGCGCACCGGGTTCCCGGCGGGGGGATCGTGCGGTTGATCAGGTACGCCGCGATGTGGGCGCGTGCGCAGGCGCTGTTGTCGGACTGGCCGTGTCCGATCCCGTCGTACTCGAGGATGACCGAACTGGGCATCTGCCGGGCCGCGGCGTAGGTCCACACGGCGGGCGTCGCCACGTCGTGACGTGCCTTGACCAGCAGGATCGGCGGCGTGCCGGTGATCCTGAGGCGGTGTTGCGGGTTGGAGACCCTGCCCCGCCAGTTGAGGCAGTTGACCACGTCGCTCCAGAACGGCGAGAGCTCCGTGTGCGGGGCGAGCGCCTTGAGCCGGCGCCGGTAGCCGTCGAGCTGGGCGAAGCTCCTGACGTTCCACTTCCAGTCGGAACACCAGATGGCCGGGTAGGCGTAGTTGACCGTGCCCGGCTCCGGCGGCGGGTCGGTCGCCCGTCTCGACACCCGGCCGTCCACCAGGGAGTCCAGCCGTGAGGCGAGCCGGAACCAGCCGACCGACGGCAGGTACATGTTCTGCAGCACCTCCACCCGCAGCTCCTCGTCCGACATGGGGACGCCGGTCTGCGGGTCGGCCAGGGTGCCCGCCTTTGCCCTCCGGTACAGGTGGTCCCAGAGCGCCGTGGCGTCCCGGCCGTGCAACGCGCACGTGGCGGTGTCGTGGCACCACGCGGAGAACGCCCGGAGGGAGCTCTCGAAGTCCTCGGTCATGGTCTTCAGGTAGTCGTAGGGCGAGATGATGCTGTGGTCCATGATCGATTCGAGCGCCATGGCGCGGACGTGCCCGGGGAAGAGCTCGGCGTACTGCTGCCCTACCTGCGTGCCGTACGAGGACGCGTAGAAGCTGATCTCGCGTTCGCCGAGCGCCGCCCGGATCGCGTCCACGTCGCGGGCCGCGCTGGTGGTGTCGACGTGGTCGAAGAGGTCACCGGTGCGTTCCCGGCAGTTCGTGGACAGTCTCGCGTTGTACGCCAGCCACCCGCGGTATTCGGCCTCGGTGGCGGGATAGGTCTGTGGCGAGCGTTCGACCAGGTCCGCGCTGCAAAGGACGGGGCTGCTGCGGCCGACCCCGCGCGGATCCATGCTGACGACGTCGAAGTACCGGCGCAGCGGGCTGCCGTCGGGGATCGTGCGGCCGTGGATGTAGGCGTCGAGCCCGGAGGCGCCGGGCCCGTTCGGGTGCACCACCAGGACCCCCAGCCGCTTGGCCGGATCGCGTGCCTTCAGCCGGCCGATGGCGAGGGAGAGCGTCTGCCCGCCGGGGTGGGCCCAGTCCACCGGCACCTTGAGGCCCGCGCACTCCGCCCTGCGAGCGGCCGCCCCGCACGCGGACCAGCCGATCCCGGCCGGCGTACCCGTTTGCGGGCGTCGGTCGTCCCGCACGCCCGGTCGGGCCGATGCCACCCCGGTGAGCTGGGTCACCAGTGCGAGCCCGGTCAGAGCCGAGGCGAGCACCCGGCGTCTCACCTTGATCCTTCCGAAGTCCCCCGGGACGCCGGGTCCGCGGCGGGCTCGGGACTCCCGTCGTGGGCGGCGGCCGGCGCCCATCCCCTAAGGGTACGACTGACCTGGTCAGGGGCTCGGGGGGAGGGGGAAGGGACCTCCAGGGCCGGGCTAGCCGCGGACCGCGCAGAGGAGGCGGTTGTTCCCGCGCTGCCAGATCGTGCCGGTCTCCGTGAAGCCGGCCCCGCGCAGGGCGCCGACGTGCTGGGAGAGCAGGTGCGACTCCGAGCCGTGGTGGCTCGCCCCGGCGGTGGTGCGGGCCGTGTTGAGCTCCGTGAAGGCGGGGTCGGCCGAGATGGCGTCCCACCAGTCGCGCCAGTCCTCGTGGGGCTCGCCGCCGAAGGCCCGCTCGGTCTGCCGATCGTGTACGGCCCGCTCCAGGCGGGCGATGGCCGGGGTGTCGTCGTCGGAGTCGGAGTGGTCGCCGTTCAGCAGGAGCCCGCCGGGACGCAGCACGGTGGCCAGTTCGGCGTACACGCGCCGCAGGTCCGGCTCGGAGATCCAGTGCAGGGCGGTGGTGCTCACCGCGGCGTCAGCCGGCCGGTCCAGGCCGAGGGACGCCGCCCAGCCGGGCTCGCGCAGGTCGAGGGCGACGAACGTCAGCTGCGGATACGCGGCCCGGCCGAGGCCGAGCAGGAGCGGGTCGGCGTCGACCGAGACCACCGTCGCCTTGGGCAGCCGCTCCAGCAGCCGGGCGGACAGCGAGCCGGGGCCGCAGCCGAGGTCGATGACGAGGGGGTCGGGACGGCCGAGGGCCTCGACGGCGTCGATCAGCACGGTGAAGCGCTCCTCGCGGTCGGGCAGGTAGCCCTCCTGCTGGCGATCCCAGCGCGCGATCCACTCCAGTGCGGCATCGTGGGTGAGCACAATCGACTCCTTGTGACTGTCGTCTACAATTTCGACAGTTACAAGCTAGAGGACAAGGGCGTAACTGGTCAATTGAATTTCAACAGTCACGCGGACTCGGTCGTCAGGGTGGCGGTGGCGCTGGTGAACGCGCTGACCCCCGGGGAGAGGCGTGGGCGCCCCGCCCCGCCGCCGGACGATCTCGCCGCCGAAGCCGCCGCGGCCCTGCGGTCGGCCTATCCGAACCACCGCGACGTCACCGAGGCGGAGGGCACCGAGCTCGCCGAGGTCGCGGCGCGGCTGCGCGCCGTGTTCGGCGCGGTGGCCCGGCAGGACATCGACGCGGCGGCCCGGCAGGTCAACGCGCTCCTGGAGGAGACCCGCGCCCGGCCCATGCTCGAACGGCACGACGGCGAGCCGTGGCACCTGCACTTCCACGGGCCTGGCGGCACCATGGCGGGCGACTGGGCGGCCAGCTGCGCCACCGCGCTCGCGATCGTGCTGGGGAGCGAGTTCGGCGACCGTCTCGGCGTGTGCACCGCGCCGCACTGCGACCGGGTCTACGTGGACGTCTCCAGGAACGGCACCCGCCGCTTCTGCTCCACCGCCTGCCAGAACCGGGTGAAGACGGCGGCGTTCCGCGCCAGAGGCAAGGGGCGGTGACGGAAGGGGTGGTGACGGAAGGGGTGGTGACGGCAGGGGTGGTGACGGCTCGGCCCCCTGCTCCAGCTCCCCGGGGCGGCCCGGGGAGCTGGAGCCCGTTCATTCGGCGGCTAGCCGTTCTGCCTCTTCGTGCAGCACGAGGGTCAGGAGGAGCTCCATGCGGAGCTCCTCGAAATCAGGTGCCGCGAGACCGTCAAGGACGCGCATGGTTGGGCCTCCCTGTAGAAAGGACGCCTCACGGCTCGCATCGGTTCACCTGTCGCGCGAATATCGGCCCGGCTGCTATCGGCTCGGGCCCCCATCCCGAAACCGGTCCATCGTCAGGCCACGCCCGACAGGCCCGTGGGGCGATGGAACTCCATCTGGGCGTACACGATCTCCTGCCGTTCCTTGCTGATCTTGTCGCAGATGACCACGTAGGCGTTCAGCACCTTGAGGTACGCCTGGCGTGCCTCGTCGAGCTGGGCGCCGAGGGCGAGGGTCCGCACCGGATCACCCTGCAGCCGGGCCTCGGCGTATCTCGCGTGCGCCTCGTCCACGATCTCCTCGGCCCGCATTCGCGTACGGCGGAGCAGTGCGGAGCACTCGTGGAGCTCGGCCAGCCGCGCTGTGGAGACGATGTGCTCGGCGGCGTGGACGACCGAGCCGGGCGCCCTCTCCCTGTGGAGATCAGATGCCATTTCCCCCCCACCTCCCCGGTCAAGGTTGCCTAAGCGTAGACGCGCGATGGCCGCCCGTGGATCACCGCCGGACTGTGGGGGTAAGTCACTCCTACCGGTGTAGAACTTCTCTACTCCGAGGAGGAAAACACCATCCCTGAATGTAGTTCGGTGCTTACGGATAGTGACCGATTCCCGCGTTAGCGCTTCACGCCCGCCACTCGCCGTCACATACTGAAACGAGATGGACGCGGACTGTAGCGACTGAGGGGCGCGGCGGTGGCCATGACGACATCGGGTAGTGGCGGGGACGGCACGGAAGACAGTACGGGGGAGAGCGCGGCGGACGCGGCCGACGTCAGCGTCGTCATCCCGGCCCGCGACTGCCGGCCCTATCTCGACCGCTGCCTCACCTCGGCCCTGGTCCAGCGGGTCAAGAAGGAGATCGTCGTCGTCGACGACGGGTCCACCGACGGCAGCGCCGAGCTCCTCGACCTCTACGCGGCCTATCACCCGGGGAGCGTCAAGGTGGTCCGCCTCGAGGGCTCCTCCGGTGGCGCCGGACGCCCGCGCAACATCGGCCTCGAACACGCCACCGGCCGCTACGTCTTCTTCTGCGACGCCGACGACTACCTCGGTCCCGAGGCGCTCGAGCGGATGGTCGCCATGGCCGACCGCAACGGCTCCGACATCGTGCTCGGCAAGATCGTCGGGCACGGCCGCCGCGCCCCGGCCTCGATGTTCCACCGCGACGCCGACCGCGCCGACCTCGGCGACAGCGCCGTCTACAACAGCCTGTCGTGCTTCAAGCTGTTCCGCAGGGAGATGCTCGTACGGCACCGCATCAGGTTCGCCGAGCGGGTGATGGTCGGCGAGGACATCTACTTCACGGTGCACGCCTTCTGCCACGCCGGCGCGATCTCCGTGGTGGCCGACCACGACTGCTATCACCTCGTGGCCAGATCCGACGGCAGCAGCATCATGCAGCAGGCCGGCAGCCGCGATCCGCTCGCCTGGCTCACCATGATCAGGGGACCGATCCAGCTCATGGCCGAGCACGTCGCCCCGGGGGCCCTCCGCGACCACCTGCTGCTGCGGCACTTCAGGCTCGACGTCTTAGCGCAGCTCGCCGTGCCGTTCCTGGAGGCGGGGGAGGTGCGGCGCAAGGACATCGCGCAGGAGGTGGCCGCGCTGTGCGACGAGTGGCTGACCCCCGGCGTGCACGCGAGGCTGAGCGGCATCGACAGGCAGCGGCTCGCGGCGCTGGACGACGTCGACCGCCTGGCGCGGCTGGCCGCCATCCAGATCGCCGCCGTACGCCGGCGGCTGACCGGGCTGCGCTGGGATGCCGACCGCCTGCTGGTCACCGGCACGGCCGCGCTCGAAGGCATCCAGAAGGCCGACGGGATCTCCGTCGTGCTGCGGTCGCGCCAGGACCCGGCGCGGGAGGTGGTGGTGCCCGCCGGGCGCGACGGGGCCGGGTTCGCCGCGCGCGTGGACGTGGGCGCCCTCGGCTCCGGCCTCTGGGACCTGCGGATCGCGATCGAGGTGGAGGGCGTGGTCAGGACCGGCAGGCTGGGCGCGGACCGCGATGACGACGTCGCCCGGCCGGCTCCCCGCCTCATCCGCGACGTGGTCGCCATCCCGTACTTCACCAAGGACAACGGCAACCTCAGCATCGACGTCGGCGGTCACCTGCTCCCGGTGCCCGGGACCGTGCGCATCATCCGCACCAGGTGGGCGCTCGGGCAGCGCCTGGTCATCGACGGTGAGGTCTCCGTCGGCGGACAGGCCCCGGCGGCCTCGGCCATCCGCCGGCTGGTCTGGCGCGAGCGGCGCACGGGCGACGAGCGCGCGGACCGGGTGGTCGCCCTGCCGGGCG
>NZ_QNFZ01001063.1 GCF_003313395.1 Nonomuraea lactucae | reverse complement strand
GATCACCCACCCCGACGCACCGTCGTCCGCCGGGGTTGGCTGCCGTCTGCATGCTTGCTCTCCGATTTTCGGATTAGCGGAGGAGGAGGTTGAGGAGCGCGATGATGCCGCTGATCGTAAGGAAGAGGATGACTGCGAGCATGCTGATAGCCCCGCAGATGGCGGCGGCGGTGAGGATGAGCTCATCAATGAGTTGGCGAAAATCGCGCAGCTTCTGCACCTGAACCCCATGCCGGTCACTCCACGCTGCCGAATGTCGGTGGCTCCGCCAGGTTCTTAGACGGTGGCGACGGGCCGCGTGGTGATCGGTATGGAATTACAGTCTTGGCGGGACCGGAGCCGTACCGTCTCGCCTGGCTTCTAGTCTGCCTCGGTGGTGCGCAGGGTGCGCATTTCTCGGCACGGTTACCTGCGAGTAACTTCTTGTTGTCCGTCTCGGGAGGTTGGTGGGAGATCCGCTCTGGGTGGTGATAAGTTCCCTTATCGGGGCGAGACGTTGATCGGCTTTCCTTGCCGAGAGCGCCAGGTGCAGTCACTTCGGTCCGATGGGGTCGGACAGGATGTTGACGGGGACGGCTAGGGGCAGGTGGGGAGGCTGCGGAGTCCCGACCATCATCGTTTTATTCCCCCCATAATCCTCGTTATGACCATTGATCATTTTTGTTAGGCTGTGGGGCCCATGCCCTTCCTCCTCAAGGTACGATCATGCAGATCGCTCACAACAGCGACCCTGACACACAGGCCATGACAAGCCAGGCGGACATCGATGGCGCCGCTGGAGACGACCTGTATGAAGTCGCTGTCCTGGCCGCCCAACACGAGGACGGCACCCGTGGCTGGGCGACGGTCTGCTCACTTCCTATACGCCAAGTCGCCGAACAGATGGCAATGGCGCATGTCACCCGTGTGGACATCAAGGTTGAGGTGGTGCAGATCCGGCGCAAAGGAGTGGTCGTCGCCGACTACCGCTCAGACCCGTCATGGTGAGGACACATAATGACGGCTGACCTGGCCTCAGCGCACGGTGGCACACTCGCGTTGCCGCCGGCCCTGCTCGGCTACGCCCAGGACCTCACCATGGCGTGGCTGCTGTCGTACGAGTCGCCGAACACGCGAGACGCCTACCGGCGCGAGATCGAGCGGTGGTTCGCCTTCTGTACCGAGACCGGCCTCAACCCGCTCAAGGCGCGCAAGGCGCACGGTGACGTCTACAAGCGGTGGCTTGAACTCTAGGCCAGAGCGTCGATCCCTGCGAAGACGATGGCGCGGCACCTCTCGGGGGGTGTCGTCGTGGTACGACTACCTGTTTGACGAGGAAGTGATCGACGCCAACCGGTTCAAGGCGACGCGACGGCCGAAGGTGCAGCGCAACCGGAGCGAGACGACTGCGTTGACCCGCGACGAGGCGTACCACCTGGTGGCTGCGGCCGACGCCGACTTCGGGCCGGCCCGGCTGCGTATCGCGGCGTTCATCCGGGTTCTGGTCCATACCGGGATCCGGGCGGAGGAGGCCATCGCGGCCGAGCTCGACGCGCTCGGCTGGGCGCGCGGGATGCGGACACTGCGGATCGTCAGCAAGGGCGACAAGCCGAAGATCAGGCGTCTGCCAGTGGAGACCGCGTACGCGCTCGACCGCTACCTGGAGGACCGGGCGCGCCGCGCCGGCGTCGAGGTGGCCGAGCTGCAGGGGCGAATCTTCGTCACGGACACGGGCGGCCGGTTTTACCGGTCGTCAGTGTCGGAGCTGGTGACGCGGATCGGGCGTCAGGCCGGGATCGAGGCAAAGGTGACGCCGCACGTCCTGCGGCACACCTGGGCGTCGATCGCCAAGGACCTGGGCGCGAACCCGATGGACATCAAGGAAGCTCTCGATCATGAGAGCCTGAACACAACAATGATCTATCTGCACACGGCGGACCAACTCGAAAGAGATCCTTCCCAGTTGGTGGCGTCGGCGATCGAATGACGAAAGTCGGTGACCCGTCGCGAGCAGGCCACCGGCGTTCTTCCTCGCCGTCGCTCATCCCTTCTCAGGGTCACGCATCGGACGCCTTTCAGGCTTATCCGGCTGGGAACGATGCGTCCCCGCTCTCCGCAGGGCTCCCTTTGCTCGGGTGAAGCAACATCAAGGGTACACATGTTCGGATCATGAGTGATCGGACCAAGGATCACGCGAGATAGGCGCGCTGTGATCAAGGCAGAGCGCCTATCTCGCGCGTTCGCATGCAAGGGGGAAAGGTCCGAGCAGCGACGTCTCAGAATCGAGCAGAGCGCGTTTCTCCTGGTCGGAGCTTCATTAACTCATCGCTTGAACCGGGGCACCTTCTTGTACCGGTCGCGCAGGGCCTCTGCCGGACCTGGTGCAACTGCTCGCCCGGCACCCACTCGACGAACTTCTGGTGCACCGCGCCAGCGCCCGACCGCGTGGTGACTACCCACTCACCAGGCCCTCCCACTCCTTCGGTCCTGTCAGGCCCGCGCCGACATGGCCAATGATCATGCTTCGACCTGCGGGGGGCCACTTCTCCTCGAACGGATCGCGTCCCGATCCTTTCAACAGATGTGGCCATTTTCCGGAGCCGACCGGCATAGGGCCTGTCGGTAAGGACGGATCCACCAGCCGCCATCTGATGCGTTCTCGCAGGTAGACAGGGGTGTTAAAGGTTATCTACACGGGGAACTGGTCGATGACGCCGTCGTAGGTTTCCTGGGCGGGTCCGAGCGCAATTTTGGAGTGGATCTCCAGCGAGGTGCGGCATCCGGGGGACGATCTTCGTGGTCAGGGCCGTTTCGGAGCGGCTCAGCGCTGAGCCGATCAGCTGACTGATTCGCAGGCGGGTCGCCGCTCCAGGCGTTCCTCCCGCAGTTGAGCCAGCAGCGCCTCACGCACCCGATCGGCTCGCCGCTCCCGCTCGCACACGTTGGTGGCCAGCCAGTGCGTCAGCCGTTCGGCATCGGCCACGGTGCATTCGCCGAAGTTCAGGAATGTGCGGATCTGCGCCCGGTGGCGCTCGGCGGTGCGGCCTTCAGCCCCAACGCCAGCGCCAGCTTGGACGGGCGGGTCCGGCCGGTCAGCAGATCCGGCTCCTTGCCGATCAGCAGCCAATGCTCGATCAGCTCGTCTTCGTCCAGGGTGCGCGCCATCGGGGTGCCGATCCCTCTTCTACGCTCAAGGAAGATGGCGGCCTGCCGGCCGCCGCGGGCTTGTCTGCGCGGAAAGTGCCGAGAACAGCCGGAGGCGGCATTTTCCTCCCCGAGAGGCCCTTCCATCCTGGACGAACCGGCATCAGAAGGTCCCCGAAACCGGCGAAGTGCCGATGCCTATCGGCAAATCGGCACTTCGCTATGGGCGGCCGGGCGAGGCGACCGCGTCTTCACCTGGAACACCTCTTTCCCGTAACGGGTTGCGTGGTGGCACGGTGTCGGAAGGAAGGCCGGGGGTGTCTGGCAGCATTCCGTGATGACACATGTGGTCACGGGCGGCGGTGATGGCCTCGGGGGTGGAGGCGAACACGTGCCCGGCCGCATCGAGCCGGGCGATCACGCCCAGGGCGTGCAATGCCTGGTGGTGGCCATCGCGGATGCCGGAGACGTACACGGTGATCCCGCGGCGTTCCAGCCGGATGATGGCATCGCCCAGGATGAGCGCGCCGCTGGCGTCGACGGTGGTGACACGCGACATCCGCAAGATCACCACGGAGACGGCGGCAACCTCCGACAGCTCCAGCAAGAAGCGGTGGGCGGCGGCGAAGAACAGCGGGCCGTCCAGCCGGTAGGCGACGATGTGCTCGGCCAGCAGCGCGTGCTCCTGCTCGGTGTGATCCCCCGGCAGATCGGCGCGGATCGGGGTCTCATCCAGGCGGACGTTGCGCGCGATGGCGCGCAACGCCAGCGCGCCGGCCACGATCAGCCCGAGGATGACCGCCTGGACCAGATCCAAGGCCAGCGTGGCCAGCGCCGTCAGCGCCAGCACGATCGCGTCGCCGCGGGTGGCGCGAGCCATCGCCTTGACCGAGCCGACCTCGACCATCCGCACAGCGGTGGCCAGCAACACCCCGGCCAGCGCGGCCAGCGGGATGCGGGCGACCAAACCGGCCCCCAGGTAGACGATCACGGCGAGGATCGCGGCGTGGGCGAACGCGGCCAGCCGGGAGGTGGCGCCGGAACGCACGTTGACCGCGGTGCGAGCGATGGCGCCGGTGGCCGGCACGCCACCGAACAACGGGGTGAACAGGTTGGCCAGCCCCTGGCCGAACAGCTCGCGGTCCGCATCGTGCTTGTGGCTGACGCTCATGCCATCGGCCACCGCCGCCGACAGCAGCGACTCCAGCGCGGCCAGCGCAGCCACGGCCACAGCGGGGGCCAGCAGCGAGCCGAGTGCCGCTACATCGAGGAAGGCCAGTGACGGTGCGGGCAGCCCGGCGGGCAACGCGCCGATCCGGGTCAGCGGCGCCTGGGTCAGCTCTGTCACCACGGTGACGGCCACCACCGCAAGCAGCGAGAACGGCACGGTGGGCCGCCAGCGGGCACCGGCCAGCATCAGCCCGGTCACCGCCAGCGTGATCACCGGCGCCCACCAAGACGGCTCGGCCAGGAAGGTTTGCACGGCGTGCCAGGCCACCACCAGTACCCGGTCGCCGTCAGGGATCGGCACGCCGAGCGCGGACGGGATCTGCTGCAGCGCGATGACACAGGCGATGCCGAGAGTGAAACCCTCCACCACCGGCGCGGGCACCAGCGCCATATACCGGCCCGCCCGGGCCAGCGCCAACGCGATCAGCATCAGCCCGGCCAGCATCCCGACCGTTAGCACCCCCGAGGCGCCGTAGGTGTGCACGATCGGCACCAGCACCACGGTCATCGCCCCGGTCGGCCCGGATACCTGCAGCCCGGACCCGCCGAAGGCGGCGGCCAGCGCGCCCGCGATCACCGCGGTGGCCAGGCCCGCCGCCGCGCCCATCCCCGAGGAGATACCGAATCCCAGCGCCAGCGGCAACGCCACGATCGCCACCGTCAACCCGGCCAGCAGATCCCGGCGGGGATGACGGCCCATCGCGGCCAGCTTGTCGCGTTCGGGCAGCACCGAACGCATACGGGCCCAGCCCGAGGACACTACGGAGCTCACAACGCGCCAGCCCCCGAACCAGTTGCCGAACCGGCCTGCGCCTTCAGCAGCTCATCGAGCAGCTCATGCTGGCCCGCCAACTTGTGGGTGAGCAACTGGCGGGCGGCGCGCAGCAGCTCGGCCACATCCCCGCCGGACAGGCTGTAGACCACTGTGGAGCCGTCGCGATGCGCGCTGACCATGCCCGAGCGCCGCAACACGGCCAGGTGCTGAGACAACCCGGTCGCCTCAACCTCGATAGCGGCCAACAAATCCCGGACCGGCATGGGTTCGTTCTGCAGCAGCTCCAGCACCCGGATCCGCACCGGGTGGCCCAGCAGCCGAAACAGTTCGGCCTTGGCCTCATACAAGGGAACGGAGTTCACCACGCCTGCCCATCCACCCGATCGGCGCCCCCTTCGCCGGGCACCTCGGCCGGCGAGCCGATCTGGACGCCATGGCGTCGTGCGAAGCGCTGCACGTCCTCCCAGTCCGCTTCGGCCAGCAGCACCTGATCGGCATCGCCGTCGTGGCGTGCGGCATCCAGAGCGGCCCACGCGCGGGCCGCTCGCTCCTGCACCGCGGCGACGAACGACTGACTCACCACACCTCCTGCGTCAGAACTCACTGATGCAGGATGTACTAAATTGCGAACATTCGCAAGACGCTCCGCCGATCGACTGTGCCGACCCAGCTCACGTGCGCGAACGCAGCAGATGGCGGCTGGTGAGGCCAGCCTTACCGACAGGCCCATAGCGAGCGCTTCGCTCAATCCAGGGACGAAGCCGTACGCGTACGGCCTGCGGATTGGCCACATCAGAGCGAACTGGCCACATGCCTGGCCACATCTCCGTGGGATCGGTCACATCGGCGCGGACCTGACAGGTCCGACCTGACGCCGAGCGAGCAGGAACACAGCGCGGTCGTCGAACTCATCGCGGCGCGTACGAGACCAGCGGCGGTATCGCGACCGGATACGCCTCCTCGTCGTACGGGTTCGACCCGTTCGTACGCCTGATCGAATCGTCCACTCCGTCACCATAGCGAGGAGGGTCCCGTGGCGCTGCGCCCTCCGTTCCAGTACTACGGCGCCAAGGGCAGGCTGGCCCCTTTCCTGGCTGGGCTGCTGGGGCCGCACGAGGTGTACTGCGAGCCGTTCGCGGGCAGCGCCGCGGTGTTCTTCGCGAAGAAGCCGGTGCAGATCGAGACGATCAATGACATCAATGGCGATCTCGTCGCCTTCATGAAGACGCTGCGCGACCAGCCGCGGGCGCTGATCCGCGCGGTCGAGCTGACGCCGTACGCCCGTGCCGAGCACCAGGCCGCCGAGCTCAACGACACCACCGCGACGGACCTTGAGCGAGCCCGCCGCTGGTGGATCCAGTGCACCCAGTCCCGCAGTGGCGAGGCCGGCGCATCCTGGCGCAGGCCAACGAGCCGCACCCGAGTGAACAACCCCGCGGGGTCGAAGCGCGCTGCCGCGGCGCTGCGCTGGCACGCCGCGCGGCTGCGGGAGGCGTTCGTCGAGAACTGCGACGCGGCCGAGCTCATCTCGCGGATGGACTCACCGCAGACTGCGATGTACGTGGACCCGCCCTATCTCCGCAGCACGAGAAACGCCTTCGGGTCCGGCCACTATGTGAAGGAGATGGACCGCGAGCCCGAGCACGAACGGCTGCTCCAGCTCCTCGTGGAGTGCAAGAGCACCATCGTGCTGTCCGGCTACCGCTCGGCCATGTACGACAAACTGCTCGGAGCGTGGCGCCGCATCGACTATCGCGTTCGGGCTTCCAGTTCGGACGAGCGGCGCCACGCCACCGAGTCAGTGTGGATCAATCGATAGGGCTGCTACTATTGTCGTCCTTCTCGTTGTCCCCGATAACCATAATCCCAAGCCGTCGCCGAAGCCACTTGGCGCCGCTGTGAAAAAGCCAGGCGGCAGGAGCTGCGAGCGGCGCGGATCCCCAACCCTGCCTCATGACTACGTCGATCAAGGCCGCTATTGTCACAGTCCCGATAAATAGCCAAGTGCGACGCTCTGAGGAAAGCACCCAACACATTGCTCGGAACAGCTTTTCCGAAGGGCGCGTTGCTGGTCGCTTAAGCGCGCCACGCAAAGCCCATATTCTGCCGAATTGACGGAAAGCATAGTAGATCTGCATGGCAGGCGTAGCTTTCATCTGAGCGAGGTCATAAAGCTCGCTCCGGATCTCCTCGCTATAGCGGGTTCTATGCTCAACCGGAAGAATGTGCATCGAGAGGGCGACGATCCGTGCAGCCGAGTTTGCCGCCGCAACCGGCTCGTGTCTTCTGTTCAGCCGGCCTGCGGATTGCATTATGCGCGACGAAGGACGCAGCGAGTACGACACCTCGGTTGGCGGCAGGGGCTCAATCATGCCGCTCATGACTTTTGCCAAAATTAGAGCACCCTCAATTGCTCCTTCAACAGCTATGATCTGCTCTATCCGAGATGACGTCCTTAGTGAGTCGAGAGCAAGAATGGGTGGAAGGCATTTATTCCAAATGCCAGGATCATAATGTTGAAGGACTTCTAGGCTAGCGAGAAGCTCTTGTACTCGTTGAGACGTTTTCGCAAGTTGTTGACTCTGGTCTCGGCTCTCGGGTGTTCTGCCGCCGTCACGGACCAGCTTGAGCAGCAGCTCAAAATCTTTGACGAGCCCGAGGGCGAGAAAGCGAACCATGGACGCGGCTTTTCTCGCTCTTTTGGTGGGATTGAGTCCGGGGGAGATCAAGCCGCACCTCCGGCCAGTCGGCCTCTCATGTGCTGAAGGTGGGCCACCTTGTTTTGCGCATTGGCGAGTGCCTGGCGAGCCTTCTCCATTCCGTCTGGCGTAAGCCGGTAGTAGCGGCGGCGTGGGCGGCCTTGCTCATGAGGATCGCCTTCTTCCCAGCGGGACGTCAGCCAGCCCAGCCCCTCAAAGCGGGCGAGGATCGGATGGATGGTGCCCGTCGGCAGCCCGGCTACAGCGCAGATCTCCAACCCGTACATCTCGCGGTCGGGTTCTTCGAGCAGGGCTCGAAGAACCAGTTGAGTGGGCAGCGTCATGCGCGGCCCTGCCTGTTGAGACATGGGTCGTACTCTACCAAGCCCCTAGGTAGAGAAAGACCTCGTCGGCAAGTCTTGTGAACCTCGGCATTGATTTGGAGGCCTGAGCATGGAGGTCAAGCACTACAACCCGACCAACGACATCGTCGAGGCGGTCGAGGTGAACGGCTACGACCTGGACGACATCGTGAAGTGGATCAACGAACACTCCAAGCTGCGCGGCATCGTCGGCCAACCTGCGCTCCCGGGCCGGTCCGCCGAGTACCTCGACGTGCAGACCCCTGAGGGCATGCGGCGGGCGGCGCTGGGCGACTACATTGTGCACGACGGCAGCGGCGCGTTCTGGCCTACGCCGCGGTCAGTTTTCGAGCGCGGCTACGCGCCGGTGGCCGAGTAGTGCGCATCCAGATCCTACGGCTCCCGCTGATGGAGCTCGGCGGTGTCAGCGAGGAACCGTTCGCGCTCATCGTGGACCAGGTGCAGCGCGACGACAACGGCTGGTTGGAGCCTGCCATGGCGGTGTTCGCCGAGCAGATCGGCGCGCGGGGCGTCTGGGTGACTGACCAGACCGTCGAGATCGTCGAACCGGAGCTGCCGCACGTGGTCGACCACGTACCGTTCGACGACCTCACTACGCCGTATGCGGAGGGGATGTGATGGCGGAGATCGCCACGCAGGAGTACCGCATGGTCCGGGTCGACGAGTTGGAGCCGCACCCTGACAACCCCCACCGGGGCGACATAGACCTCATCGCCGGTTCGATCAAGCGGTTCGGCTTCTACGGCTCAGTCGTCGTACAGTCGTCGCGGATGCGGATCATCGCGGGTGAGCACCGTTGGCGCGGTGCGACCAAGGCCGGGCTGAAGAAGATCCCCGCCGTGGTGCTCGACGTAGACGACGACACCGCGCTGCGCATCCTGCTTGCCGACAACCGGCTCGGAGAGTTCGGCGGCTACGACGACACCAAGCTTGTCGAGTTGCTGCAAGGGCTGCCCGACCTCGACGGGACCGGCTGGCGTGACGAGGACCTGGCGGACCTGCTCGACGACCTGGCGGGCGAGATCGATGTCATCGCCGACGAGGCGGCCACGCCGCAACCGCCAGCGCGGTCCGCTCCGGCCACCGCGGCCGAGGACGAGGGCGAAGGCGGTGACGGCGACCTCGAGGACGAGGAGTCCGACGAGGACGACGTCGAGGAGGCTGCGCCGTCTGCGCCCCGGCCGAAGACCGGGATAACGGTGGAGCTGATCGTCACGTTGACGGCTGCCCAGCACGCCGAGGTGACCGAGCTGCTCGACCGGATCCGTGCCAGGGACGGTGAGGCGCCGCTGCCTGAGATCGTGCTCGCAGCGCTGAGAATTCACGCAGATCGTTAGCGGTTCCGCATACGAGCAAGGAGGGCGGCTCCCTCATGGCTGATCAGCAGCGCAAGCTGGAGATCTCCAAGCGCCGCCACCAGGCGTTGCAGATGCGCATCGCTGGCGTGAGCCCCACGCTCATCGCGGAGCGGCTGGGCTACTCCAGCCCGCAGGCGGCGAGCACCGATGTCACGCGGGCGCTGCAGAAGGCGGCCAAGCAGGAGCAGATGGCGGCCGAGCACCTGCTGCACCTTGAGCTGGACCGGCTGGACCGGATGATGGCCGCGGTCTGGCCGAAGGTGCTCAAGGGCGAGGTCAACGCCGTCGAAACCTGCCTGAAGATCATCAACAAGCGTTCTTCGCTGCTGGGCCTGGATCTGATCAACCGTAATGGCGCGGCCGACAGCGACATGGTCAGCCTGCTAGGCAACATGCTTCTTCAGCTTCAGGCCCGCCACAACATGCCGGACCCGGAAACCGACGTGATCCTCGAAGCCGAGGTCATCCAGGGCGAGATCGAGTACGACGACAGCGGGGGTGAAGCGTGAGCCTCACCCTGGCCGTGCGGCTCTCGCCCAAGCAGGAACGCTCGATCGCCGAGTCGGACGCGCGCCTGAACATCTGGTGGGGCGCCATCCGCAGCGGGAAGACCATCGCGTCCTTGCTGCGCTGGGTGATCTTCGTCGCGAATGCACCACGCGGTGGGTCGCTCGTGATCGTTGGCAAAACCGCCGACACGATCGCCAGAAATGTGTTCGACGTGCTCACCGACCCCGCGATCATGGGGCCGATCGCCAAGCGCATCACCTACACCCGCGGGGCACCGACTGCTGTGATCTTGGGCCGCAAGGTCGAGATCATCTCCAGCAACGACGCCCGTGCTGAGAACCGCCTGCGAGGCATGACGGCGGCCGGCGCGTACGTGGACGAGGCCACGCTGATCGAGCGGCCGTTCTGGGACATGCTGCTCAGCCGCCTGTCAGTGAAGGGCGCGAAGCTGTTCGCTAGCACGAACCCGGACTCGCCATCGCACTGGCTCAAGAAGGACTTCCTCGACCGGGCGCACGAACTAGACCTCAAGAGCTGGCACTTCCGCCTCGACGACAACCACAGCTTGGACCCCGCCTACGTCAAGGCGCTCAAGAGCGAGTACAGCGGGCTCTGGTACAAGCGGTTCATCGTCGGGCTCTGGGTGATGGCTGAGGGCGCGATCTTCGACCAGTTCGACGAGGAGCGCCACGTCGTCACTGAGCTGCCGCTCATGGAGAAGTGGCTTGCGACGGGCGTGGACTATGGCACCGTCAATCCCTTTTCTGCGATCTTGGTTGGCGTCTCCACCCCCGACCTCAAGGGGCACCGCCGCATCTACCTGGCGTCCGAGCTGCGCTACGACTCCCGCGTCGAACGCCGTCAGCTCACCGACGCCGAGTACTCGCAGCGGCTCACGGATTGGCTGGACAACATCCCCAACCCGCACGGCCCCGGGACGCGCGGGGTGCGGCCGGACTGGCTGCTCGTGGACCCGTCCGCCGCGTCGTTCATCACGCAGCTCTACCGCGACGGCCACCGGCCGGTGCAGGGCGACAACAGCGTGCTGGACGGCATCCGCACCATGTCCAACCTGATCGCCGCCGACCACCTCAGGGTCCATGCCTCCTGCACGGGCTTCCTGGACGAAGTCGCGAGCTACGCGTGGGATGAGAAGAAGGCTGAGCGCGGCGAGGACGCCCCGGTGAAGATGGATGATCACTCCCTCGACGCGGCCAGGTACGCGCTGCACACTACGCAAGCCGCGTGGCTACGGCTCCTTGAACCCGTTCCCACCTTCTGAATTGGGCTCAGGCCGAGAGGTCACCGCTTGCTGTTGACCAGCCTTCTCGTCGGGAACTACCGCTCGTCTCCAATGGGAGTCCCAGATGGGGTCGTCCGAAGCGGGCCGCCCACCGAGGCTGGCCAGCGGCTCATGCGCTGCGAGGTGTCGCCGGACAACGTTGACGAACTCCCGCCGTTGAGCTTCGATCCGATCACGCATGGGGAACCACTCTGCCCCGGTGGCGAGCCCCGCTTTGACCTGGATGTGGATGCGCCATATCACCGTGTCGATCGTGTGAGCCGCTTCGACGATTTCCTTGGCGCCGATCAAGTTCACCATGGCCAGAGCTTCGTTCCACGGTCTCCAGTCCAGGGCGGCAGGAGCAGTACCCGGTGGTGAGCAGTGGCCGTGCATCATAGATAGTTCGATGGTCACGTTCGATGACTCACGGAGAATCTGGGCGCAGGCTTCCATCTGGCGGTCGCGCAGCCAGTGCCTTTGCTGTGACCGGTTGCTGACGTTGCCACCGACAACAACTCCCAGGAGTGTTGCGATCATCGCGCCAAGGGGCGCGATGATCAAGGTCCAGGACTGCGTCATGGTGACAGCGTCGCCCCGCGGGCCGCTCTTGTCGCCAACTCTCGCGGCCATAGTTTGAACCCTTTGAAGACGCGCACGTGGCTGGCTTGTGGCGGGTCGGCCGGTGCGCCTGCTCCGCGCGGACTTCCCCGGTACGCGCGTCGAGCGACCGGTGCGGCCCGACCCCATGCTGTTGAGGGGCAGCGCAGGGTCGGGCCGCACCGCCAGACCATCTCACCCTTTAGGGAGACGCTGTGGCCGACTTCACCTTCAACATCGCGCTCGGCCGCGTGGCCGAGTTCTACTGGCGGGTCAAGAACGCCGACCCGTCCGGCTCCACGCTGGTGGTCGCCGCGCTGGTCACCAGTGGCCTGGAGACCGACGCGGTACTGCGCGACAAGGACACTTTGGCCGACGTCGTCATCGGCTCCACCAACGAGGTCGCGGTTGGCAACGGCTACGCCCGCAAGTCGCTGACAGCAGCCGACCTCAACGTGGTCGCGGCCGACGACGCCAACGACAGGCTCGACCTCGACATTCCCGACCAGACGTGGACGAGCGTGCTGGCCGCCTCCGGCGGCTGGTCCAAGCTCGTCGTCGCCTACAAGCCTGCGGCGGCTTCACCTGACTCGGCGATCATCCCGCTCACCTGCCATGACTTCGTGATCTCGCCGGACGGGTCAGACGTGCTCGCGCAGATCTCCGCTGCGGGGTTCTTCCGCGCCACCCCGGTGTAGCAACGCCAGAGGGGTCTAGCCTTGACGACTCTGACCAACTCCTTCAACGGCGGTACCGCCAACGCAGCCATCACAGTCGGCAACTCGGGCGGCGCCAGCGGCAACGCCTTCACCAACATCGTCGGCTTGGCTTACTACACCACCTCGTTCACGCACGGCCCTGGCCTGGCGGTGATCAACCCAGGGGTGGACAGCGACACACACGTCGACTGGCAATCGGCCGCGATGGCGGGCGATGTGTTCTGCTCGCGTCTGTACGTGTACCGGACCGGCTCCTTCACCGGGTTTCGCGCTCTGTTCGCGCTGATCGGCCCCACGGGGATCGTCAGCAAGGCGTGGATCAACAGCGACAACAAGATCTACGTCTACACCAGCTCGGCGACCAGCAACGTGGCCACCACGGGGACGGCGATCCCGGCCGATCAGTGGGTGCGGATCGAGTTCCGGTACACGATCAACTCCGCGGGCAACGGCACCGTCGAGGTGTGGACCTACATCAGCGCCGACTCCACGACCCACACGAACTACGTGTCGTCGGCGACGGTGGCCTGGCCAGGCGGTAAGCCGTCCACGGCGGAGTTCCACGTGACGAGCGAGTCGTCGGGCCGGGTCTACCTCGACGACCTCGCGATCGGCCCGACCAAGCTCGGCCCTTTTGGAGGCGGGCCCATCACGCGGACGGTCGGTCAGGTGGGCGGCGGCCACCAGGCGCTGCCCGTAGTACAGCGCAAGCGGCGGCTGCTCGCTCAGCCCGTCTCGCAAGAGACGGCAACCTCGATCAAGTCGGTGCATCGCCGCACCGTGGGCACGGTCGGTGAGGCCGGCGCGGCGCAGCCGATCAGGCCCATCAAAGTCCGCACCGTCGCAGCCGCCGCGCAGACCAACGCCGCTACCGTCGTCAGGCCGGTCCGGGCTCGGCTTGTCGGCCAGGCACGCGAGGGTGACGACGCTGAAGCCGTGATCGTGCGCGGCGGCCGTGGTGTCGACGCCGCGGTGGAGACCGAGTCGGCGCTGCCGATCCGCGCTGTAAAGATCTACCGCGTCGGTCAGGCCACGGACGTCAGCGCCGCACTGGCGGCCCGGCCCGCCCGCGTGCGGCTGCTCGGCACGGCTTTCGACCGTGACCAGGCTGCCGTGGTCTGGAAGATCCACCGCCGCACGCTCGGCACGGCTGGCGAACACAACCTGGCCGGCCGACTGTTCACCGGGACGCTCGGTCACGCCCGTACCGGCGAGACGGCGCTGCCGATCACGCCACTGCTGCACAAGAGCCAGCCCCTGAAGGCCGGGATCATCCGTACCGCGTGGCAGGCGGCCACACCGACAACTCGGTGGGAGACGGGCCAACCCGCGCCGACGTGGGCAGCGTCTACGGCCCGCGTCACCTGGAGCGCTGGACGGCGACGTATCCGCTGGTCGGCATGCTCGCCGCACACGTAGGGAGGGCCACGTGGAGGGCATTTCCTGCCTGTCGAAGGTTTACCTGTACATCCCCATCGAGGGCGCCTCAGGCACAGAGGGCGTGGAGGTTGCCTTCACAACTGCTGGGGTCGAGCCCGTCGAGGGGGACTGGCAGCTCGCCTCATGGGGGCAAGTCAGCGGTCGCGGGCGGGAGGCCCGCATCCTGATCGGCCCCGGCGCGGCCCAGCTCACCGAAGGCACCTACCAGGCGTGGGTGCGGATCACCGGCGCGGTCGAACGGCCGGTGCTACCAGCCGGGCTGATCGACCTCATCTAAGGAGTCTCCCATGGATCGTCCGACGACCGGCCGCATCGTCCGCTACCGGGGCGAGCAGGGGCTGCACGCGATCCGGGCGGCGATCGTGACCGCCGACGTGGAAACGCTCGACCCCGAAGGGGTGCGCCTGGGCGCGGTCCCGCCGCTCGATTCCGCCTTCCACGTGCACCTGTGGGTGTTCACCCCTGGCCAGCAAGGCGGGTTCCACGAGTACAACGTCAGCCCCGGCGCCGAGCCGGGCTGCTGGTTCTGGCCCCCGCGCACGTGACCGAACCGATCGAAGAGTGAGGCTGTGGGATGCCGCTTCCCATCGGAAATCAGGAGTGGCCGCCGCCGCACATCACGCGCGAGCTGCAGCTGTATGAGCAGTGGGGGGCGTGGTACGCGGGCGATCCCGACCAGCTCGCGCGGGTATACGGCGCTGGCCAGGTACACGGCATCGGGCTCGACCCGAAGGGGTGGGACCGCCCGCAGAGGGGTGTGACTGGGCTGCTGAACCGGGCCACCCGCTGGTTTTGGGGCTCGCCGGCGTCGGCCGGTCAGGTCAGATCGACCAAGCTGCACGTCCCCCTGGCCGGGGACATCGCTGCAACGTCGGCCGACCTGCTGTTCGCCGAGCCGCCCACGCTGAAGGTGCCCGGCAAGACGAGCCAGAAGCGCCTGGACAAGATCATGCACGAGGCGGCGATCTACGGCGCGCTGCTGGAGGCGGCCGAGATCGGCAGCGCGTACGGCGGCGGGTATCTGCGTGTCGGGTGGGACATGGAGATGTACGACCACCCCGTGCTGTCGGTGCTGCCGCCGGACAGCGCGATACCCGAGTTCAGATATGGCAAGCTCGCCGCGGTCACCTTCTGGCGGGTGCTGGCCGAGGAGGAGCGTCATGTGTGGCGGCACCTCGAACGGCACGAGAAGGGTCGTGTCCTGCACGGCTTGTACCTGGGCACACAGGACCGTCTCGGCAAGCAGATCCCGCTGGAGGAGCATCCGGAGACGGAGATCTTCGCCGACCGTGTGGACGAGGACGGCGGCTTCGACAGCTTCTACGAGGAGGGCCTGCTCGTCAGCTACATCCCGAACATGCGCCCGCACCGACTCCTGCGAGGCACCAGCCTGGGCCGGTCCGACTACCAGGGCGTAGAGCACCTGATGGACGCGCTCGACGAGGTGTGGACCTCGCTGATGCGAGACATCCGGCTCGGCAAGGGCCGCGTCATCGTGCCTGATCTCTTCCTGGAGAACCACGGCCGCGGCAAGGGCGCGAGCTGGGACCCGGACCAGGAGATCTACAGCGGGCTGGCCATGCTGCCGCCGCCAGGCGCGACCCCGAACAACATGCTCACGGTCAGTCAGTTCGCGATCCGCGTCCAGGAGCACGTGGAGACGGGCAAGGCGCTCACAGCCCAGATCTTGAGGGGCGCCGGATATTCCGCGCAGTCGTTCGGCGAGGTGGACGGCAGCGGCAAGCAGATGACGGCCACCGAGGTCCACAGCCGAGAGCGGAAGTCGTTCTCGACGCGCGGCCGCAAGACGGGCTACTGGAACCCGACGCTGCGCTGGCTGCCTGACGTGCTCTTGTCAGTCGATCACCGTGTGTTCGGCACGAAGGTCAGCGCGGAGAGGGGCGAGGTGCATTGGCCGGACGGCGTGCAGCCCGACCCCGAAGCGCTGGGCCGGACGCTGGAGCTGCTGAACCGGGCGCAGGCCGTGTCCTTGGAAACGAAGATCAGGACGCTGCACTCGGATTGGGACGATCACCAGGTGCGCGAGGAGATGCACCGGATGCGCGACGAGCTCGGCCTGAACGTGCAGGACCCGGACCGGCTGGAAGATGAGCTGATTCCGGCAGCGAGCGGCGAGGACTGACGTGGCCGAGCCGCTGGAGGATATCGAGGCGGCTCTCGACCACGCCCGCGCCGTGGCGGCGATCTACTGGGATGCCGAGCGGGAGCTGCTGCGCGTCGTCTCCGAAGCCTTGGCCGCCCGGCTGGGAGAACCTGGATGGGAAGGCCCGCGCTTCGCCGAGGTGCGTGAGCTGCGCAAGGAAGCCGACCGGGTGGTGCGCCGGCTGGAACGGCTCGCGGACAAGCTCGTCACCGCAGGCGTGAACGCGGCGTGGCGCCGCGGCGTGCAGCGCGCGGTCACCGACCTGTCCCGGCTGGGCGTGCGGAAGGGGATCGGCCAGGGCCAGGGCGTGATCGAGCTGGCCAAGCAGACTGTGCAGCGCGTCGCGAACGTGCACCTCGGCGCGCTCCGCGCGACCGAGGATGTGTTCTCGCAGGTCGTCGGCGAAGTCACGGCGCGGGCGTTGACAGGCGCGGAGACGCGCCGCGAGGCGACGTCGAGAGCGCTGGAGAAGTTCGCTCGCAAGGGCATCACGGGGTTCACTGACGCGGCCGGCCGGTCCTGGTCGATCGGCGCGTACGCGGAGATGGCCGGACGTACGGCCATGGCCCGCGCCGCGGTGGACGGGCACCTGGCGACGTTGCAGGAGAACGGCGTTGACCTGGTTATCGTCACGAGGCTGCCGTTCACGTGCGAGCGGTGCGCCGTCTGGGAGGGCAAGATCCTCACCCAGTCGGGGCGCATCGGCTGGCGGCAGGAAGAGTCCGCCATCAGCGACGACATGGTGGACGTGCTGGTCGAAGGCACCGTCGAGCAGGCCCGAACCGCAGGGCTGCTGCACCCGGGCTGTGGCCACAATCTGGGCGCCTACCTGCCCGGTGTCACGAAGCGGCCGCCGGTGCAGCCGCACCCCGCCTCCTACCGCGACTCCCAGAAGATGCGGCGACTAGAGCGGGACCTGCGTTCGGCCAAACGGCAGGCGACCGTCGCGCTCGACGCCGACGATCGGCGCAAGGCCGAGGCCCGCGCCAGTCGGCTGAACAAGCAGATCAAGGAACACGCCAAGGAGTCCGGGGTCCCGGTCCGGCGTGACCGGCAGAAGGCGGCCACACTGCCGACGTCGCTCGAGCAGATGTCGGATGAGGACCTGGCCGGGCTGCTCGGCCGCCACGGCGGCGACGCCCAGGCCGTCGCCCGGATCACACAGGTCTTGGAGCAGCGTGCCAAGGAACGCGACGCCCAGCGCGAGCAGCGGGTGGCGGCTGCGGTGGCCGATCTGCCGGATGACTTCTCTCAGGTGCCCGACGAGCAGGTCCTTGACCTGGTGCAGCGATTCTCCGACGCCGGTGACGACGCGGCGTTGGAGCGGTTGCTGGACGAGCTGGACCGTCGCGAGCAGGTGTCGCGGAGCGATCAGACGTGGACGTGGTACGACGACGGCACCGAGGAGGACCGGCAGGTCACGGAGCTGATCGCGGCCGGTGTGGACGAGTTCGACGCGTACGCGCAGGTGTACGGCCTGGATCCGGAGATGATGCGCCGCGAGGAGTCGCGGGCGCATGTCGAGTCGCAGCGCCTGCCCGGTGAGACTCTCGATCAGGTGGCGCGCCGCCTGTACGACGAGTGGATTGAGGTCCAGTTCATCGCCGCCGAGCGGTACACCCGCGGGGTACTCGTCAACGCCGAGGGCCGCGAGCGGGGCATCGACGGCCGGACGCTGCTGTCCGGGCCGCAGGCCCGCGCGATGAAGTACGCGAGCGACGAGCTGAAGACGTGGTGGGACAAGCACCCGCGGCTCACGCTGACCGAGTTCCGGGCGCAGGCGTTGGGCCGCGACTCCGACAAGCGAGCCGCCAAACGAACCAGGGAGGATCGCAGGTGAGCCTGACCGACCTGGAGCGCCGCGCGGCCATCACCACCGCGCGGTACGCCGCGCTCCGGAGGCTGCCGATCACCGGCTGCCCGTACGACCCCGCTGGGGACGACCGTCAACGCGCGCTCACGCTGCTGTGGGTGCGCATCTACCGCAGGTACCGGCCAGCCGGGCGCTGACTTGGTCATCTGTCTCTCGTAAGGCCCGCCTGGCGCGGGCCTTTGTCATGTCCGGCTCCAGGAGGGCCAATGTTCGATCACTCGATGCTGCCGACGACGCCTGGCGCGATCATCGGCTACCGCAAGTCCGGCGCGCCGATCCGGCTGATCGCTGGAGGTGCTCCGGATGGCGAAGGAGGCGAAGGCCAGCCGCAGGACACCGGCGCCCAGGAGGGCGCTCCTGAGGCCGGGGTCACGCCGCCCACGCCGCCTGCTCCTGAGCAGGAGCCGGTGAATCCGGACGCGATCCGGGTGGACCAGCTTCCGTCGTGGGCGCAGAAGCTGTACCGGGACCTGCGTAAAGAGGCGGGCGACAGCCGAGCCGCGCTGAAGGAAGCGCAGAAGGCGGCCGAGGAGGCAGCCAAGGCGAAGGGCCCGTCTGCCGAGGAGCTCTCCAAGCAGGTGCAGACCGAGTTCGCCCAGCAGATCGGTAAGGCGCTTGGCCTGATCGGCGAGGAGCAGCAGCAGCTCACGCCCGAGCAGGTCATCGAGCAGCTCACGAGCGAGCGCGACACGACCGCCAAGGAGCGCGACTCGGAGAAGGAGCGGCACCGCCGCGCCCTGATCGAGCTGGCTGTGCACCGTGCGGGCTCGAAGATGGGCGCCGATCCCGACGCCCTGCTCGACAGCCGCAGCTTCCTGAAGAAGATCCGCGACCTCGACGTCAACGCCGACGACTTCGCCACGAAGCTCGGCGAAACCATCCAGCTCGCGCTGGATGAGAACCCCAAGTACAAGGTCGGCTCCCTGGCGGGGCCGCCTGCACGGAGCGGAGGGGAGTTCGCCGGCGGGCCTGGCGGGCGTCCGCCGAGCTCCGAACCGTCCATCGACGACTTCCGCAAGAGGCGCGCGAAGCCGTCGTCCTGAGCGATAGCGGGACCGCTACCGCTGTTCCCATGGGAGTAAGGCCCGATGCCTAACACGTTTCTGACCCCGAGCATCATCGCCAAGCAGGCGCTGGCGAACCTGTACGAGAACACAGTCATGAGCCAGCTCGTGCACCGGGACTACGAGGAGGAGTTCGTCAACCGCGTCGGCGACACGGTGACGATCAGGAAGCCCGCGGTCTTCGAGGCGAAGAACTTCAACCGCACGACCGGTATCGAGATCCAGAACGCGACCGAGGGCAGCATCCCGATCACGCTGGACAAATTTGCCGACGTCTCCTTTGCTGTCACGTCGGAAGAACTGACGTTGGAGATCATCGACTTCAACGCCCAGCTCCTGGCGCCCGCGTGCGAGGCGATCGCTCAGAAGATCGACAAGGACATCCTCACCCTGAGGAACGACATCGTGCAGCGCGTCGGTAAGGCTGGCGCGCCCATCACCGGCGTTACCGGTGCCGCGATCCACAACTGGGACAACCCGCGCAGCGTCATCGACGCGCGCCGCGTCCTGAACCAGCGCAACGTGCCCGCGACCGACCGGCACGTTGTGGTCGGGCCCGAGATCGAGGCCAAGTGGCTCAGCGACCCGCTGTTTCATCAGGCCGACACCAGGGGCGACACGGAAGGGTTGAGGGAGGCCAACCTGGGGCGTCGGATCTTCGGGCACGACGCGTACCAGACACAGAACATCGAGGCGCCGACCGGCACGCCTGGCGCTGGCCAGCCCAACACCGAGATCGGCGTCGCCTTCCACAGGACGGCGTTTGCCCTGGTAACGAGGCCCTTGGTGCTTCCGCAGGGCGCGGCCAACGCGCACGTCGAGTCCTACCAGGGCTTCGCGCTCAGGGTGGTCATGGGCTACGACCAGGTCAAGAAGCAAGACATCGTGTCGATCGACACGCTGTACGGCGTCAAGACCCTGGACCCCAACCGCGCTGTTCTGATCCACGGGGTGGCCCCGTGACGTGGCGGTACAAGAACCGCAACACCGGGCAGGTCGTCGAGCTCGACGAGCGCGACGCCTGCCTGGACATTCTGCCGAACTGGACAGTCACCGGCTCGGGCGCTCCCCAGCAGCCCGACCCGATGCCGCCCCCCACGCTGATCCGGCCGCCCGAGACCGCGCCCAAGGCCGCGTGGGTGGGCTACGCGATTTCGCGCGGCATGACGGAAGCCGACGCGAAGGCGCTGTCGAAGGCGTCGCTCATCGAGGAGTTCGGCGCGGACACCGACGATCAGCAGGAAGAGGGGGACGGCGATGGCCAGGGCTAACCTGACCGTGACGCCGGTGCCGCGCGCCGGCCTGAGCCTCGCAGGGGCGCTCACACCAGCGGTCGCGGACGGCCACTCGTACGGCTACTCCGCCAAGCGGCAGATCCGCCTGAAGAACGTCGCGACGGCGGCCCGCACGGTGACGATCGTCATGCCGGGCGAGGTGGACGGTCAGCCGCTCCCAGACCGGCCGTACACGATCCCCGCGAACACCGGCGACGTGCTCATCCCGCCGGTGCCCGAGGTGTACCGGCAGTCGGATGGCACCGTGTGGATCAACTACGACGACCCGGCCGGTGTGTCGGTCACCGTGTACGAGCTGCCCTAGGGAGGCCCCCGGTGGTGGTGTACGCGACGGCCGCCGACTACGCGGCCTACACCGACAAGCCCGCACCGGACGGCATCGCCGCCGCGCTGGCGCGGGCCTCGGAGCGGATCGACGAGCTGCTGCTCGGCGCGGTCTACAACACCGACGACAACGAGATGCCGACCGACCCGAAGGAGCGGGAGGCGATCATGCGGGCCACATGCGCGCAGGCGGCGTGGTCGCTGGCGCTCGGCGATCCGTACGGCGTGGCGTCGGCGTTCAAGGACGTGCAGATCGGATCGGTTCGGCTCGGCGGGCGCAACACCGACGGTGGGCCGCCGCGGCACGCGCCGGACGCCGCGCGCATCCTGCATACCGCGGGACTGCTGCCGGGTTACGTCTTCGATGTGGCGGCCTGGTGATGCTTCCTGACTGGCTACTCAGGCATCAGGCCCAGATCGAGCCGTTCGAGGGCGACGGCGCCTATGGCCCGGTGTACGGCGCGGCGGTGACCGTGAACTGCCTCGTCGACGACGAGCGGCGGATGGTCCGTGATGCTCAGGGCGCAGAGACGGTGTCCGACACAACGATCTTCTTCCCGCCCCGGACTCGCTGCCCCGAGGGCAGTCGGGTCACGGTCAACGGCCGCGTCACCACCGCCATCACGTCGTTCTCCCGAGATGGCGGCGGCCTGCCGACTCCTGATCACGTAGAGGTGGTGTGCCGCTGATGGACGTCGAGCTCAACATGCACATCAACGTCGAGCAGCTCGTCGCCGAGACGCGAGCCGCGGCGGCGCGTGGCCTGCATCAGGGCGCCGAGCATGTGCTCACGATGACGGGGCCCAAGGTCCCCTGGCAGGAGGGTCACCTGGAGCGGTCCGGCACGGTGTCGGTGGACGAGTCCGAGTTGGTCGGCGCGATCAGCTTTGATCAGCCATACGCGGTCCGTCAGCACGAGGAACTGGACTTCAACCACCCGGTCAAAGGGGAGGCGAAGTTCCTGGAGACGACGCTCCGCGATGAGGCCGAGGCCGTGAAGCTGATCGTGGCCAAGCACATCCGCCGGGCGCTGCGCTCGTGAGCGGCTTTTCCCGGAACTTGCTGACCGGCCTCGCCATCCTGCTGGCCGAGCACGACGTGGGCGACTGGAGCCCGATCGGCAAGTACGGCGACGACCAGCGCGCCATCACCATCGGTGGTCTGCCGGCTCGGCCGGATGAGGCGATCGCGCTCGCGGTGTACGGCACGGGCGGCGACGACGTCGAGCAGTCCGACTCGACGGTGCTCGTGCAGGTGCGGATGCGAGCCAAGACCGACCCGCGTGTGGCCGACGACTTCGCCGATGCGGTGTTCGACGTGCTGCATGGCGTGGCCGATATGCGGCTCTCGACCGGCGTGCTGGTGCTGCTCGCGCGGCGGACCACGGTCGCGCCGCTCGGCCGCGACGCCAGCGGACGTTGGGAAAGGGCTGACTCGTACGAGTTGCTGGCGTACCGACCCAGCCCGAACCGGCCCGACTGACGCGGGCCTGACCTTTCTCGCGCTGCCCACGCACCGCTGGGCGGCGCTCTGGCATGCAAGGAGATCATCATGGGCCTGCGAAGCCTGCTCGCCAAGGACTGGCGGCTCGACGTGGACACGAGCGCTCCCGGCGCGTCCGCCCCGGTGTGGACGCCCGTACGCGGCCTCTCCAAGTTCGAGGAGACCACGGACGACAACGTCGAGGACGATGGCGATTTTGACGATGAGGAGGGTTGGGGCGCCGACGTCGTGACGGAGCGCAAGTGGAAGATCGAGGCGGAGGGGCGCCGGAAGCGCACCGACGCGGCCGTCTTCACTCCGGACCCGGGCCAGCAGTTCATCCGCAAGGCCGCCCGTAAGGTCGGCTTCGCGGCGAACATCAAGGTCCGCTGGTACCGCCGCGACGGCGCCGACGACGCTTACGAGGGCGTCTGCACCGTCAGCGAGTTCACCAAGGGCGGCGAGAAGACCGACCTCGAACCCTTCTCGTTCACACTGCTCGGGCAGAACGCCCCGGTCGAGATCGAAAACCCGGTGGCCGCGTGATGGCCACCTTCCGTGAGCTGGATGAGTTCTTCGACCCGTCGCTACGGCTCCCGGCCGGCGGCCGGACGTACGTGATCCCGCCGCCCGACGCCGAGGTGGGTCTGCTGTGCCAGCGACTCATGCACGCCGGCCTCGCGGTTGAGGCGGGACAGCAGGTGGACGAGGAGGGCCTGCACCAGCTCGCCGAGACCGTGCTCGACGACAACCAGGAGAAGGACCTCTACCGGCGCATCCTGGGCCCCGTCTACGACGAGCTGTTCGCCGACAAGGTGTCGTGGCCGGTGATCCAGCATGTCGGGCAGACCGCGCTCGTGTGGGTCGCGGCCGGCTTGGAGGCTGCGGCCAAGCACTGGGAGTCCGTCTCGGGGGAAGGGCAGGCCCCGAACCGGGCGACTCGTCGGGCTCAGGCAGCGGCGGCCCGATCGACCCGCAGTCGGGGCTCCGCGACTGGTACGACCAGGAAGACGGCCTCTCGCTCTCGAAAGGGCGCAGCGTCTCCTGGCTCGACATCCTGACCCGGTGGCCGCTCGTCGAGGCCGACCTGCACGAGACGTTCGGGATCGACCTCGACGAGCCCGCCCAGCTCCGCACCCGCTCCTGGCGGTGGCTGCGCACCCGCCTGCTGGGGCTGCTCACCGCTGACACGCGCATCGCCCGCGCGCTCGACCCGGGCGACAGCAAGTAACGCCACCACCCCTCCCCCTTGATCGTGACTCTCCGGAGAGGTGGTGGCGGGCGTGGCGCTGAACGTGGGCGAGCTGTTCGCGACGCTCGACTTGCGCGACAAGATGACGTCTGGACTCCGGCGAGCCCTGGACTTCTTCCGCGACAAGGCCAGAGATTCCAAGGCCAACGCCGGCGAGTTGATGGCCAGCTCGGCCACGCTCGGCGTCCGTTTCATGGCGCTTTCGGTTGCGGCCTCGGCGGCAGCATCCGGCGTGGCGACGCTCGCGCAGGGCGGCGGCGCTTTGGTGGCCGCGCTCGCCCCGGCGTCGGGGATCGTGACTGCGCTGCCCGGAGCCTTGGCCATGGGCGCAGCGGCCATGGCCACCTTCAAGGTCGCGACCGCAGGTGTGGGTGAGGCGTTCTCGGCCGCGCTGTCAGGGGACTACGAGGCGTTCCTTGAAGCCGTTGCCGATCTGAGCCCGGCCGCCAGCGCAGCCGCCTTCGCCCTTAACGATCTTTACAACCCGATCCGTCAGCTGCGGGTATCGGTGCAGGACGCCTTCTTCTCGCCGCTGGCTGGGCAGATCGAGGCGGTCGCGGGCGCGCTCCTGGGGCCGTTGAGCACCGGCATGTCCGGCGTGGCCGGCGCACTCGGACTCGCAACCCTTGAGGTGGCGAGGTTTGCCCAGTCCAGCGAGACCGTCTGGGCTGTCCAGTCAGTGTTCGCCTCGCTGCGTGAGGCGGTGTCGGCGTTCACGCCCGCGCTGCGGCCTCTGCTGGACGGGCTGCGGGACGTAGGCGTGATCGGCGCAGGGTTCTTGGCTGGCCTTGCGCCGGGGCTCGCCGACGCGGCCGAGAAGTTTGGCCGGTTCCTGTATCACGCGGCGGCCTCCGGCCAGGCACTGGCCTGGTTGGAGGGCGCCGTGTCAGTGTTCCGCCAGCTCGGCCAGATCGCCGGGGACGTGATCGGCATCGTGCGGGGTGTTTTCGCCGCGATGCAGACGGGCGGGATCGGCGCGCTCGGCGTGATCGGGCAACTGCTCGGCCAAGTGAACGCGTTCGTCAACTCGGCTCAGGGTCAGCAGATCCTCATCACGATCTTCCAATCGCTGGCGCAGGTTGGAAGTGTCCTGATGCCGATCTTCGTGGCGCTCGGTGGATCGCTGGCGCTCATCGCGCCACATGTCGCGGCCATCGCGGTTGCGCTGGGTCCTGGGCTGGCCGCCGCGGTCTCGGCGCTCGGTCCAGCGCTGGCGGCGCTTGGTCCTGGGCTGACGCTGGTCGCGGAGATGCTGTCGCGCGCGTTCGCGGACCCGGGGCTTCAGGCGGGGCTGCTCGCGCTGGGTCAGGGGATCTCGGCGGTGCTGGCCGCAGCGGCTCCGCTGCTGCCAGTGATCGGGCAGCTTGCCGGGATCCTGGGTCAGATCCTGGGTGCCGCGCTGACCAACCTGTCGGCCGCACTCGGCCCGGTGACTTCAGTGCTTTCGTCCAGCTTGCAGCCCATTATTCCGATTTTGTCTAGCGCGGTGACGCAGCTCGCGGCGGCCACGGCACCACTCGCGGCACAGATCGGCCAATTCCTCGCACAAGCGCTGAAAACAGTCCTTCCGCCCTTGATCAAACTGGCGATGGATCTGCTCCCGTCCACGTTGGAGCTGGTCAAGGCCCTGATCCCCGTGATCACCTCCTGGGTCGGCGAACTTTCCAAGATCCTTGGTGTGATTCAGCCAATCATCGGACCTTTGGTCGAGATCGCGACGGCGCATCTGCCGCTCTGGATCAAGATCATCACAGCTGTGGTCCAGCTACTGAACGGTGACTTCCGAGGCGCGTTCCAGTCGATCGTGTCGGCGATCAAGGGCTTCGGAGACACGATCATGAACGCCGGACGCGCGCTGATGGAGGGCTTGTGGGACGGCATCGTCGCAGCCGGAAACATGATCAAGGATCGGATCGTAGGCTTCCTCCGCTCCATCCTGCCGCAGCCCGTGCTCGACTTCCTCGGCATCCACAGCCCCAGCCGCCTGTTCATGAAGATCGGCCGCCAGGTGCCGGCCGGACTCGCCCTCGGCATCACCCAGGCCGGAGGACTCGTCCGAATCGCCGCAAACCGCATGGCGGGCATCGTGGCCAGCACCGGAATCCCAGACCTCGGCACTCCCGGGGTCAACGTGCCGAACGGGCTGGCAGGCGGCGGCCTGGCCAACGCGAGGACCGTCATCCACCAGACGAACTACTACCCGCAAAGTGAGCCGACCTCGACCAGCGTCAACCGCGGACTCCAGCTCGCCGGCGCCCTGGGGGTGATCTGACCATGCCGTCCTACACGCTCGACGGCGTCCCGCTGGACCACCCAGCAGGCTGCTGGCGGCTGAAGAAGGGCACGCAGCGCCGGCCGCTGCCGGGGGCACGGGCCGTCAGGGTGACCGTCCCCGGCCGGGCTGGCGAGCTGCCCATCACGGGCCTCGACCACGAGACGACCAGTTTCCCGCTGGTCTTCACCGTTACCGGCGCGACCCCAGCCGGGACGGACGGCGGCTACCCGCAGATGGAGGCCAACCTGGAGGCACTGGGCGCGCTGCTCGGCGTCCGGCATCGCCTCATGAGCCTGCGCTACCAGGCGGGCAGCATCGTCCGTGTGGCCGACGTGACGGTGACGGCCGCGAGCGAACCGGAGGTCAACACCGGAGCCGCGCGGGCCAAGCTGACCGCGATCGTCGAGGTGCCGGGCGTCTACTGGCGCGATGAGACGGTGACGACTTGGCAGGGCAACGCGAACGCCTCCAACCAGTCGGTCACCACGCTCGCCAGCTCAACCGCGCCCATCACGGACGCGCTCCTGCGCGTCACAGGGCCGGCCACGAACATCACCCTGCGGGACGTGGCCACGCAGGGCGCGGTCGGCCTGCTCACCTCAGGAGCGAACTCCATCACGGCGTCGGAGCGGCTGCTGATCGACGCGGCAACGATGCGCGCCGCGGTGGTCATCACGGACACGTGGGATCTCGCGACGGGCGCGGACAAGACCGGCATGATCAGCGTGTTCGGGCCTGGCTCTGCGTCGCGGTGGATCCACCTGACACCGGCGATGGCCGTGGGGGATCCGTTCTCCCGCGCCGTGCTTCTCTCGTGCACCGCGACCGGTACAACCCCGGCGTCGAAGATCGAAGTCCGAGCCCGCCGCGCCTACCTTTGACCCCGAAGGGGACACGTTGAGGGGCATGGATGGTCTGTGCTTCAGCACCAACACCACGACCGGCCCTCGGCACGCTTCGACTATCGATCAAGATGGCAAGTCGAACCTCGCATCCCGCTCATCGCACCCACATGCTCGAAGATACCTCGCGTTGCGTACACGGCTGGATGCTCCCCGTCGAAGAAACAGGTGGCTAAGGCATCTGCGAGATAGATGGAGGTCTTCATGTTCGACCTCCGTCTCGTGGCCTATGACCCCAACGGCGCCCGCCGCGGTCTGCTTCCGCACCCCCTTAGCATCGAGGTCGCCTGGTCGCTAAATGACCTCCCTGCCCTGAAGTTCGCCTACAGTGCGCACGCGGTCGGCGCTGAGTTAATCGCTACATCATGCGAAATCGGCGTGCAGTGGACGGTTGACGGCAACACCTGGACGGAGTACCCCGAGGGCCGATTCCTGCTGCTCCACCGTGTCGGCGACCAGCTCGACCCCGCAGCCGTGTGGCGGTTCGATTGTCCGTCCTACTTGTGGACCTTGAGGAAGGCGGTCGTCTACCCGCACGCGACCATCGCGCCGGTCAACCAACAGCGGATGTTCAGCTCGTCGGCGACAGGCGGCTTCATACTGCACACGCTGATGACCGAAGCCCAATCCCGCGGCGCACTTAACGGCCTGACGTGGACGTTCACCAGCAGCATCGATACGGCCGCCGCGTCCTGGTCGCCGTTCATGGGCATGGGCATCCCGCTCGGCACCGACCTGCTATCGGTTCTGCTGAAGCTGGTCGAGTTCGGGCTGCTCGACTTCCGCCTGAGCGGCGCCCGGCAGCTTTCCGCGTGGAAGCCGAACACTGGCGTGCTACGCGACCGGACCATGGGCTCCTTCCCGGTCATCCTGCACGGTGGCTGCGACATCAGGGCCGCGCCCGACGTCGGCACTTTGAAGGACATGGCGTCGGCCGCGTACGTGGTCGGCGACGGCGAAGTCCGCCAGGAGGTAGTCAACGTCGGTACCCCGCTGCCGTGGGGTCGATGGGAAATCGGCATGCGACAGCCCGGCCTTACCGACAGCGGGTCGGCGCACACGGCTGGCACGGCTGCACTGGTGACGGCCACAACTGAGCGGGTGCAGCGCACACGCGAGATCACCACGGCGGAGGCGCAGTGGCTGCCGCTGCGGGACTATCGGCCCGGCGACCTGATCCTGGCCCTGGGCAACGCCGGCGCCCCCCAGCCGCTGCGGATCCGGCAGGTCACGTTGAGCCGGACCGTGCGCGGCGTGGTCGTCGGAAACCTTGTCCTGGGGGACCGGTTCGAGGACCACGACCTGCGGATGGCGCGGCTGCTCGCCGCGTTGGCGGCGCGGCCCTGACCCCCTCGCTTGCGTCCATGGATTCAGAGACATATCGGGGGATCAGTGCAGGTCATCATCGCGGGCCAGGGTCAGCGGTACGCGCTCCGGCTCGTCGCCTACGCGCCGAACGGCGACCGGATCGGCCCGTAGGGGCGGTGCATTCAATCAGAAGATCGTGGTCTTATCGACGGTGGCTACGCGTCTGATCTCGCTCTCTGCAACTCCGCGTATGTCGGTCAGGTCGGCGCCGATCAGCTCTGCACCGGTCAGATCTGCGCCGCCCAGGTAAGCGCCGCGCAGATTCGCGTCGATTATGTTAGCGCCGCGCAGGTTGGCGCCGCCCAGGTAAGCGCCGCGCAGGTTGGCGCCGCGCAGGTTGGCGCCGCGCAGGTTCGCGTCGACCAGGGTAGCGCGGCGCAGGTTCGCGTCGGCCAGGATAGCGTCGGCCAGGTTCGCGAAGACCAGATTCGCGCCGGTGAGGTCCGCGTAGCTCAGGCCCGCGCGGCTCAGGTCCGCGCTGAAAAGGGTCGCCCGGGTCAGGTCCGCACCGTCCAGGTTCGCGTCGGTCAGCGTTGCCTCGGCCAGGTTCGCGAAGACCAGATTCGCGCCGGTGAGGTCCGCGTAGCTCAAGTACGCGCCGTACAAGTTCGCGCTGGTCAGGATCGCGCTGGTCAACTTCGAGTCGGTCAGTTTCGCATAGGTCAGGTTCGCACCTGGGGTACGGATCGAGTTCAGGTCGGGCGCACGTGTGTCTGGGGCAGCGTTTCGACGGCCGATCACCGTCAAGGCTGCCTGCACATCGGTGGCAGGCACGCCAGGTAGGCCCTTCGCTTTGACGCCGAGTTTCGGATCGTGCTCATGAACGAACGCAGCCAGCACGTCATATACGGTCTGGCGGTCGCGGGGCGAGTCTTGCGCGAGCCGTTCGAGGGCGTACATGCCGCCGAGCCGGACATCCACTTTGGTGGAGCCGAGCTGTTCCACGGCCTTCGTATACCGGTCGGTGATCTGCCCCTGCTCGGCGGTCCGCTGGGCCTGCCGGGAGGCGTCGAGTGATTGCGCTGTGTACCACAAGCCCTGCGCGGTGAAGACCACGCCTCCAATGACGACCAGCCCAGTAGCGGCTTGGATCAGGGTGTGGCGGGCGGCGTTGACGGCCTCGACGCGTTCTGTGGCGGTCATCTGCTGACGCTCGGCCTTGGTGAGCGGGTGGCGTTCCCCGGCCAGGCGGCGCGCGGCTGGCCCGACCAGCACGGCGATGCCGAGGATGGCGATTCCCGCCAGGGCGATACCGGCCAGGGTCCATCGCCCCCAGTCCGGAATGGCCTCGTTGGTCGCGGCGACGGCGGTCCAAGCGATCCCCACTAGGACGGGGATTAGCCAGAGGAGCCGCTGTATCCATCGCCTCGTCGGGCGTGCGGAAGGTGGCGCGGCCGGGGGAGAGGCTCGTGCTGCGGCTCTGGCCATGCGGCGTGCTTTAGACGTGGTCGCCGCTGCGATCACCTGCCGAGCTGGTGGCCGGGGCTGCCTGGCAGACATGGCCCTATTGCACCCTCTGCCCTGGATAGCTGGTGGCAGTAGTGCCTCAACCGTTACCGCACGCGACGATCCCGACTGCCTCTCCTGGAGGACTCGTGCAGGTCATCATCCCTGGCACGCCTGCGCCGTACGGCCTTCGGCTGGTCGCGTACGCTCCCAATGGGGGGCGGCGCGGCACGCTGCCGCATCACCTCGGGTTCGAGGTCGGCCTGCCGCTCAACGACGTGCCCAGCCTGAAGCTCACCTACCCCACGGCCGGGGTCGGCGCGGCCTGGCTGGAGCAGCCCGTCGAGATCGCCGTCGAGTACGCGGTCGCCGGCGGAGCGTGGGTGGAACCGGATGGCGGCCGGTTCATCCGGATCAAACGCGGCGCCGACGCCACCGACCGGGCCGGGACACGCACGTACGAGTGCCCCGCCTACAGCTGGCAACTCCGCAAGCTGATCATGTACACGGGTGGCGTCATGGCCGAGGGCAAGCGCCAGTTCTCGGCGGTCACGCCGGGCGCGTTGCTGCGCACTCTCGTCCTGGAGGGCCAGGCGCGCGGTGCGCTGCCGGGCCTCACGATCGACTTCACCTCCACGCACGACAGCGCCGGGCAAGCGTGGGACGGCAACAAGAAGCTCGCGGTCGAGATCGAGCCCGGCATCGACCTACTCACCCTCCTGATCAACCTCAGCGAGCAGGGCGTGCTCGACTGGACCATGACCGGCCGCAGACTGCGCGTGTACCGGGAGGGCACCGTCCTGGGCCGCCAGCCCGGCGCCGGCGCCGGCCCGGTCGATCTGCGGCTCGGCCGCGACATCGACGAAGCCCCCGACACCGCGACCTTAGAGGACTTCGCGACCGCGATCCTCGTACGCGGGGAGAAGGGCCTGGCCGTCGAGGTCACCAACCCCAGCGCGGTCGCCCCGTGGGGCCGTTGGGAAACCACCCAGTCGCAGGGCGGCATCAGCGACCAGGGCACCGCTGTCCTCCTCGGACAGAACGCGCTTGAGCGCGCGAGCCGCGAGCGAGCCCAGATCACGCGCGGTATCCGCGTCGAGGCCGCCCGCTGGTTGCCGCTGGCGCACTATCGGCCGGGCGACGTCATCAAGGCCCCCGGCGATGGCGGCCAGATGCAGCCGCTCCGGGTGCGCCAGGTCACCCTCGCCGTGGACAAGGACGGCTCGATCTCCGGCAACCTCGTGTTGAACGACCGGTTCATCGAACGCGAGATCCGGCTCGCTCGCCAGGCGGCCGGGATCCTCGCCGGGGGTGTCGGCTCCGGAGGGACCGGAGGAACACCCGCGCCGGAGCCGGGCGGCCGGGCTCCCGCCACACCACAAGGCTTGATCGTGGATGCGCAGGCGTACATCGACGAGTCCGGCACCGCCCGCGGTCAGATCACTGCCACCTGGACACCGGTCGTCGCCGACCCTTCGGGCATCGCCATCGAGGTGGACGCCTACGAACTGTTCGCCCGTGAGAACAACGTGGGCGGCATCTGGCATCAGATCGCGGTCGTGGAGGATGCGACCGCGACCTACTCGCCGCTGCGGGTCAACGTCGAGCACGCGTTCAAAGTGCGCGCCGTCGCCGACGCCGTGCGAGGTGAGTTCTCCGGGCAGATCATTGTGCTCGTCCCCGACGACACCAGCCCCCCGCCGGTGCCCTCGGCGCCGGCGCTGATGTCGCGGTTGGGCGTGATCCACGTGTCGTGGGACGGGCTCGGCTCGGCCGGGGAGGCGATGCCGCCCGACTTCGACCGCGTCCTGGTGTGGATGCGCGACCCGGCCGCAGTCGGGAGCACGCAGGTCGTGGACTACCTCCAGGGCGCGGGCGTGGCCGTGATCGGCGGCCAGCCGTACGGCTCGGATCGCGAGATCTGGCTCACCGCCCTTGACCGGTCCGGCAACCAGTCCGCCCGGTCCGGCGTGATGACGATCGCCACACAGCCGCTGGTGAACACCGACGTGATTGGCAAGGTCATTTCCGGCGCGAACATCGTGGACGGGACCGTGAACGCGGCCGACAAGGTGATCGCTAACACGATCACCGGGAACCTCGTTCAGGCGCTCGCGATCAACACCGGACACCTTCAGGCCAACGCGGTCACGCTCGACAAGCTGGCGGCCGGGTCGGTGGATGCGGGCAGGCTCACCGCGACGGCGATCGACGGCAAGACCATCACCGGCGCCATCCTGCGCACCGCGGCGGCTGGCGCCCGGGTTCAGCTCGGACCGGGTGGGCTGGAGGCGTACTCCCCGGCCGGCACCCGCACTGTGCGCATCGACTCGGCGAACGGGCAGTTCTCGCTGCAATCAGCCCTGAGCGGGGCGCGCATCCAACTGGACACGACCGGGCTGCGCGCCTACAACAGCAGCGGCGAGCAGATGGCGAACCTGAACACCGCCGCGGGCGAGTTCGACATCGTGGGCCGTATCCAGTCAGGCTTGAGTGGCCCCCGCTTGGTGATCAACCCATCCTTCGGTGTGGACCCGGAGATCCGCTTTTACGAGCCCACGGGTCAGTACCACTACATCACCGCGAACGTGGCGTTGCAGGATTCGATCCAGATGGGATCCGCCGTCGTCAACGGTCGTAAGGGCGTCATCCAGCTCTCCCACGAAACGGCGGAGTTCACGATCGCCGATGGAAACAACCAGGCCCACAGCGGACTGCTGGTCAAGCGGGACGGATGGCTGGACTTCCTCGGCAAGATGGGCAACCCCGGCGCTATCGGTGCGTTCACGCGAGGCGAGGCTGAGTTCCCGGCAGGGACCACAGGGTCCATTGGCTATGGGTTCACCTTCGTCGGAGGCACGCCGTTGATCACCGCGACGATGTTCAACGTCTTCGGCCCGCATGGCGTGACGGTGTCGTCGCGGTCGGATGGAGGGTTCGGGTTCTCCACGACCGGCGGCGCGCCGGGCGTCAGCTATCGAGTCATGTACTGGGTCTGGAAGCAATAATCATGATCACCCGTGAAATCGTGGACGCGTATGAACATGTCGGGGATGACGACACCGAATGGTGGATGATCGTCACCGCCAGCCCCGACGGGACACGGCACGTCTACGCCCTGCCCGCCTGCACGTTCGAGAATCTGTCCGTCGAATACGGGCTCGACCCCGGCGACATCGATGAGCTGCTGCGGATCGCGATCCTCCAGTTGCACATCCCACACCCGATGCAGCGAGCGAACGCGGCCAACGACGCCGCCGCCCTGGCGGGATTGGTCCGCAACAACAGGCCCGTGACGTTCGGAAATGCCGACTCCACCGGCCAGGCACGCGAGGCGCACCTGGCGCGAATCGCCTGGGTAGAGGCCCATGAGGTCCGCATCCTCTGGCCCAGCCCGGCAGCGCGGCCCACGTCTCGCGCGCTCGACGTGGACCCCGGCCAGGATGCCGTGGTCGATCCGCACGAGCGGCTGGCGGCGCTGAAGGCCACGTACCGGCCAGACAAGGAGCGGATGGCGGCAACCCGCGACCACCTGTCGATGCTGCTCGGCCGCCCCGTCTAATGCCCGGCCCTCACTTGGTTCGTACTACCTGAGGAGAGCGTGATGCTGCTGTATTCACCCAACGGCGACGAGATGTCCCTGCCGATCGGCGATGACCCCAACGGTGAGCTGGGCCCGGACCTGGCCAAGGTGGACCAGGCCGCCGAGCTGTTCTACCGATACGGCCACGCTGGCCGTCACGCGCACTTCGTCGGCGGGCAGGTTCAGTACCTGTCAGACCGGACGTGGTTCGTGTGTCTGCGCCAGGCCCCGGTCGGTCAGCCGGTGTCGTGGGTGCTGTACGCGGTCGTTGACCGGCCGACCGGCGTGCCGGGCCAGTTCCGGAGCGAGCCCATCTCGGCCCTCGACTTCGCGCACGCGCTGGCAGCGCAGGGATACACCGTGGCGGTCCGCAAGTACGACGAGTGGACGATCACCTACGACCTGGACGCCGAGTCGGTGCCACTGTGACAAGCGAGGAGATCCCGAGCTTGGCACTCGGCTTGGAAAAACTGCAACGCCTGGTCGAGGTGGGATTCGAGAAGAACAACGGCCTGACACAGCTCATCTTGCAGCGTCTGGACCAGGTGGACGACCGGCACGCCGAGCTCGCGCAGCGCGTCGAGCAGAACGCCGCAGCCGCGGACGTACGGTACACGGCGATGGAGGCACGTTTGGATGCCGTCGAGCGGGAGGCAGTGACGCGCACGCAGCTCGCCGACCGGACCAAGCAGATCATCGCCGTCGTGAGCGTGCTCGTGACCGTGGCCAGCGCCGTCATCGCCCTGATCAGCGTGACCAGAGGCTGACCCCCCTTGACCGTGTTCCCCGTCGAGGACGGCGTGGTGGTCGTGCCCGCCGTACTCCCCCTCCGCGTGACCAGCGCGGATCTGAAGATGACCGTGGCCGAGTGGCTGCGCCTGACCCCCTTGGAGGCCGTCGTGTCCCCTGACGATGAAGATTCGCTGCCGCCGCGACCGTACCGCGACGCAGATGTGACCGAGTACGACCCCGACCAGTCCGAGATGCCGCAGGTCCCGGGCTCTGCGGTCGAGGACGAAGACCCCGATGAGGAGGAGGTTAAGGGTGGCCAAGACGCCTGAGGACAGGCTTCTCGACGTGCTGCGTGCCGAACTGGGCTACACCGAATCCCCCACTGGTTGGACGAAGTTCGCCGCTTGGTGGGCCAAGCGGCACGGCAAGCCGGAGTGGTGGGCACGCGAGGCGTGGTGCGACATGACGCTCGCCTGGGCCGCCGACAAGGCCGGGCTGCTGGATATCGTAGGCGACTTCGCGTGGACGCCTGGCCACGCGCAGTGGTTCAAGAACCGCGGCCAGTGGGGGCACACCCCACGCAAGGCGGCCATCGTCTTCTTCGACTGGGGCGGCTCCCGCAACATTCCGGCGATCGACCACGTCGGCATCGTCGAAGCCGTGAGGGGCGGCGGCCGGATGATCGTGACGCTGGAGGGCAACACCGGCAACCAGCTCAAGCGCCGCGTGCGCAGCCTGGGCAACGTAGCCGGGTTCGGCTATCCGGCGTACTCCAACGGCAAGCCCGCTCCGACGAAGCCTGTCAAGCCGACCTGGATGGAAGAGATCGTGAAAACCCTGCCCCTGCTGCGCCGCGGCTCGCGCGGCTACGACGTCAAGACGCTGTTCTACCTACTGCACGCCCGCGGCTACGGCCTGGACGGCGGGATCGACGACACCGTGTTCGGCGAGCCACTGGAGAATGCGTTGCGCCGCTTCCAAAAGGAAGCCGGGCTGCGTGTGGATGGTGAGTGCGGCCCGAAGACGTGGCCGAAACTGTTGCGCGCCGACTGACCACCGTAAGGCGTCGAAGGTCAAGTGGCGGGGGCTCCGTCCGTCTCCTCGTCCCTACGTAGCCGGCAACG
>NZ_QNFZ01001062.1 GCF_003313395.1 Nonomuraea lactucae | reverse complement strand
CGCGTCCGGTTTCGGAGCGGGGCGCCCACCGGGTGAGGCCGCCGCGTCTGGGGTGCCCGCCGGAGCCGGGGGTTCGCCGGGCGCGGACGCGATGAGCAGGCGGCTCTTCCTCGGGCGGGCCACCGCGGCCATCGCGGGCGTCAGCGCGCTCGGCACGGTCGGGTACGGCGTGCGCACCGCGCTGGGCGACCCCGTCATCGAGCCCGTCAAGATCACGGTCCCCAGGCTCGACGCCCGGCTGAGCGGCCTGCGGGTCGCCGTGGTCAGCGACATCCACCTGGGGCCGCTCACGGGCACGGCCCACGTCGAACGCATCGTCCGGATGGTGAACTCGCTGCGTCCCGACGTGGTGACGATCGTCGGCGACCTGGTCGACGGCACCGTGGCCGAACTCGGGGAACAGGCCAGACCCCTCGGCGAACTGGAAGCCCGTTACGGCTCTTACTTCGTGACCGGAAACCACGAGTACTACACCGCCAACGGCCCGCAGGAGTGGATCGAGGAGTTGGCGGAGCTAGGCGTCCGGTCGCTGCGCAACGAACGCGTCGAGATCCGGCACCAGGGCGGCGTGCTCGACCTGGCCGGGGTCAACGACGTCAACGGGGCCACCGTGAACGACGGTCCCGACTTCGACAAGGCGCTGGGCGGCCGTGACACCGGCCGGGCGGCCGTCCTGCTGGCGCACCAGCCGATCCAGGCGACCGAGGCCGCCCGTCGCGGGGTCGGCCTGCAGCTGTCGGGGCACACGCACGGCGGTCAGATGGTGCCGTTCGACCGCGTGGTGCCACTGCAGCAGCCGGTCGTGTCGGGGCTGGGCAGGGTGGACGGGATGCAGGTGTACGTGACGCGGGGCGCCGGGTTCTGGGGGCCGCCGGTCCGTGTGGGCGCTCCACCTGAGATCACGCTGGTCGAGCTCCAGCCGTAGCCGCGTCCCGGCGTCAAGGTGCCGTGACGGTGCGCGACCCTTCGGTGACGCTCGCCGCTCGGATGGTGTAGTATCCAAAGGGATACGGGAGGTGCGATGATCTCTTCGCCGGCTGAGGACGTGACGGGGCGGCAGGTCGTGCCCGATGTCACGTTCTGGGCGGAGTGCGGCGGGTTGCTGTTCAGGCAGGCCCGTCATGCGGCCAGCATGAAGCAGTCGGCGCTGGCCGGCCTCAGTGGCACGTCCAGGACGACGCTGTCGGCCTACGAGCACGGCAGGAAGTCGCCCACGCTGGAGACCGCGGGCCGGATCCTCGACGCCGCCGGGTTCCGGCTGGCACTGGAGCCCAAGATCGACTTCGCCGGGGGCGTCGGTGTCGACGGCCGGCCCTTCTACGTGCCCAGCCGCCTGCCCCGCCTGGCCGTGGCCCAGGCGCTCGCCACCGTTACGTTGCGCGGCAGGCCGTACGATCTGGCCGATCGCCGTGAGCGTCGCGAGGCCTATGCGGTGCTGCTCGGGGAAGGCGATCCCGAGGAGCTGCTCGCGCATGTCGACGGGGTGCTGCTCGTGGAGCTCTGGGACGACCTGGTGCTGCCCGCCGCCATCCGCTCGGCCTGGCTGCCGCTGGTGGAGGGGGCCCGTGGCTGACCGCGGCCAGCTCTGGCAGGGCCGAGGCGGCCGGCGCACCGCCGCGGGACGCAGCGGGGTCGCCGCGAGCTACATGGGTGACAGCGGGGCCGCCGCCAGTCGCACGGAAGGCAGCGGGGCCGCTGCAAGTCGCACGGAAGGCAGCGGGGCCGCCGTAAGTCACACGGTGACAGGGGGGCCGCCGCAGGTTGCGGATGGCGCGGAAGGGCCGCGCGGAAGTTGTGGCGGGAACCTATCGGGACAGGAGGTTCGGACGATGGTCATTTTGGGGGCCCATTCCAGGTCTGAAACCTGCACACCGGCCCGCCGGCGTAATACCCTCAGCGGCGGGCAGCCGGGCAATTCCGGCCTGCCCGCCGTCTTCCCAGTCCCGGCGAGCACCTGGATACGCTGACATCATGACCGCCCCTGGCCGACGCCGCACCACCGCCCACGTGCTGGCCAACGCTCCGTTCCGCCGGCTGTGGACGGCCATGTCGGTGTGCAGCCTGGGTGACTGGCTCAACATCCTGGCCCTGACCGCCCTCGCGGGAAACCTCACCAAGGGCTCCGACTTCCGCGTCCAGTCGCTGGCCATCGGCGGTGTGTTCATCGCCAAGATGCTGCCCGCCGTGCTGCTCGGCCCGCTCGCCGGCGCCTTCGCCGACCGGTTCGACCGGCGGCTGACGATGTTCTTCGCCGACCTGGCGCGCTTCGCCGTGGTGCTGTCCATCCCGCTGGTCGGCAGCTACGAGTGGATCATCATCGCGACCCTCCTGGTCGAGTGTGTCAACCTGTTCTGGGTCCCGGCCAAGGACGCCACGGTGCCCAACCTGGTGTCCAAGGAGCAGCTCGAGTCGGCCAACCGGCTCAACCTCCTGGTCACGTACGGCAGCGCGCCGATCGCCGCCATGCTGTTCGCGGCGCTGTCGGTGGCGGGCGACGTAATGAAGAACGTGGTGCCGTTCCTGTCGGGCATGGACGCGACGAGCCTGGCGCTCTTCGTCAACGCCTTCGCCTACCTGGTGTCGGCGTTCCTCATCTTCACCCTTCGCGACATCCCCCAGCGCAACGGTGGGATCTCCACCCCGTCGGTGTTCAAGCAGATCATCGAGGGGTGGCGCTACGTCGGCGCCAACCGCCTGGTGCGTGGGCTGATCATCGGCATGCTGGGCGCGTTCGCGGCAGGTGGCGCCGTCGTGGGCGTGGCGAAGATCTACGTGGTCGCGCTGGGCGGCGGCGACGCGGCCTACGGTGTCGTGTTCGGCGCGGTCTTCGTCGGCATGGCGCTGGGCATGTTCTTCGGGCTCCGGCTGCTGCGCGAGCTGTCGAGGCGGCGGCTGTTCGGCCTGGCCATCACCGTGGCGGGGCTGGTGCTGGTCGCGATCGCGCTGGTGCACAACCTGGCCATCGTGGTCATGCTGACCGTGGTGCTCGGGGCGTGCGCCGGCATCGCGTGGATCATCGGCTACACGCTGATCGGCCTCGAGGTCGAAGACTCGATGCGGGGCCGCACGTTCTCGTTCCTTCAGTCGACCGCGCGGGTGACGCTGCTGCTCGTGGTGGCTGTGGCCAACCCGCTCGCCGCCCTCTTCGGTGCGCACAGGCTGGAGCTCGGCGACTGGTCCTACCAGTTCGACGGCTCCAATCTGGTGCTGCTGATCGGCGGCGCGCTCGCTGTGGTCGTGGGCATCCTGGCGCTGCGCCACATGGACGATCGCAAGGGCGTCTCGCTCTCCGAGGACCTGATCGCGGCGGTGCGCGGCGAGCGCTTCCGGCCGGAGGAGGCCGAGGAGGTGCCTGGGCTGTTCGTCGCCTTCGAGGGGGGCGAGGGGTCGGGCAAGACGACCCAGTCGCGCATGATCGCCATCTGGCTGCGCGATCAGGGCTTCGACGTCGTACAGACCCGCGAGCCGGGTTCCACCAAGGTCGGCATGAGGCTGCGGGCCATCCTGCTCGACGCCGCCGAACGCGGCCTGACTCCCCGCGCCGAGGCTCTCATGTACGCGGCGGACCGGGCGGAGCACGTCGAGAAGGTCATCCGCCCGGCCCTCTACCGTGGCGCGGTCGTGGTCACCGACCGCTACGTCGACTCCTCGCTGGCCTACCAGGGCGCGGGACGGTCGCTCGACCCTGACGACGTCTCCAAGGTCAACGCCTGGGCCACCGGCGGGCTGGTGCCGCACCTCACCGTGCTGATCGACACGCCGCCCTCGGTGGGCCTCAAGAGGCTGGGCGGGGCGGCCGACCGGATCGAGTCCGAGCCGCTGGAGTTCCACGAGCGGGTGCGCAAGGAGTTCCGCGCGCTGGCCGCCGCGGACCCCGGCCGCTACCTGGTGGTGGACGGCACACTGCCGCCCGACCAGATCACCCGCGCCATCCAGGACCGGATGCGGGAGATCCTGCCCGACCCGGTGCCTCAGGCCACCGAAGACGTCACGGGCACGATGCCCGCCATCCGCGACTAGCCTTTGTCCGTGACAGTTTTCGCCGACCTCGTCGGGCAGGACCAGGCCGTGGCCGTCCTCTCGCGTGCCGCGTCGGCCGCGGGCGAGGTCATCGGTGGCGGGCGAGGCGCGGGCATGACGCACGCCTGGCTGTTCACCGGCCCGCCCGGCTCCGGCAGGGAGGACGCGGCGCGGGCCTTCGCGGCCGCGCTGCTCTGCCCCGACCGCGGCTGCGGCCACTGCGACCAGTGCCACCAGGTGCTGATCGGGTCCCATCCCGACCTCGAGACCGTACGCCCGGCCGGCCTGTCCTACAGCGTCAGGCAGACCCGCGAGCTCATCCTCAGGGCCGCCGGCGCGCCCACGCAGGGCCGGTGGCGCGTGATCCTGTTCGAGGACGCCGACCGGGCGACCGAGTCCGCCGCGAACGCCCTGCTCAAGGCCATCGAGGAGCCGCCGCCACGCACGGTCTGGCTGCTCTGCGCCCCGGCCCCCGACGACCTCATGATCACCATCCGGTCGCGCTGCCGCCTGATCACCCTGACCACGCCGGCCACCGAGGCGGTCGCCCACGTGCTCGCCACGCGCGACAGCGTGCCATGGGAGACGGCCCACTTCGCCGCCCGCGCAGCCCAGGGTCACATCAGCCGCGCCCGCGCCCTGGCCCTCGACGAGGACGTCCGCCGGCGCCGGGAGGCGGTCCTGGGCATCCCGCGTTCGCTGACGGGCGTGGGGGAGTGCGTCTCCGCCGCCGAACGCCTGGTCAAGACGGCGGAGGAGGAGGCCGCGGCGGCGACCACCGCACTCAACGAGACGGAGACGGCCGAGCTGCGCAGGCTCTACGGCGAAGGGTCCACGGGCAAGGGCCTCAACCGTGGCCTGGTCCGAGGCGGGGCGGGCGCGCTCAAGGAGCTCGAGGACCGGCAGAAGTCCCGGGCGACCCGGATCAAGCGCGACTCGCTGGACGCGGCGTTGCTGGAGCTGGTGTCGTACTACCGCGACGTGCTCGCGATGCAGCTCGAGGCGTCGGTGGAGCTCGCCAACGACGACCTCCGCTTCGACCTCGACCAGACGGCCAGGAGGTCGACGCCGGAAGAGACGCTGCGGCGGATCGACGCCATCATTCGGTGCCGCGAACGCCTCGACGCCAATGTCAACCCCCAGATCGCCGTAGAGGCCCTGATGCTCGCCCTCCGCGCCTAGGCTCCCCCGGGAGCTGTCGGGAGCTGTCGGGAGCTGTCGGGAGCTGCCGGGAGCCGCCGGGAGTCTCGGGGAGTCCCGGGGCCCGGAGAACGCCCGGACCCTCAGAACCTTGAGAACCCGCCCAGACCCTCAGAACCTTGAGAACCCGCCCGGACCCTCAGAACCTTGAGAACCCGCCCAGACCCTCACAACCTTGAGAACCCATGGACGGAAGGGCGGCGGTTCTCACCATCGCCGCTCCCGCGCACGTAATGTGGCAGCGGAAGGCCGTACGAACCCCCGAGTCCGGTCAGGAGGCGAGGTCTGGCCCATGGGCATGATCATGGCCGTGAGCTTCACACGCTACGGGAGGCTCTACTACCTCGACCCGGGCCAGCACAGCCCCAAGGTGGGCGACAAGGTGCTGGTGCCCACCGACGCGGGGCCCGAGGTGGCCGAGTGCGTGTGGGCGCCGCAGTACACGAGCGAGGACATCGACGGCCTGCCGGTGTGCGCCGGCCTGGCCGGCGACGAGCACCTGGCCCGCGACGAGAGCAACAAGCGCCGCCGGGCCGAGGCCAGGAGCGTGTCGAAGCGCCTGATCAAACGGCACACCCTGCCCATGAAGGTCGTGGGAGTCGACTTCCTCGACAAGGACAACGTCTACACGGTCTACTTCTCGGCTCCGCACCGGGTCGACTTCCGGGCCCTCGTACGCGACCTGGCGCGCAACCTGCGGGCCAGGGTGGAGCTGCGGCAGATCGGCCCGCGCGACGAGGCGCGGCTCCAGGGCGGCATCGGCCCGTGCGGCCGAGACCTGTGCTGCGCCACGTTCCTCAAGGACTTCGAACCCGTCTCGGTGCGCATGGCCAAGGACCAGGACCTTCCGGTCAACCCCCTGCGCATCGCCGGTGCGTGCGGGCGGCTCATGTGCTGCCTGAAGTACGAGCACCCGCTCTACGTCGAGACGCGCTACCGGATGCCGCGCGTGGGGAGCCGGGTGAGCACGCCTCAGGGCGACGGGAGCGTCGTGGGGCACAACGTCCCGGCCGACACCGTGACGGTCCGGCTCGACGAAGGCGGGCGGCGCTGCGCCTGCCCGTCCGCCTCTGTCTGCTCGCCGCGGCAGCAGCACGAGAAGATGTACGGGGCGGAGGACGCCCCGCCACGCGCCGAGGCGTAACGAAGGCGTGATCGGGGGCGCGGAAACGGACAGGCGTAACCAAAAAGGTCGTCCATAACCCAGGAACCGGGCATCAGCCCGCGGGGCGTCGAGGACGGAGCGAGCGTATTGACCGGGAAGACGCGAGCGCGGTGCGCGTAAGATCGCAGAGCGTGGATTCTCGTGTCGTGGCGACCAGTGTGGGTTCTCGTGTTCTGGCAATCCTCGCCACGGCGGCGCTGCTCGTCACCGCGTGCTCCCGCGAGCATCCCACCGGGGGGCACCCCGCAGGAGAGCAGCCGGCCAAGGGCCGTCTTTCCTGGAGCGACTGCGGTGACGGGTTCGAGTGCGCGGAGCTGGCGGTGCCGCTCGACCACGGTCAGCCGGACGGGGAGCGGATCGCCATCAGCGTGACGCGGTTGCCCGCGAGCGGCGATCGAATCGGTTCGCTGGTGGTCAATCCGGGCGGTCCGGGAAGTTCCGGCGTCGACTACGCCAGGGCCGCTGATCTGATCGTGAGCGACGAGGTGCGGGCGCGGTTCGACATCGTGGGGTTCGATCCGCGGGGCGTGGGGCGTTCCGCGCCGGTCGAGTGCGTGAACGATGAGGGCCTCGACGCGTTCATCGCCCTGGACACGACGCCCGACGACGCGCGGGAGCGGGCGGAGCTGGAGCGGGCGTCGCGCGAGTTCGCGGCGGGCTGCCAGGCCAGGTCGGGGCGCCTGCTCCCGCACGTGGGCACGGTGGACGCGGCCCGCGACATGGACGCCCTTCGGGAAGCCCTGGGCGACCAGAAGCTGACATACCTCGGCAAGTCCTACGGCACGTTCCTCGGCGCCATATACGCCGACATGTACCCCGGCAGAGTCCGAGCCCTGGTGCTCGACGGCGCCCTGGACCCGGCCATCTCCCGGTTCCAGCTCAACACCGACCAGGCCGTGGGCTTCGAGACCGCGTTACGCGCCTACGTCGAACACTGCGTGGGCGGCCTGGGCGGCGCCAAGTGCCCGTTCCGCAGCCGGGACACCGGTGCCGCCCTGGCGGAGATCACCGCCCTACTGGGCCGTACCGACACCCGCCCCCTTCCGGGCGGCGACCGCCAGGCCACCGAGGCCCTGGTCACGCTCGGCCTGGCCACGCCGCTCTACAGCCGCACAGGCTGGGCCTCCCTCTCGGAAACGCTCAGCCGCGCCTTCGCCGGCGACGGCACGCAACTCGTACGGAACGCCGACCAGCTCCTCGACAGGCGCGACGACGGCCACTACTCCAACCAGACCGAGTCCAACATGGCCATCAACTGCATGGACAGCCCGTACCCGAGGAACCCCTCCTCCTACGCCACGGCCGCCGCCGACGCGGCCAGGAAGTCACCCCGGTTCGGCGCGTACTTCATGTGGAGCTCCCTCCCGTGCGCCTACTGGCCGGCCAAACCGACGTTCGAGAACCACCCACTGCGCGCCAAGGGCGCACCCCCGATCCTGGTCGTGGGCACCAAGCGCGACCCCGCCACGCCCTACCCCTGGGCCGAGGCGCTGGCGCGCCAACTGGAGTCCGGCGTGCTGCTGGGCGTCGACGGCGACGGTCACACGGCCTACAAGAACGACTCGGCCTGCGTGGACGATGCCGTGGACCGTTACCTCCTCACCAGAGCAGTGCCCCAGAACGGCACGATCTGCCCAGGGATCGGCTAACTGGGCTGGAGCGAGGACCCTTCGGGCTCCTGTAGACTTCATCACGCCGTCCGGCACGCCGCCTTAGCTCAGTCGGCCAGAGCACTTCACTCGTAATGAAGGGGTCTCGGGTTCGAATCCCGAAGGCGGCTCCAGGTCAAAGGCCCTCCCGGTTCGTCCGGGAGGGCCTTTTGGATCTTGTACAGCTGGAAAGTACAGCAACGGGGTCAGTCGCTGTCGAAGCTGCTGTTCAACCGGTCGAGTGCCTTGCGGGTTTCCGGCGATGGGACCTGCGTGTATACGTCCATGGTCACCGAGATCTGCGAGTGCCGAAGGATGCGCATCGCGACCCTCGGGTGAACGTCCAGGGCCGCGAGGAGCGACGCGCAGGTGTGGCGGGTGTCGTGGACTCGAATGCGCGGGACGTCGGCGTTGCGGCAGTGCATCGCGAAGGAGCGGTTGAAGTTGCGCGGCTCAACCGCTGTGCCCCACCGGGTGGTGAAGACGAGGCCGGTCTCCTGCCAGCGGTCGCCGGCCTCGTCGCGCGCCTTCTGCTGGATCTTCTGTCGGTCGCGTAGGGCGGACACGCAGAGGCCGAGCAGGGGGAGGGATGCGGTTGAATCCTCGGTCTTGGTCCTCTCACGGTGCAGCAGCTTCCCGTGCACACGTGTGAGCTGATGGGAAATCGTCAGCTCCTCGCCGTCCAGGTCGACCTGATCCCACGTCAGGCCCAGGGCCTCCCCACGACGAAGCCCGAGGAGCAGGACCAGGACGTACGCGGCGTAGAGGTTCGCTGACGGCCCGGAGATGTTCGAGGAAGCGCCGGGCCTCGTCGACGTTCCACACGCCGTGCTGGCGCTTCTGCTTGGTGCTCTTGCTCGCGTTCGGGAGAACAGTCAGTGCGGCGACGTTTTTGATGATCAGTTCTTCACGTATCGCGTTGCCAAGGGCGGAGCGGAGGACACGCCGGATGCTGGCGATGGTGCCTCGTGAGGGGTGGTCCTTGCAGCATGCACCCTTGGAGCAGCAACGACGCTTGCCCTCGGGGCGCCTGTGGTCCTTCTGCTGATCACAGCAGGTGCAGAGTGTCGGCAGCTTGGTGAGCCAGGTCTGGACGTCACGGACGCTCAGCTTGTCGAGCCGGTGCTTGCCCAGGCCGGGGATCATGTAGAGACGGACGAGGGCCTCGTATCCGGCATAGGTGGTCGGCTCACGGTTCGGTTCGATGACCTCGGCGAGCCAGCGCGTGAGGTAGGCCGCAATGGTCTCGTGTTTCGTCGCTACAGGCCCCTTGCGGGCCTGCTCGTGGAGCTTGAGCCACTTCTCGTGGGTCTCCTCGCGGGTCTTGCCGTAGGCCCATTTGCGGGTCTTCTTGCCCTCGGGGGTGGTGACCCAGACGTAGCCGGCCCAGCCGTTCTTGTACGGGAAGATCGAGCCCTCGTTGTTGGCGCGGGTCCGGCGGGTTTTGCGAGGGCGCTTGGGCTCTTCGTGAGTGGTGGTCTTGGGGGGCATCAGGCGGCCTCCTCGCAGAGTCGGGTGACGTAGGCGTCGAGGGCTGTGGTGGGGATGCGGCGGCAGCGTTCGCCGACGAGGACTGAGGTGAGTTCGCCGGAGCGGAGGAGGTTGTAGAGGGTCCACCGGCTGACCTTGAGGAGTGCCATCGCTTCGGGCACGGTGAGGAGTTCAGCGCTCATGCGCGGCTCCGGGACTGTTGCGGGTGAGGGCGGCGACAAGGAGTAGGTCTCCGGCGGAGTGGCCCTTGCCCGCGTAGGTCCATTCGCTGATCACGAGAACCGTGTCGTCGTCGAAGAGGGGCAGGCGGCCGGTGGTGACGTCATGGTCGCGGGCGTGGTGTTCGCGGGCGGCGCGGAGGTCGCCGAGGGTGGGGCCGTAGTGGCGGCTTCGGGTGGAGAAGTGGCCGCGGAACCCGAGCATGTGGGCCCATTGGGTGAGGCGGAGGTCGGCCAGGTCGTCGATGGCGCCGAGGCGGAGGCATTCGGTGATGAGTCGGCGGGCGTGGTCGCGGAGGTTGAAGGCGTCGAGGTTGTCGAGCGGGTTGATCCGGCGGTCCAGGGTGCCGACGCACTCGGCCGCTTTGGTGGCGTACTTGGCCACGTAGCCGGCGACTGCTTGTTCGGTGAGGTCGCCGTCCACGGTGATGGGGCGGATGTCGAGTTGGGTGCCCCACTTGAACAGGCGGGCGGGTTGGTCGTCGATGGCGGGGACCAGGGCGCTGACAACACGGGCTGCGTGCCGTACGGCCTGTGTCAGTGTGTCGGCGGTGGCCCAGGTTGGTGGCGATTCGGTGGGACCGCCGGGGCCGTCGAGGCGGATGACGGCGTGGAAGTGGACGACGCCGCGCCGCTGGTATTCGGCGACCTTGGCGAAGGAGACGGTGAGATGGTGGCGGAGGTCTTTGAGGGCTAGGACGCCGCGTTTAGCCAGGTGGCGGCGTAGGGAGTCGGCGAAGCGCTTCCACAGCAGCGGGGCCAGGGCGTTGAACAGGACCGAGCCGGTGTGGTCGTAACAGTCTGGGCAGAGCGGTTCGCCGAGCCGCGCGTCATCCGCGTTGTGCTTGGTGGTGCAGGACATGACGCGTCCGTGCGGGCAGGTTTCGGCATCGCGGCGGGGGTGGCAGGGCAGGGCCTTGCCGCCCTGCTCTCGGTGGGCGTGCACGGTGCCGAAGGACGGGGCGGTGAGGGTGACGAACAGCGTCGGGTGACTCGTGACTGTGTTGGGAACGCCCTTGCCGCCGATGAGGCCGGCGCGGATGAGGTGGTAGGTGTCGGCGCGGTAGACCTCGGCGCAGGACGGGCAGCGGGAGGCGCGGCGTGTCTTGCAGGGCACGCGCAGGACGCCTTCCGGCTCGGTGCGGGTGGTGTAGCGGTGCAGGAGTTGGCCGGTGGCGCGGTCGTAGTGGTCGACCTTGCCGCGCAGGTGGATGGGTTGGCGGCAGCCGCCGGTGCGGTGGATCTGGGCGGCCCAGCGGTCGTAGTCGGGGCTGTTGAGCCGGGCGATCATGCCCGCTTTGGCGTGTGGGTGCGCGTGGGCGTGGGTTGCAGGCAAGATGGAGACCTCCTTTCACTCGTTCGGGTGGAGGGATGGCCCCCGACCTGGCGTGTGTCTTGGCGGATGTGCGGCCAGGCCGGGGGCGCTGCGCCTATGGGGCGCCGTGGTTGTCGATGCCGGTGCCGTCGCAGTCGAGGCAGCGGGTGTTGTCGGTGGTGAGGCCGGTGCCGTTGCAGGTGCAGCAGCGGTAGTGGATCACCGTGAGCGGCTCGTCCATGGCGGTCAGGTCTTCTCGCGTGGGTGTGTGGTGACGTAGATGCGCCAGTGGCGCGGTTTGGTCCGGTCGGCGTAGGCGCGTGAGACGCCGGAGACGGTGAAGTTCAGGCGCAGCCGGTACAGGGCGTCGACGAGTTCGGCGCGGGTGCCGTCGAGGCGGATACGCATGATCAGTTCCTCCCTTCCGTCAGGTGGTGGGTGTGGGGTCGGGTTGGATGCAGCCGTGGTAGCTGTCGTCGGCGTCGTGGCGGGCGCGGGCGGCTGCGGGGATGGCGGTGAACGAGTAGCGGACGGGGCCGAAGCTGAGGCCGGTCGAGTAGTGCCCGTACGAGTTTGTGGGCTTGCTGATCTCGGCGCCGAGCAGCGCGGCGATCTTGTCGACCTCGGCGCACATCTCGGCGTCGGAGCCTCGCGCCGGGAACTGGTTGAGGGTGACGTGCGGCAGGTGGACGGGGATCTCGGGGTGGGCGGTCAGGAAGTCGGCGAGCTTGCGCAGGCCGGTGATGAGGTCGGTTCGGTCGTCGTTCATGGTCGGTCTCCCTTCGTGATCAGGCGAGTTGCAGGGTGTGGAGTAGGTCGGTGGCGAGCTGGGTGGAGATACCGAGGCGGGCGCGTAGGGCGTCGCGGGTGATGGGCGTGCCGTGGCGGGTGTGGTGTTCGTCGGCGATGCGGCGGGCGTAGTCGACCAGCGCAGGGGCCGGTCCCTCGCGGCGGGTGTCGTTCTCGGCGTCCTGACGGGCCGGCACAGGAGTCGAGTCGTGAGACGAGGCCGGGACGAGCGCCGTCGACGGCGCAGGGGTCGGAGAGGATTCGGGAGGGGCGCTGGTGGCGCGGCGTTCGAGCATGGAGACGGCGATGAGGAAGGCGCCGGCCGGGGTGGCCGCGGTGATCCAGCCCCACATGGTGGGGTCGGCTTGTTGCAGGTTGGCGGCCAGGGACAGGGCGATGCCGCCGGTCAGGACGAGGACGGGCCAGGAGAGGGGGCCGCGACGCTGTCGGCCGGTCTTGTTGTCGCGTTGGCGTTCGCGGGCGGCCATGACGCAGGTGAGGTCGATGCAGACGGCGATGGCCCAGGACATCCAGCCGGTTTGGCCGTGTTCGGTGGCGGTGTCGCGGATGTGGGTGAACGATCCGGCGCCCGCGATGAGTGCCAGGACGAGGACTGGTCCGGTGTCGAGGAGCCAGCTGGTGATGCGTCGCATCGTGCACCCTCCTTTCGGTTCAGGCGTTGGCGTGTTCGGGCAAGTGGGCGGTGATCTCCTCCCAGGAGGGGGTGAGGTGGGCGTGGGTGTGGGCGGCGTGTTCGGCCCTCTGTTCGCTGACGTAGAAGGATCGGGCGCGGTACCAGTGGCCGTCTTGGCCGGCGACGATGGCGACGCCGGGGGTTTCGGCGGGGATGGCGCGGGCCGAGGCGAGCGCGGCCGGGTCGAGGTCGCCGAGTGTCATGGTCGCTGTTTCGGGGTCGTTGACCCGGTGGCAGACCCGTCCCGAGCACTGGGCTCGGAGGGCGGTGACGCCGGGGCCGAGGTCGGAGCCGATGCGCTGGCCGCAGCAGAACAGGTAGATGCCGAACGCCCGGCCGAGCTGGGCCACCCGCAGCAGCGCGGTCGAGGTCTTGGCGATCTCGTCCTTCTCGCTCTTGTCGGCCATCAGGTACAGCTCGGCGAGCTCGTCTACCAGGACCACGACGGGCAGCGGGCGCAGGGCGGGCGGGAGTTGCCAGATGTTGCGGGCGGAGGCTTGGCGGCACAGGCCCATCCGGTCGAGCATCAGCGCGACCAGGTCGTCCAGCAGTAGTCCGGCTTCGTCGCGGCAGGTGGCCAGGGCTGACAGGCGAGGCGCGTACGAGGTGAACTCCACCCCGCCCTTGAGATCGATCCCGACCAGCGCTACGGGTTGCGGGGCGAGGCCGACGATGAGCGCGTTGGCCAGGTTGGACTTGCCGGACTGTGTCGCCCCGGCGTTGAGCCAGTGCGGGACGGTCTTGAAGTCGACCACCCACGGCCCGCCCGTCTCCAGACGTCCCACGGTGACCTTGAGTAGGTCGGTCGAGGGGGGGAGTTGGTCGACGGTGACCAGCGGGTCGCGCATGGTCGCGGCCAGGACGACCCGCCCCGGGCCGGGGGAGGAGACGCGGATGGCGTGTACGCCCCAGGAGTGGGCGAGCCGTTCGGCGGCGTCGGTGTAGTCGCCGGGTGTCTGGCCTTCCAGGGTGTGGAGGGTGACGCGCCAGCCGTGCCGTGTGGGCAGCGGTAGCCACATGAACGGTTTGGTGTCGACGGCGACCCGTTGGAAGCGGCGTTTGACTTTGACGATGCCGGTCGAGGCGATCAGGCCGGGGACGGTGGTGAACCACCAGCGTTGCCGCTTCTTGGTCAGCCCGCACCCCAGCGCGACCCGCCGCCACGATGTACGGACGGAGATGGCGGCGATCGGGTAGCCGAGGAGCAGCCAGTACGACGGGTGGTGCCAGCGGCGCCAGGCCCACAGCCCCACCCCGGCAAGGGGGAGGGCCGCGAGCCAGGCCAGCAGGTCAGACACCGGCGGCCTGCCTGATCGGCAGGAGTGCCGAGGCGCGGTATGAGATGCCCCACCGGCCGGACAGCTCCCACACGTAGCCGACCAGGCCGGTGGCGTTGACCGGGTCGCCGGCGGTGATGGGCGGCTCTCCGGTGATGCCGATCTTGACGAGTTCGATCCGGCCGAACTCGTCCTCGACCGAGACGGTGACCTCGTAGACGGTGTTGCCGTTCTTGTCGGTCTTGATCTCGCCGGTGTCCTTGTTGAGCACCCGCGGGCGGGGTGCTTTGACGCAGGTGATGGTGAGTTTGCCGGTGTCGACCGGGATCGGGATGGTGCGCATACGGTGTGACCTCCTGTTCGTCGTAGCCGACATAGTTAACTAGGTTGGCTCAGATGTCAATGTTGGCGTGGCTGGCTTGGTGTGGTGAGATTGACGCGATGGTCAAGCACACCGGGCGACCCGGCTACCTGCAGATCGCCGACGATCTCCGCACCCAGATCCGAGGCGGCGCTCTGGCGCCCGGCACCCCGCTGCCGTCCACCGCCCAACTCGCCGAGCAGTACGACGCCTCCCTGAGCGTGGTGAAGATGGCCGTCGGCATCCTGCGCAACGAGGGCCTGGTCATCGGCCAGCAAGGCAAGGGCGTCTTCGTCCGCGACGAGACCGACACCCCACCCGCCGGCGACGCCGCCGGTGATCTGGCGGGCGAGGTCGCCGAGTTGCGCACCGCCGTACAGGATCTGTCGGCACGGCTGGCGAAGGTCGAGGAGCAGTTGACTACGTCCACGACACGCCGTTCCTCACGTGGCAGCCGGTGACCTTGCGCGCCAGCGACGCCGACGCGCCGTTCGCCTGACGGCGCAGGGTCATGGCCTTGTCCTCGCGGCGGATGCCGACCAGGACCATGAAGTAGCCGACCAGCAGCGCGACGCCGAGCAGTCCGGCGGCGATCAGCGGGAGCCAGCTCACGTCCAGCTCACCCCCGCCGCGGCGACGGTGCGGGGACCGCGCGAGGGACGCCGGGATTCGGCCCGCCGCCGGGTGCGCCGGTTCCTGGCCCGCTGCTTGCGCGTCCAGCGCTCGCGCGCCAGGCACTTGGAGCACTGCACCTGACCCTCGGCCAGCGCGTTGCCGCACTCGCACGCGGGCGTCTCGTCCAGGAAGCTGATCATGTTCGTCATGGGGCATCTCCTCCTTCGGTTGGGGGCCGGTGTGGCGTTGTGCAACCGAGAATGCGGCGGAGAGCCAGGACGAGATCACTACACGACGGGACATGTTCAAGACGTCCGGCCTACGATGTTGCGGTCCCCGGACGTCCCTACTGGGCAGGTGAGATGGCCAACGAACGGCTACGCGCGGCGCTTCTGCACAAAGGCGTGACCATCGCCGACCTGGCCGAGGCGATCGAAGTCGACCCCAAGACCGTGGAGCGATGGATCACCAAGGGGCGCGAGCCGTACCGAAAGCACCGCTTCGCCACGGCCTCCTACCTGGGCGTCGACGAGTCGTACCTGTGGCCCGACGCCCTGTCCCGCGACCAGGTGGCCGCAGCCTCCCACAGCGAGGTCATCGCGATCTATCCTCATCGTTGGACTGTCCCCCGGGACATCTGGGGACGCCTGTTCGCGGGGGCGTCGGAGGAGATCAACGTCCTGGTCTACAGTGGCCTGTTCCTCGCCGACGACGCCGGCCTGGTCCGCCTGTTCGCCGACAAGGCCCGCGCCGGGGTACGGGTGCGCATCCTGCTCGGCGACCCCGACAGCCCAGAGGTCGCCCAGCGCGGCGCAGACGAAGGCGTCGGCGACAGCATGGCCGCCCAAATCCGCAGCGCCCTGGTCTTCTACCTGCCCATCCGCGGCATAGAGAACATCGAGATCCGGCTGCACGACACGATCCTGTACAACTCGATCTACCGTGCCGACGACGAATACCTGATCAACACCCACGTGTACGGCACCCGCGCCGGCAACGCCCCCGTCCTGCACCTGCGCCGGGTGGCCGGAGGCGACATGGTCGCCACCTACGCCGACAGCTTCGAAAAGGTGTGGGCCAAGGCCACCCCGGTAGAGTCCTGAACCATGGGCAGGCGCATCGACTTCCACCACGACCCCACCGCGCCCAAGCCCAACAGCCTGGTCCCGTCCGTGAACGTCATCGTCACCAACCAGGCCGGCGACCTGCTGATGATCCACCGCACCGACAACGACAACTGGGCGCTGCCCGGCGGAGCCATCGACCTCGGCGAATCTCTGCCGCAGGCGGCCGTCCGCGAGACGCTCGAAGAGACCGGTATCACCTGCGAGATCACCGGCCTGTCCGGCACCTACACCGACCCCGCACACATCATCCTCTACACCTCCAACGGCGAGGCCCGCCAAGAGTTCTCCATCGTCCTCACCGCCCGCCCCACCTCCGGCAGCCCGACCCCGAGCAGCGAGTCCCGCGAGGTGCGATGGGTGCCCCGCGACCAGGTCCTGGTCCTGCCCATGGCCGCCTCGATGCGGATGCGGATCGAGCACTACCTATCCGGCAGCGGCCTGCCGCACATCGGCTGATCAGAGCGGCTTCCACGCCACCCAATCGTTTGCTCCGCAATGGAGTACCTGGCTCTTACCAGAGCGGAATCCGTCAGCTTCTGCCGGAGCTCTCGGCGTACCTGGGGAAGACCGCCGCAGCCTCCTCCACCCCTGACTCTCCCTGCCCGCCACCCTGGTACTGACCTGCGGCTGATCATCTAAGACGCAGATTTGAGCGGTGAGGGGATCTTCCGGTGCGCAGGTGTTGCTCGCCGGTGCCCTTACGGAGGACGTCGGTCCCGTTACTGAAAACGATCTTTACTTTTATTTGCGGCTTATGTGATGATCACTCCGTTTTGCCCATCTCGCCCGAAAGGCCGGAGTGAAAATACGACCACCAGCGTCCGGCTTACCCGCACGGACGCGCCGCCACGCCGCCCTGATCGCTGCTTTGGTGCTACCCGTATCGCTGATGGCCGCGCCCGCGATCGCCCAGGGGCCCACGCCATCCCCCAGCCCCACCGCTCGGCCGACAGGCACCGACACACCAACCGGCGCCGCCTTGGCAAAGGCCAAGAAGGACAACAAGCGCGTCGAGATCGAAGCGCTGCGCTCGGAGACCGGCACCTACTACGCCAACCCCGACGGCAAGACCCTGCGCGCCGAGCTGTCCAGTACTCCGGTCCGGGTCAAGAAGGACGGCGCGTGGCAGCCGGTCGACCCCACGCTGGTCGAGGAGGGCGGCGTGCTGCGGCCCAAGGCGAGCGAGGGCGACCTCGAGTTGTCCCCGGGCGGTGACTCCACCGCCGTCAGCTACACCGACGACAAGGGCCGGACGGCCATCGCCGCGCCCACCACGCTGCCCAAGCCCGTGGTCAAAGGCAACACCGCTACCTACCCATCGGCTTACGGGCCGGGCACCGACCTGGTCGTCACCGTAACGCCGAGCGGCTTTCGACATGACGTTGTCATCCGGCAGCGTCCCGCCAAGGACGTCAAGCTCCGCGTGCCGATGCGCCTGCCCAAGGGGCTCAAGCTCGGCAACGGCCCCGACAAGGCCCCCGGCGTGCTGGACGCCAAGGGCAAGCAAGTCACCTCCTTGGGGCAAGCGACCATGGTGGACGCCGCCGCGCTGAAAGACCCCGACCAAGGGCTCATCGGCCAAGCATCAGCCGAGATCGAGCGCACGGCCGACGGCGACAGCGTCGTGTTCACCGCGAAAGCCAGCTTCCTCACCGACCCTGCCATTGCCTACCCGGTGACCGTGACCACCGCCAGCGAAACCTGGGAGGGCACCGGCATCGCCGGCGACACTCACGTCAGCAACGTCAAGCCCAGCGGTCAGGAGAACAGCACGCTGCCCTGGCTACTGGCCGGCCGATCTCACAGCGGCTCCCAGACCCATCGCAGCTACATCCGCTTCAATATCCACGGCACCCCGCTCGAAGGCGGCACCGTCCACAACGCCGACCTGCGCCTGCACAACCAGGACTCCCACACCTGCACCGACACCGACAGCCCCGGCGTCGTCGCCCACCGCATCACCACCGACTGGAACATCGCCACGCTCACCTGGAGCAACCAACCGTCGATCACCACCAGCGGCCAATACGGAAACAAGGGCGCCTACAGTGCCACTCGCTGCCCCGAAGGCGAAGGCGAACTCTACTTCTCCATCGAGCAGATGGTCCAAGCCTGGATGGACGGCCAACCTGACAACGGCGTGCGACTCATCTCGGCGAGCGAAACCGTCGCACAGAACTGGCGCTACTACCGCTCTGACGAATACGGCGGCTACGACACCTACCCCTTCACCCCCCGCGGCCCCGTGCTCTTCATCGAATATGAGCCGGCGGCGGTGCCGATGCAGGCGGTGTACGTCCGACCGCGCAGCAGCTCCGCGCCCACCCTCGATGAGGTCTTGGGCCACATGGACGACTCGGTGGACTACGAGCCGGCCGATCCCGACGCCGTCACGCCCACGCAGCTCGAGAGCGACGCTGAACAGTCCACGGAGGCCGTCGGCTCCATGCTGAAGGATGCCGCTCTCCCTGATGGCATGACGCCAGAGGAGACTGAGCGGTGGAGCAACCCAGACATCGGGGAGGACCCGATGCAGTCCCCAGCGCCCAAGTCGGCCGTAGCCCATTGGCTGTTCGACGAGGCCACCGGCACCACAGCGGCCGATTCCACGGTCGAAGGCAACAAGGCGACCCTGAAGAGCGGTACGACGTGGATCCCGGGCAAGACCGGTACGGCACTGTCGAACACTCCCGCCGCCGACCAACCGCTGAGCCAGGCCACCGCCGAGGCGAGGCGCGCCGCCGCCCTGAAGGCGGTCAAGCAGGACAAGCGGGTGGAGGTTCCCGAGGAGACTTCGGAGACCAGCATCACGTACGCCATGCCGGACGGCCGTTCGTTCACCACGGAGGTGACCGCGGGCCCGATGCGAATCAGGCGCGGCAGCGCGTGGGTTCCCATCGACACCACCCTGGCGGAGCGGGACGGTGTGCTGAAGCCGAAGGCGATCGCAGGCGGGACCTCGGTCGAGATTTCCACCGGCGGCTCAGGCCCGTTCGTGACAATGACGCGTCCTCAAGGGAGGACTTACGCGCTGTCCTGGCCGACGCCACTCCCGAAGCCTACGGTTAAGGGGGGAGTAGCCACGTTCACCGACGCTGCTGGTAAGGGCGGCGACCTTGTCGTGACTTTGTTGCCGACCGGGTTCCGGCATGACGTCGTACTGCGTGAGCGGCCCGCCAGGCCACTGGAGCTGCGCATCGGCGTGGAGAGCACCGGCCTGACGCTCTCGGAGGGCAAGGGCGGGCGCCTGCTGCTGACGGACAACGACAAGCAACTCGTCGCCTCGGCCGCACAGCCGGTCATGTGGGACGGCAGGGCGAAGGGTCGTAGGCCATTGGCCAAGAGCGCCAAGGTCAACACTGATGTTGTCGCCAAGCAGGGGCACACGGAGCTGGTGCTCAAGCCAGACCACGCGTTCCTGACCAATACCGACACCATCTACCCCGTACGGGTGGATCCGACGGTAGCGCTGCCGCTTAGCTCCGACGTCGAAGTGAGCTCCAGTAGCGACGCGGACTGGCCGGCCGACCCCACGAGCCCGTTCATGATGGCCGGCACCCAGGCCGGTGGCTTCAAGTACCGCGTGCACCTGAAGTTCGACACCGCCACGCTGCCGGGCAGCACAGTGACCGACGCCAAGCTGTCCATGAACACCATCGACGCCCAGAACTGCGGTACCACGGTCGGCGCGGGTATCCAGACCGCCCGCCTGACCAGTGCCTGGGATCCGGACAACGTGCACTGGGACAACACGCCCGCGTTCACCACCGAGGATGCATCTACTAACACCAAGGGTGTAAACCAGAACTGCGCCACCTGGCCGGACGCCATGGAGTGGAACGTAACCGGCATCGCCCAGGACTGGGCAGCCGGGGCGGCCAACCACGGCCTGGTCCTGAAGTCGCCCGGCGAGGACAACGTCAACAACTACCGAGTGTTCACCGCCTCGGAAGACACCGACTTTGCCATCCCGCCCAAACTGACCATTACCAGCAGCGGCCCGGCTTCTTCACCCTCCGCCAGTGCGCTGGCGATCACGCCATCGCAGGTTGTAGGCGGCACGACAGTGGCAGGCTCGCTCACCCCGCAACTGGCCGCTACTGTCGCCGACACCGTGAGCGGTGACCTCACCGGCGAGTTCGAGATCGAGCATGACCCGGCCGCCACGGGGCAGGGAACCGGCCAGATCTGGGCAGGAGCCTCGGCAGCGGTGCCCTCTGGAGGGCAGGCCGTTGTCACCGTCCCGGCGGGCAAGCTGACCGACGGATGGAAGGTGCGCTGGCGTGCCCGAGCCGTCAACAATGCCGCGGCGACCGCGTCGGCCTGGTCGGCCTGGCAACTGGCCACCATCGACGTGCCCGATCTGCCCTCAGGGCCGTCTGTGAGCGCTCTGCAGGTCACTCCCTCGGCTCTGGTTGACGGCAAGACCACCACGTCCAGTCTCACCCCCCAGCTACGGGCTCAGGCGAACGATCCAGCAGGCGGGACGCTTCGTGCTGACTTCGAGATCGAGCACGACCCAGCCGCACCACAACAGGGCAGTGGGCAGATCTGGGCCGGCAACGCCGACAATGTGACGGCCGGAACGCAAGCCTCGGTGACCGTCCCGGCCGGGAAGCTGGCGGACGGATGGCTGGTGCGCTGGCGTGCCCGTGCCGCTTCGGCCACCGCGACCTCGCCATGGTCGGACTGGCAGCTTCTGACGGTCGATCCGGCGAATGTTGGCGATGAGCCACTGGCCGCCGTGGACACGCCCGTCATCCGTACGGACGAGAGTTTCGCCATCGCCGGCTGGGTCCGTCTCGATGACCGAGACGGACGCTATACGATCGCCGAGCAGAAGGGCACCAGCACCGCTCCCTTCCATCTCGGTGTCGACCCGGCTCACGGGTTGGTGTTCACCATGAAGCAATCGGACTCGGCGACGAGTTCCGAAGAGGGAGCCGTTTCCGAGACCGCTCCTCCCGTGGGCGAGTGGTTCCATCTGTCAGGTTCCTATGACGGAGACTCCAGGTCCCTGTCCCTGTATCTCAACGGAAACCTGATCAAAACGCAGACGATCAGTTTCCGTCCCTGGCATGCCGACGGCCCTTTCACCATAGGCACGGTCCTCAAGGGCGGTATCGACGACCTTTGGGTCTTCCCCCGAACGCTGTCTGCGGCCGAGGTGAGCGAGCTCTACGCACACCCGGGAGAGACGGCGAGCCCGGTCGCTACAACCAGCGCGTCGCGCGTATCTGTCACGTCCCGCGAGTCGAGAGAGACGAAGGGGGCCACCCCGCTGGCGGCGAACCCCTTGCCGTGGCCCACAGGGAAGTCCCACCCACTTCGGTACACAAGCTATGAGCAATGTGACGCCGACGTGGCTAGGGCGGCACCGCGGTTCACCAACTTCCGCAGCCGATTCTCCGGATGCTATTCCGGACAAGTGGTCGCGGTGGATGCAGAGAGGGTGAACAATGTCCTGACGGTCAAGGGCACTGTCAAGGGGGACATCACCCTCCTAGTGGATGCCGACCAGAGCAGCCGCGCGGTCGTGATCCAAGCCAAATTCGACAACGTTGTCGGCAGCGGAACGCTCGCGACCACGTCTGTGGGGCTGAAGCTCAAGCCGAAGGGCTATCCGGACAGCACGCACTGTCAACCGAAACAGACTTCGCCGTTCGGCCCGAACCTCCGGGAGAAGCCCCAAGCATCCTGGAATTCCAGCCCGGTGGAAAACTGGGGGATGAGCTCCAGCGCGGTTGGCGCGGAAGGTAAGGACCTGAAGGCGACCTGCCGCTTCTCTCTGCTGGTCAAGGTGACGCCGATCGGCAGCAAGACCAGGTATGTCAACCTCTGGACGAAGGCAGGGGTCAGCGACAAGGAGTTCCAGGTTCGCTGTGATTCCGCGGCGTACGTGTACACCCCTTCCGACGGCTGCGTCTTCACCTATCTCAAGCCCTACATGGAGATGAGGCGGAACGATGTCAACGACAAGGGCCAGACGTGGGAGGAGCAGTACGACCACATCAGGAAGGCACTGACAGACCCGAACAGCTCGCCCACCTACCCGGCTCTCGGCGGGCCCTCCTATCCCCATTCGGCCGGACGGCGTAAGGACATGCCCGGAGGATCTCCGCAGAGACCGATTCACCGTATCGTGAGCGACCCGCTCTACGATCTCAACGCCGCGCAACGAACCAAGTCGGAGGCGGTATGCCACAGGGAGATCGCGAAGACGTGGATCAGTGACGTCAAGTACGACCCGCTGGCCAAGAACTGCGACGAATTCCCCTTCGCCTCGACCGACGAGGGATCCCTTGGGGCGAATCCCGACTTCAACTACTCGGTCCGGTTGATCAGGGCCACCCATAACCAGGCTCACGGCCACGTCCTGGGGGCCTGGTACGGAAACAATCGCATCCTGAAGAGGGATGGATTCTGGGTCAAGTTGTCCTAGGGTGACTCGAGGGGTGCGGGGCGGCTGCGTCCCGTACCCCTCTTCCCAATCGGAGTGCGGATACGGACGAGGAGCGCTGGAGTGGAGATCACCTATGCCGATGTCGACTGGCTTGCCCATGGGTGGGAGCTGGGCGACGTGTGGTGTCTGACCTTCGTGCGAGACCTCGATGATGCAGAGGCACTACGGCGGTTAGGTGCCTCCGAGGAGAGCATCCGGCCGCTGAGCTACCAGGAACTGATGGACGAGGGATTGTTCCCTCACACGGTTCTTGCTGGGCGTCTTGTGGGTTGGGTCGTTCTCATCGAGCGGAACGGCAGCGAGGCGACAGAGCCCGATGCCTTGCGAGCGCTGTCGGCCGGAACGGAGGTCGTATCCGTATTGCGACACGACTACGCGAACGACATGTTCGTGTACGCCATCGACGGGGAGCGGCTGACCTCCTTCGATCCGAGGAAACCCGGATGGCGGTATGGCAGCGATCCGGATCGCCTCCTGAGCGTGATGCGGGAGGCCGGCCTCGATCCCACATACGTCCCGGGAGACTACGTCCCGCAAGACGAGGACGACGGCGAGGACGAAGACATCATCCCCATTCTTCCGACAGTGAACGGAGCACTGACGCTCGCAGCCCGGCTAACCGGCGTTGTGTTGTCCCAGGAAGTGTTGCACGGACCGCTACTGGGCGGTGTTGTCGGCTCCCAGCGCTAACCATAATTGGCCAGAGGGGTGCTGGCCGGCTGGGGCATCATTGCCATAACCATCTACGCAGGCTCTGCCACTCGGCAGCAACGCATCAGCGTCGTGCACGCTCCAGCGCCGCCTCTACCACCCGGACGGAGGACACGATGCACGGCGTTGCCGCCGTGATCGAGCGGCTCACCACATGGTCACGGCCGTATCGAAGATGGATTTCCGCCAGCCGATCCCGCACGTCCAGGTGCCGGCCATCCGGATCGGTCGTCATGTCGCAGTAGGTCAAAGCCCGAGCCAGGTCCGGCCGTTCCGTGTCGAACTCGGCCGCCAGCACGTCGAACAGGTCCCGCTGCCGCGCCTCGTTGTCCGCGCACGAGTGGTAGGCCACCAGCCGACACAGCCGACCCTCGGCACCGGCCACATCCCGCAAGTGCCGGGCGCCATCGAGTTGATGCATGCCCGTGTCGACCAGGTCCGGGGCGTATCCGATGTCATGCAACAGCGAGGCAGCGATCAACGCATCGGTGTCCGCACCGAAAATCGGAGCCAGGCTTTCGGCCCGCTCGGCGACCCCCTGCGTGTGCGCCCACCGCCGGGGCAACACGGTCGCCAGCAAGTCTTTCGCCAGCCCGTACGCCCACTCAACCTGTCCCACGAGCCACACGATAGACATCAGGGACCCATGCCCACCTATACGGGAGGTGAGACGTCCCAGGACGTCTCACTCTCCCGCCCGGCATTCGCGCTCTACGCAGACGAACCGTCCCCGGCCGTGCTCGGCCACGACCAGGCCCTCCCGCTCCAGCACGGCCAGAGCCTGCCGCACCGTGTTGCGCGAAGCGGCGAAGCGCCGCCGCAACTCGGCCTCGCTCGGCACAGCAGCACCCGCAGCGAGCTGCCGACGCTGGATCTGCTCGCGAAGCTCAGCAGCGATCACCTGATACCGGTACGGCGCCGCCGCCCCGGCACCGCACACCACCCGCCCCTTGGACGGGATGGTGACCAGCAGCCCCTCGTCCTCTAGGATCGCCAGCCCACGCCGGACCGTGTTGCGCGCGACCCCGAAGCCCCGGCCCAACGCCGCCTCAGACGGCAGCGCACTGCCCGGCGGGAACTCCCCCGAGGCGATCCGCTTCCGCAGCCGGTCGGCGATCTGCGTGTAGACCCGCCCCCCGGTCAACCACCGCTCGCCGGCCACCGTGTCAGCCGCGGTGGGCATCGATCATCTTGCTCAGATCAATACTGAGCTCGCCCTGCTCACCCTCCCGCCACCCCTCGCGGGCGGCTTGCACGATCCGGTCCACTGCGGCGGGCATCTGCAGGAAGGACACCCGCTCGTCGCCCTGATCGCCCCAGTAGAACCAGCAGAACGGCAGCTGCACAAATACCCGCCGCATCCGGCACCGGCTGTCGGTCACGTCCAAGGCCGGCCGCCCGTCCTGCGCCACCACCAGCACCGCCGTGATCTCCCGCACGGCCAGCTCCCTGCCAAGTGCGGTCAGCAGCCGTTCGGCGTACGCCCGCTGCTGCTCTTTGACTGTCTTGCTCGTCGGCATCCTCGTTCCTCCTGACGCGCTCCCGATTCGGTGTACGCGTCGAGGTTCACCCCGAGGACGGGGGCGAGAACACCACAACTTAGGGACGTCTGGGGACGTCTGATGTTAACGTCGCTGCACAAGACCGTTTCGAGCAGGCGGAGCCCATGAACAACAACTTGCGCTACGCCATGGCGGCAGCCCGGCTCACCACGACCGACGTAGCCGCCGCCTTAGCCGTCGACCCCAAGACCGTCGCCCGCTGGCTCAAGGGCCGCACCCCTTACCCTCGCCACCGATGGGCCCTCGCTGACCTCCTCCACGTCGACGAGGCAGACCTCTGGCCTGAGGTCGCCCAACGGCATCAAGATCTGACCGACGGCGTCGAAGCGATCTACCCACACCGCTGGTGCGTCCCCCACAGGGTGTGGCGCAACCTATTCCAAAGAGCGACGGCACAGATCGGCATCCTCGCCTACAGCGCCCTCTTCCTCGCCGAAGACCGCGGCCTCCTCGACATCCTGACAAGCCGCGCCAGCACGGGCGTCAATGTCCGCATCCTCCTCGGCGACCCAGACAGCCCCGAAGTCGCCTGCCGCGGAGCAGATGAAGGCATCGGCAGCAGCGTAATGGCCGCACGGATCACGAACGCACTCACGCTCTACCGGCCACTCCTGGGCGTCCAGGGCGTCGAGATCCGGTTGCACCGCACAGTGCTGTACAACTCCATCTACCGCGCCGACAACGAGCTCCTGGTAAACACCCACGCCTACGCCACACCAGCGGCTGACGCTCTCGTCATGCACTTGCGCCGGACTGATGAAGACGGCCCAGCCAACGCCTACCTCGCCAGCTTCCAGAGAGTGTGGGATGACGCCCAGCTCGTCCACCAGGAAGGCTGACACAGCACCGGGTCAGAAAGAAGCAAGATCAGAAAGCAACTTCTCTGTACGTCATCAAGGCGCGAGCCGCCTGCGGCGCCCCGCGCGCGTCGGGCGGACGTTGGCCGCGCTGCGGCTCTGCGGCCGGTCGCGGCCAACGCCGCCCACGCAATCATGCGCACTTTCGGATGACCTGAAACTCCCGATAATACAAACCGAATGCCAGCTATGCGATGTCATAGGCATCAGGTTTGCGCAAAGTGTTGCGTATGATTTGCGGGACGTTAAATGTCGGGGTTCGGTGATTGGGGCGATGTGGACAAGCGGCTTGCTGATCTGGCGCGTTCCTCTGCGAACTTTGGGCGGTTGTTCACTCATAATCCGCTTCTTGCGCTCTATGGCGCCCAAGCCGAAGCGGTTGTGTTCACCGACTCGAATGCCGCGTTGGTTCACACTCGCCAGTTCGGGGAGGTGTTGGCCGAGGAGCTGATCACCCGCGCGGGTCTGCGTGTGTCGGGGGACCATCAGGTGCACCGTGTCGCGGCGCTGGCCAACGCGGGCATGCTGACCCCGCCCGTGCGCGTGGCGTTCGACACCTTGCGCCAGACAGGCAATCAGGCGACCCACCGGCACATGTTCGACACGTCCCGAGCTTTGGAAGGCATTCGGGTCGCATGGGAACTGGGGGTCTGGCTTCACCGAGCGCTGTCGGGGGACCGAACAGTTACCGCTTTTGTTCCGCCAGTCGAGCCGGAATTGGTGAATCCGGCCGAGATCACCGAGCTCCGCAAGGCCCTAGAAGCAGACCGAGCAGCCCTCACCGAATCGCAGTTGAAGCTCAATCAGGTCGCCGATCTCGCGCAGGAGCATGAACGTGCACGGGTCGTGGCCGACTCCATGGTCGCCACGGCTCAGTCTCGACATGAGGAGCTGCGAGCGCAGAACGAGGCGCTGCTGGCCGAGCTGTCGCGGCTCCGCGCCGCCCAGCAGGCGAGCTTCAACGCGCTCAAGACGGACCCGAAGAAGGTCTCTTCGACCGACCGAGCCACCATCGTGGAACGCGCGCTTCGTCCCGCGCCGCTGAACGAGGTACAGGCCCGGCGGGTGATTGACGAGAAGCTGGCCGAGGCTGGCTGGCTGGTCCAGGACGTAAGGAACCTCAATCCCATTGCCGGATGTGGCGTCGCCGTTCGAGAGTTCCGTCTCGCATCCGGTACGGCAGACTACGTACTCTATGTGGACGGGAAGATCGTCGGGGTGATCGAAGCAAAGCGCGAAGGCGAAACCCTGAGCGCGGCCCAGGCCCAGAACGCCCGCTACGCCGCCGACGCTCCCAAAGAGCATTCTCTCGCGGCTTGGCGCAGGGAGGAGCCCTTCGCGTTCCGCTACGCGACCACTGGCACGGAGACGGTCTTCCTCAATCGCCTTGATCCGCAAGCCCGCACCCGCGAAGTCTTCTCCTTCCACCGCCCGGAAACTCTTGCCGAGTGGATGCGGGAGGCCGACGACCTTCCGGAGGCCCCCACCTATCGGGCCAGACTCAAGCACCTGCCGATTCTGGAGACCAGCGGGCTACGTCCCGCGCAGGTCGAGGCCATCACCGGCCTCGAAGCCTCCCTTGCCAGTGACAAGCCGCGTGGACTGATCCAGATGGCGACCGGCGCCGGTAAGACGTTTACCGCCGTGACCGAGACCTACCGGTTGCTCAAGCATGGCAAGGCCCGCAGGGTGCTGTTTTTGGTGGATCGGAACAACCTAGGCCGGCAGGCTCTCGGGGAGTTCCGCAACTACGTCACCCCGGACGACGGACGGAAGTTCAGCGAGCTGTACAACGTCGAGCGTCTGGCAGGAGACCACATCCAGGATTCCTCCAGCGTGTTGATCTGCACGATTCAGAAGATGTACGCGCTGCTGCGGGGCGAAGCGGTGGTGAACGACGACACGGCGGATGATGCGGCGGAGGACACCGACGCTCAGTATGAGACAGACGCCCCGGTCAGCGTCGAATACAACCCGCGGGTCCCGCCCGAGTCCTTCGACCTGATTGTGGTGGACGAGTGCCACCGCTCGATCTACGGGCTCTGGCGCGGGGTACTCGACTACTTCGACGCGCACGTCGTCGGGCTGACCGCAACCCCGACCAAGCAGACCTTGGGCTTCTTCCGTCAGAACCTGGTCTCGGAGTACACCTACGAGATGGCTGTCGCGGACGGGGTGAATGTCGACTTTGACGTAGTGCGCCTGTCAACGAAAATCGGCGAAGAAGGCTCGCTGATCGAAGAGGGCACCACGGTCAAGGTCCGCAACCGCAGGACACGCGCGCAGCGCCTAGAGCAGCTCGACAACGACTACGTGTACAACAACCGGCAGCTCGGGCGCACGGTCATTGCCGAAGACCACATTCGTACGGTGCTTACGACCTACCGTGACAACTGGAGACGCTGGTTCTCTGACCGTGAGGTGCTGCCCAAGACCCTTATCTTCGCTGCGGACGACAACCACGCCGAGGAAGTGCTCGACCTCGCCAAACAGGTCTTCGGACAGGGTGACGAATTCGCCACGAAGATCACTTACAAGGTCCGGGCCGCAGGAAAGAACCCCGATACCCTGATCAATGATCTACGGCATGACGCCGCCTTGCGCATCGCCGTGACCGTCGACATGATCGCCACTGGTACCGACGTCCGTGCTCTGGAATGCGTCATCTTCTTGCGTGCGGTTCGCAGCGCGGTGCTGTTCGAGCAGATGAAGGGTCGGGGTGCGCGGACTCTTGACGCCGAAGAGCTGCGCGACGTGACTCCCGGAGCGAACGATCAGGTTTCCAAGACTCGATTCATCCTGCTTGACGCGGTGGGAGTGACGGACTCCCCATTGGTGGACTCCAAGCCGCTGATGTCCGCCACCGAGAAGCAGATCAGCTTGGAAAAGCTGCTCAAGAAGTGCGCTACCAAGGCAATCAATGTCACCGAGGCCGCTGCGCTGGCAGGCCGTCTATCTCGGCTCAATCAGCAGATCACTCCTGAAGAGCGTGAAGAACTCGCCACCGTCGGTGGTGGGGTCCCGATCGTCGCGCTTGCCCGCGGCATCGTCAGAGCCATTGACCCCGACGCTCAAGAGAACGCCCGTCTGGAAGGTGGTGCGGTTGCGGCCCGCAAGTTGGTCGAAGACGCGATTGCACCGCTCACCGGAAACCCGGCCTATCGGGACCGCATCCTGGAGATTCGCCGCGATCACGACATCACCTATGACGAGACGACCAAGGACGATGTGCTCAGCCTGGTCGAGATACAGCGCGAAGAGCGCGCGGGCTCCATGGTCGGGTCCTGGCATGAATTCCTAGAGGAGCATCGCGACGAGATCACCGCGATCCAGGTCCTGACCGAGAGCCGGGGCGGCGGACACGATGCCCTAGCCAAACTCAAGGACCTCGCCGCCCGAATCAAGCGACCGCCGCATGTCTGGACTCCCGACATCTTGTGGGACGCCTACGAAACCCTTGGCAAGGCCACGGACTCACCCCGGGGGAACGCCGAATTGCCCGATCTGGTTAGCCTGATCCGCTACGAGCTCGGCATGGACAGCGAGCTCAAGCCCTACCGCAGCGTAATCGAGGAGCGTTTCGCCGCGTGGTTGGCCCGCCAGGAACAGGCTGGCGCCGAGTTCACTGCTGATCAGCGGTGGTGGCTGGAGCAGATCCGCGATGTCGTCGCTATTGGCGTTGGCATCACGGTCGAGGACATCAAGGGCGTACCCTTTACGCAGCGCGGCGGCCAGGCCGGTCTGATCCGCGACTTTGGCGGCAGGGACGCCGCTCGTGACCTGATCGCCGAGATGGATCGAGAACTGGCTTGAGCGAGACGTTGCCGCCCGGTTGGGCGGAAGCATCCCTAGCTGACCTGATTGCTGCAGATGGTGTTTTTGCGGATGGCGACTGGGTTGAAAGCAAAGATCAAGATCCTCTTGGCGAAGTCAGGCTTGTCCAACTTGCCGATGTAGGGGATGGCGCTTTTCGTGACCGCAGCGATCGATCGCTAACTACTGATAAAGCCGCAGAGCTCCGATGCACCTTCCTGCAGCCGGGCGACATCCTTCTTGCACGCATGCCGGAACCGCTTGGTCGTGCATGCATTTACCCGGATATTAAGCGTCCAGCCGTTACTGTTGTAGATGTATGCGTTATTCGTCCCGGGAGAGAAAGCGTCGATCCCAGGTGGCTCATGTGGTCTCTTAATTCGCCTAGCGTGCGTGAGCAGATTTCTTCATACCAATCGGGAACCACACGAAAGCGAATCTCACGGAAGAACTTGGGGAAGATTCGACTTCAGGTCCCGCCCTTGGCTGAGCAACGCCGGATCGTCGAAGCACTCGAAGACCATCTGTCTCGGCTTGATGCGGCTGTGGATTACCTCGCGGCGGCGCATTCTAAGAACGATGCACTTTGGCAATCTGCGCTCGACGACCTGATAACCGATGCCGCCACTCAGGGCAGCGAGCTATCTATCGCCGAAGTAGCCGAAGTGCAGGGCGGTATTCTTAAAAACCCGAAGCGCAAGCCGACGACCAACAAGTTTCCGTTCCTGCGGGTAGCCAACGTGCCGCGCGGTAGTCTCGATCTTGAAGACGTTCATGAGGTCGAGCTCTTTGACGGCGATCTAGAGCGATGGCGACTTCAAGCCGGCGATCTGCTCGTAGTAGAGGGTAACGGTAGTCCCGACCAGATAGGACGCGCCGCGATGTGGCGTGACGAAATCCGCGATTGCGTTCACCAGAATCATTTGATTCGAGTCAGACCAGGACCGCGAGTTAATGGCGAATTCCTGGAATTTATATGGAACTCATCCTATGTCTCGGCCAGCATCCGTGCAGCTGCGATCAGCACCAGCGGTCTACATACTCTGAGCACTCGCAAGGTCAAGGGGATCAGAATCCCTGTGCCGCCGCTTGCCAAGCAACAGGAGTATCTAGCTGCGATGCAGGAATGGCGGACACAGACAAACCGTCTTGCAAAAGCCATCTCAGCGCTTCGGCATGAGGCGGTCGTTCTCCGCAAATCACTGCTTCAAGCGGCGTTCACTGGGAAACTAGTTCCACGAGATCTGACAGACCAGCCAGCGACAGAACTGCTAAAACGGATCGACGCCGAACGCGCTGGCCAGCCAAAAGCAGCCCGCACCCGGAAGCCCGCTGCCGCCAAGAAAGTCCTCTCGCCACCGAATACCACGATCGTGCCCATTGGCATTCAGGAAGAGATTGCGCTGTGACAGTTGAAATGCCTTCGAGTACGAGTGCTGCAGTAGTGCAGACTGAGACAAACTCGCTGATCGCGAAACTGTGGAACTACTGCACGGTGCTGCGTGATGATGGTCTCTCGACAATCGACTATGTGGAGCAGCTCTCATATCTGCTTTTCCTGAAGATCGCTGACGAACAGTTCCAGAACGACCTGGCTGATGTCCCCAGTCGGCTCGTGGCGGAGCACCTGGGCTGGTCTTCCTTGGTTGCAAAGAAAGGCGAGGAACTTGAGCGGCACTACCGACACGTTCTGATCGAGTTGGCGAAGAACCCGCATACAAACCTTGGCACGATCTTCGCCAAAGCCCAGAATAAGATCACAGATCCCGCAAAGCTCCAGAAGCTCGCTGTGGACTTGATCGGCAAGCAGGAGTGGGCCGCTGCCGGGGTGGACATCAAGGGTGACGCGTACGAGGGGCTGTTGGCGAAGGGGGCTGAGGACGTCAAGACCGGCGCAGGTCAGTACTTCACCCCCCGCGCGCTGATCAATGCGATCGTCGAGGTCACCAGACCCACTCCGGATGACACGATCCTCGACCCGGCCTGCGGCACCGGCGGATTCCTGATCGCTGCGCACGCATACATCGCCCGCGAGTACCAGGGCCGGATGACCAAGACGCAGCAGGATCATCTGTCCTTGGGCGCGATCCGAGGTGTCGAACTGGTTCCGGGAACCGCGCGCCTGGCAGCAATGAACATGATCCTGCACGGAGTCGGCACAAGCGACGGCCCATCCCTGATCGACGTGCGCGACGCACTGGCGAAGCAGCCCAGTGGCGATGAGCGAGTATCCCTGGTGCTGGCCAATCCGCCGTTCGGTAAGAAGTCTTCAATCACTGTGTACGGTTCGGACGGCCGATTGGACAAGGAAGACATCTCGTACGACCGCACCGACTTTCGCTCCACCACAACGAACAAGCAGCTCAACTTCCTGCAACACATCATGTCGGTGCTGAGGATTGGCGGTCGGGCCGCAGTCGTCCTGCCAGACAACGTGCTGTTTGACGGCGGAGCAGGGGAGGCGATCCGAAGGCGGCTGCTCAAGGAATTCGACGTTCACACACTACTACGCCTACCGACCGGGATTTTCTATGCCGGAGGCGTGAAGGCGAACGTACTCTTCTTCGACAAGAAGAGCCCACGAACTGATAGCCAGCCCTGGACCACAAAACTGTGGGTTTATGACTTCCGAGTCGGCCAACACTTCACCCTCAAGACCCGGCCGATGCGTCGAGCGCACTTGGATGACTTCGTCACCAAGTACCTACCAGGCAAACCGCGGAGCGAGCGGGTCGAGTCTGAGCGATTCAAGATGTTTGAAGTCGACGAACTACTCAAGCGCGACAAGGTGAATCTGGACATCACCTGGCTGAAAGACCCAGCGCTGGAAGATGCAGATAGCCTGCTACCTCCAGCAATGATTGCCCGCGAGATCGTCGACGACTTGCAGGCCGCGCTCAACGAGTTCGCAGCCATCTCCGAGGCTCTGGGCGAACCTGTGGCAGACGAGATCCAGGCAGATACCGGGCTTCCTCTTTAAGCCTTCACCTCCGTACAGGTTGGGGTGATCGGCCGCCGACGCTCCGGATCGGCTTGCCATCGGATGCCGTGCGGGTGGGGATCACAGCGCGGCTCCTCACGACCCGTACCTTCGGCGGGGCTCGGAATCGAGGGTGATGACAGGCGTTTACGTAGCTCACAGCAGGCATGCCACAGGTGCTACCACCGTCTCCCAAGGAGGGTGTTCTTGCTGCCGCGTGGCTTCCGTTCCTCGGGCCTCGGAGGCCCTGCGGTACGGTCCACTTGCCACCGGACATGCGGGTTCTTGTCAACGGCCAAGTGCGTGTCGCCGCTGATGGCCATGTAGAAGTCCCCGGGTCTTCGTAGTTGACTACTTCTT
>NZ_QNFZ01001061.1 GCF_003313395.1 Nonomuraea lactucae | reverse complement strand
CGGGACGCGCCGGCGCGGACGGCGCGGGCGGCGCGGGCAGCGCGGCGCGGTCCACCTTGCCGTTGGGGCTGAGCGGCAGCGCCTCCAGACGGACGTAGGCGGTGGGCACCATGTGGTCGGGGAGCAGCGCCTTGAGTGCCGTGCGCGGGTCGGCGTCGGGAACGTCGGTGACGACGTAGGCCACGAGCCCGTCGCCGCCGGCCACCACCAGCGCCTCGCGCACACCTGGCTGCTCGCGCAGCACGGTTTCGATCTCCCCGAGCTCGACCCGCTGGCCGCGAATCTTGATCTGGTTGTCGATGCGGCCGAGGAACTCCACAGCGCCGTCGCGGCGCAGCCGGGCGAGGTCGCCGGTGCGGTAGAGGCGGGAGCCCGGAGAGCCGTAGGGGTCGGGCAGGAAACGCTCAGCCGTCAGCGCGGGCCTGGCGTGATAGCCCAGGGCGAGCTGAACCCCGCCGATGTGCAGCTCGCCCGGCACACCGAAGGGCACCGGGCGCAGCCGCGAGTCGAGGATGTGGATGCTGGTGTTCTGCACCGGGTGCCCGATCGGCAGGTCAGGCACGCCGGGCAGGCACCGCCACGCCGTCACGTCCACGGCCGCCTCGGTCGGTCCGTAGAGATTGTGCAGCTCGGCCCGCGGCAGCCGCTCGAAGAAACGGGCGGCCACGCCGGGCAGGAGTTCCTCCCCGCTGCAGATCACCCGGCGCAGCGACGCGCACGCCTCGATGCCCTCTTCCTCCAGGAAGGCGGCCAGCATCGACGGCACGAAGTGCATGGTCGTCACGCCGCTGCCGATGACGAGATCGCGTAGGTAGGCGGTGTCGCGGTGACCGCCCGGCGCGGCCAGCACCAGGCGGGCACCGGTGATGAGCGGCCAGAAGAACTCCCAGACCGACACGTCGAACCCGGCGGGAGTCTTCTGCATCACCACGTCGGCGCCGGTCAGGCCGAAGGCCCGCTGCATCCAGTCGAGCCGGTTGCCGATGGCCGCGTGGGTGTTGGGCACTCCCTTGGGCCGGCCGGTCGAGCCGGAGGTGTAGATCATGTACGCGGGGTGAGCCGGGCTCCCCAACGCGAGCGCCGGGCCGTGCGGCGGCCCGTCCGTCGGACCACCAGGCTCCTCGGGGGCCAGGGTCACGATCCCGGTCTCGGGCAGCCGCTCGCGTACCGCCTCCTGGGCCAGCAGCACGACGGCCTGGGCGTCGCGCAGCATGAAGTCCAGCCGGTCCCGCGGGTATTCGGGGTCGAGCGGCACGTAGGCGGCTCCGGCCTTGACCACGGCCAGCAGGCTGACCACCAGCTCGACGGAGCGCTCGGCGCAGACCGCGACCCGGGTGCCGGGCCCCGCCCCCAGCGCGCGCAGGCGGTGCGCCAGCCGGTTGGCGCGGCGCTCCAGCTCCGCGTAGCCGAGCCGCTGGTCACCGCACTCCAGGGCGACGGCCTCAGGGGTGCGCGCGGCCTGCGCCTGGAAGAGCTCGCCCAGCGTCCTGTCCCCCGGGAACGGCAGGCGCGGCCCGCGGGCGAAGGCCAGAACGCGCTCGTGCTCGTCGGCCGTCAGCATCTCCAGTTCCGACACCCGCAGGTGCGGGGCGGCGGTGGCGGCGCGCAGCAGGGCGGTGAAGTGGGCGGCCAGGTCTTCGACGGTGGCCCTGGACAGCAGGTGGCGGTTGAAGACGAACAGCCCGTCGAGCCCGGCGCGCCGCTCCGTGAGGAAGAGCTCCAGCTCGAAGGGGGCGGCCATGGCCGCCATCGGGAACGGCTCGACCTCCAGGCCGGGCCAGGCGGCCGTGTCCTCGGCGTAGCTCTGCAGGGCCAGCGCCACCTGGAAGACCGGGGTGCGCGAGATGTCGCGAGCCGGCCCCAGCTCCCCGATGAGCTGCTCGAACGGCAGCCTCTGGTGCTCGAAGGCGTCCAGCGCGGTACGCCTGACCCGCGTGAGCAGCTCGGCGAAGGGGGGATCGCCCGCCAGGTCGGCCCGCATGGGCAGCATGTTGACGAACGTGCCGATGAGCTGCTCCAGCTCGCTGCGGGGGCGCCCGCCCACCGGCGTGCCGATGGCGAAGTCGCTCTGACCGCTGTGACGGCCGAGGAGCACCTGGTAGACCGCCAGGACGACCATGTAGAGCGTCGCGTCGTGCTCCCTGGCCAGGTTCGCTGCGGAGGCCAGCAGGTCGGGGCCGAGCTCGAAGGCGCAGGAGTCGCCGTCGAAGGTGGCCACGGCCCCGCGCCGCCCGTCCAGGGGCAGGTCGATGGGCGGTACCCCGGCCAGCCGCTCGCGCCAGTAGGCCAGGTCCGCCTCATCGGCCGGGCGGGTGCGCTGCCACAGCGCGAAGTCGCCGTACTGCACGGCGGGCTCGGGCAGGTCCTCTCCCGCGTAGAGCGCGCGCAGTTCCCCGGCGAGGATCTCCAGCGACCAACCGTCACCGGCGACGTGGTGCAGCGTCACCAGCAGCACGTGGTCGTCGTCGGCCAGCCGCACGAGCAGGGCCCGCAGGGGCGGCTCGGTGGCGATGGCGAAGGGCCTGGCCAGCTCCGCGCTCAGCGCGTCGCGGGCGCCGGCTTCGTCATCGGCGCTCCGACGGCGCAGCTCGACGTGGCGGAGGTCGTCCACCTCGACCCGGGGCCGTCCGTCGCGGTCGGCGGGGAAGCGGGTGCGCAGTATCTCGTGCCTGGCCACGACCGTGTCGAGGGCGAGCTGGAGCCGGTCGGCGTCGAGCCGGCCGCGCAGGCGCAGCACGAGGGGGATGGTGTACGCGGCGGTGCCGGGAGCGAACTGCTCCATGAACCACAAGCCCTCTTGCGCGAACGAGAGGGGTACCTCGGCGCCGGGGTCGCGGCGCGGGATGCCGGTGGGCCTGGCGCCGGATCGGCGGCGCAGGCGTTGCTCCAGCAGGGCTCGTTTGGGGTCGGAAAGCTTGACGTCACCCGAGGGCGGCCCCGGTAAGGAGCTCACTCCCGCCTCACTTTCTGATGGGGACAGCAGAAGATGGATGAACGCATTCATACATCATTAATCCGGCCATAGTCGATGCATGGACCGCGATACCTGTCCGGTTCCGGTCAGCGCCCGGGTGCACCGGCTCCGGCGACACCCGGGTCGCCCGCGCCCGAGCGCACGAGTTTTCGGCCGCCGGGCGCCGCCATTAGTGCCGCGGGCCGGAAATGGCCTCCGCAGGTCAGGGTGGGGGACAGGTAACCCTGTCGAGGCGGTGACAATGCCAGCCATTGTCTGTCCCCGCGGGCGGTGATTGCTTGGTGGTCGTTCGCCAATTCCCGGCCAGAACGGACCACATCATGCTGCCACTCGTCGGTTCCGGAGCCTCGCGAAGCCTGTTCGGATACGGAGGGAGAATGCTCGGCCGTTCCACCCGGAGCGCCGCGTACCGCGACTTCAGGCGCGCCTACAACACCTGGAGCGCGGCCAGGCCGGGGCCGTACCAGAAGGTGATAAGAAACGCCGAGGACGGGCGCCGGGCCGTCCGCGAGTATTTCGCGCTGCTCCGCGAGACAAAGTTCCTGGACAAGCCGGACGATTCATTCCGTCTCCTGCTCTTCCCCGAATTCGCCTTCAATGTGTTCGAGGATATTTCGAATCCGGCCGAGAGGTTCTCGCACGGCGCGCATTCACCGCTGAACACGGAGACCGTCGAGGCGATCCGCGACGGCTTCCGCGCCGAGGCGGCGAAGCTGCCTCCGGGGTTCCTCATAGCCGTCGGGGGCATCGCGCACGACACGGGCGAGCATGCCCCGGACGGCAAGATCATGGGGATGAACGTCGGGTTCCTCATCGAGTCCGGCGCGGACCGCCCGTATGTGATCATGTCGAAGTATCACCACAGCGTGATCGACCAGTGGCCTGACACGTTCACCCCCGTGCCGGGGAGCGGCCCCGTCGATCTGGAGATCGCCGATCCTCGGGGCGGCAGGCCGGCCCGGCTCTCCTTCGTCATCTGCCTCGACGCGGCCAAGGGCCCCTTCACCAGGCTCATGGCCCGTGCCGACATCATCGCGATCTCGGGATACGGCATCCCGGCGGAGTGGGAGCGCGAGTGGCTCCACAACCGCAGGATCAGCGAGCACGCCGAGGTCGCCGCGAACGACTCGGCGCCCGTGGGCGCCATCACCGGCAAGAGCGGCATCCTGGCCCAGGCCCAGGTGCCGCGGCATCCGTGGCTCAAAGGACTGCACTCGCTCACGGGCCAGAACTGGCTCGGCGACGCCCTGCTGTGGGCCTACGACACGTTCCTGGGGCTGCGCCCGGACGAGGCGCTCGCCAGCGATCCCGGGTTCGTCCGCCTCGGCACCTCCAGGGCCACCAAGGGAGGCCTGTACGTGACCGTCTCCGACGAGCGGCCACTCCCGCCGGAGACCGTCTTCGACACCGAACGGCCCGCCGGGAGCAAGGACACCGACGAGGGCTGACCCTCACCGCTCCCCGTCCCCCACCGCCCGCGAGCCCGCGGTGGGGGACGCGTCCTGTCGTCAGTGCGCGCCGGCGGGCGCCTGGAGGAGGTCGTCGACGTCGCGGACGAAGGGCGGTTCCTTGATCCAGGTCATCGCGACGGCGGCGGCGGCGAGCAGGAAGCCGGCGAACATGATGGCGTTGGTCGGATCGCCGCCGAGGACGCTCTCGAAGATCCGGCCGAAGGTCACGGTCTGGATGAGCATCGGCACGACGATCATCATGTTGATGATCCCCATGTAGACGCCGTAGCGCGTGGACGGGATCATGCGCACGGCCATGATGTACGGGACGCCCATGATCGAGGCCCAGGCGATGCCGAGACCGATGATCGGGACGAAGAGCAGGTACGGGTTGGTCACGTTGGCGAAGATGATCAACCCGACCGCGGCGCACATGAGGCAGAGGATGTGCACCCACTTGGCGCCGCGCCGGCGAGCCAGGCTGACGAGCGGGAACGCGACGCAGAACGTGACGATGTTGTACCAGCCGTTGACGAGGCCGGTCCATGAGACGGCATCGGCGTACCCGGGGTCGGCCGCGGTCACGCCGTAGACGGATTCGGCGATGGAGAGCGAGACGAACTGCCAGTAGCAGAACATGGCATACCACTGGAAGAGGTAGACCAGCGCGAGCTTGCGCAGCTCGCCGGGCATCTCGACGATGGCGTCCCAGATCTCCCGTATCGCGCTGCCGAGGCCGCCCCTCTTGGCCCGGATCACCGCCAGCTCCTCGTCGCTCGGCGGGAGCTCCGGTGTGGTGAGCACCGACACCAGGACCGTGGTGATGGAGCAGACCGAACCGAGCATGAACGATCCGACGACCCAGTAGGGGATACCGGCCGACGTCGCCCCGCTGATGAGGCTCTGGAAGCCGAACAGCGAGACGTTGGCGAGAGTGATCCCGAAACCGGTGAAGAAGCTCTGCGCGAGGAAGCCCTTGGCCAGTTGCGACGGGGGGAGCCGGTCGGCGATGAACGCGCGATAGGGCTCCATGGCGGTGTTGTTGCTGGCGTCGAGGAGCCAGAGGAGCAGCACGGCCATCCACAGGGCGGCGACGAACGGGAACAGGAACAGGCAGATGCTGCAGCCGATCGCGCCGACGATGAAGTACGGCTTGCGCCGGCCCCACCGCGGGCTCCAGGTGCGGTCCGACAGCGCTCCGATGATCGGCTGGATGACCAGACCGGTGATGGGGCCGGCCAGGTTGAGCAGCGGCAGCTCCTCCGGTGAGGCTCCGAGGAAGTTGTAGATGGGGTTCACCGCGGTCTGCTGCATGCCGAAGCTGTACTGGATGCCGAAGAACCCGAAGTTCATCAGCAGGATCTGCCGCATGGTCATCAGCGGCTTCTGCCGCACGATGGTGATGTGCGGCATGGGCGTCCGCGTCGTCGTCATCGGGCACCCCCATGGGCCCGGCGCCGCGCCAGGTAGCCGTCCAGGCGGTCGAGTTCGAGCTCCCAGCCCTTGCTGTGGTAGCCGGCGACCTCCGGCTCGAAGGGCCCCTGGACCACGCGCACGAGGGTGTGGTCGCGCCCCGTCTTGGTGAACTCGACCCGCAACTCCAGCGGCACGTCCGGGTCGATGCCGGGGTCGCCGGTGATCCGCTGGCGCGCGACGAAGACGTCCGGCTCGAAGTACTCGGTGAACACCGCGTCGGTGGTCACCCGGGCGGTGGGGTCGTTGTCACGGACCTTGACGTGGTGGTGACGGCCGCCCGCCCGCAGGTCGGACGTGACCGTGTCCGGCTCCACGTGCCAACCGGGACTCCCGCGCCACTGCGCCATCTCCTCCGGAACCGTCCAGGCCCGGAACACCTCCGGCCGCGGGTACTCGTACTCCCGCTCGGCCACGACCATCACGTTGGCGGCCATGGGCCCTCCAGCCCGGCAGCGGCCGGTCACCTGCCCGGCCGGCCCTCACCCCTCTCTCCGTAGAATCCCCCCGGGACGCCGGATCTGTCCAGCCCATGAATGCCCAGGTCAGGGCGGTGGACCGGGCGCGACGTATCGCGTGGGCTCTCCAGGTACTGGCATGATGCCGATCATGCGGTTAGCTGCTCCCCTCATTGTGGCCTGTGCGCTGTTCTCCCTCTTACTGTCCGGCACGGCGAATGCGGCCACTCATCCCATCAGGGATCCCGTTCTGACCAAGAACAAGCTGTACGGCACCGGCGAGCTCGAACCGAGCGAGTGCCGGGAGCGCCACATCAAGCGGAAGCACGTCCCCTCCGCCAAGCGATACATCACCTCGGTGCTCAACTGTCTCAACGCCTCCTGGCAAGCCCATTTCGAGCGCGCCGGACTGCGGTTCGCCAAGGCCAGGGTCGGATTCATCACCAAGCCACGGCGTTTCTGCGGGCATTCGTGGGACAAGAACGTCGCGGCGATGTACTGCGACACCGACCGGCGCTTCCTCGTCCTCCTGGATGACGAGATGCTCGCGAACCCTGGGGACCTGTTCCTCTTCAAGGTGGTCGCCCACGAATACGGGCATCACGTTCAGCAGGTCACCGGGATGGCCCGGGCGTTCCAGCGCTACCCGTACAAGGGCAAGAGCGAGCTGAACGAGCAGATCCGGCGTAGCGAACTCCAGGCCGAGTGCCTGGCGGGCGCCTTCATGGGCAGCGTCTGGGACTCCCTCGACCGTACGAAGGGCGAGTGGGAGGACCTGCTGGACGTCACTCTCGTGAGTGGCGACGAGTGGGCCAAGGCCCGGGACCATGGTAAGGGCCGCAACATCGCGGCCTGGCTGAAGAGAGGTTTCCAGGCCGCGTCGCCCGACGCGTGCAACACCTGGACGGCCCCGTCGTCCAAGGTGGCCTGAGCCCCGCAGGCGGACGCGCCGCCGCCGGCGCCCGCGAGCTCGGCAGGCGCTCGCGGGCGCTGGTGACGGCGCGTCCCCGGGGTGCGGCTCAGTTCACGCAGTCCTGGTTCCTGAGGGTCAGGGCCATCTCCTCCAGCTGCTTTCGCCGGTTGACCCCGAAGTAGTAGTGGGCCTTCTTGTTGCCCGGGACGCTCACGTAGTAGCCGTTCACCCTGTTCACCACCTGGGGATAGGCCTTCTTGATCTGGCTGAGGGTGGAGCCGACGCCGATGCCCTTGGGCGTGCGCACGCCGGCCGGGGCGAAGATGACGGCGACGCCGCGCCGCTTCGAGATGAAGAGGCCCACCCGGTCGCTCGGGTTGCGGTGCGCCTTGTAGTCCCATCCGGAGCACTGTCCGGGCCGCTTGTGGACGATCTTCCCCGTGGCTCTGGCCTGCTTGGCGGTCATCCCCAGCTTGACACCGCCGTAGCCGTACGGCCCGAAGGCGCCTTGCGCCGCGGGGGCCTTGGCGTCCGGCGTCGCCGCCGCGGGGAGCGCGGCCGTCGTCAGTGCGGCGGCGATCAGCACCGCCGTCACTGCCGGGCGCCTGATCAACCGGCCTTTCACCTGCATCCCGTTCATCCCCCGCTTCTCTGACGGATCGTGGTGTTCCATCTCTTTGATGAGCGGTGGCAGTGAAAAGTTCGGGAGGTCTGAGGGTGGGCAGGGCGCTGGGATGCTGGGGACGGGTGCCCGGCGTCCTGCTCAAGTTCGGCCGGCCGCTACTTGATCGGTCCGACCGGAGCTGCGGGCTTGACGCACAGCGGGCCGCTGGCGGGGGCCTGCGCGTCCGCCGTGGTGCTGCCGTTTTCGGGCCGACGGCCTTGGTCGTGGCACGGCACCCGGGGCAAGGCCGGCCCACCCAGATCAACCCCCCGAGATCCAATGTCAATACATGCCGCATATGACCCGACACGTCCCGCGAACAGGGTAAGAGCCGGAAGGTCGGAGTCGATGGGCTATTGACCAGGGCAAAAGTGCTTGCGTGTACTTGGTGACAGCTTCGCTAACGACAGGCCGAGGGGGTTCGCTTGCGCCTGCGGTCATCGCCCTTGACGGTGAGCGGCACGGCCTCTATATTCCCAAGTAGTTATCTAACCAAGAGGTGATAAAACTGAGTGGTTATGAGACTGCCGCACACGATCACCTGGACGTGACGTTCGCCGCGCTCGCCGACCCGACGCGCCGCGCGATCCTCGCGCGGCTGGCCAGGGGTGAGGCCTCGGTGATGGAGTTGGCCGAGCCTTTCGCGATGACCCAACCCGCCATCTCCAAGCACCTCAAAGTGCTGGAACGGGCAGGTCTGGTGTCACGCGGTCGCGACGCGCAACGACGTCCCTGCCACCTAGAGGCGCGGCCGCTCCGCGACGCCACCGAGTGGCTTGAGGGCTACCGGCGCTTCTGGAGCGAGAGCTTCGAGCGTCTCGACGGACTGATCGACGAGCTGAAATCCATGGGGGAAAGAGACATGACCGCAAGCGATGAGCAACCAGGAGGCCGCCCGTGAACAACAGCGGCACGATGACGGTGACCGCCCCCACCGAGTGCGAGATCGTGCTGACACGGGTGTTCGACGCGCCACGCCGCCTCGTCTTCGACGCGTGGACCAAGCCCGAGCTGCTGCGCCGCTGGTTCGGCCCCCACGGCTACCAACTGGTGGTGTGCGATGTCGACCTGCGCGTGGGCGGGACCTGGCGCTACGTGTTGTGCCGCCCCGACGGCACCGAGATACATCTGCACGGCGTTCACCGCGAGATCGCCGCCCCCGAGCGTCTGACCCGCACCGAGGCCAACGACTACTGCGATGCGGAAGCGGGCGAGGAATCGCTGACAACCATCGTCCTGGTCGAGCGCGACAACAGGACCACGCTGACGAGCACCATGCGCTACCCCTCGAAGCAGATCCGCGACGCCATGATCAACTTCGGCGCGGAAAGCGGCATCGCCGAGAGCTACGACCGGCTCACTGAGGTGCTCGCCGCGCTGGTGCGGACGGTGGCGCAATGAACCGGACGGTGGCGCCATGAACACGGTCGCCGGCCGTTACCGCACCCGGGCCGACGCGTTCGAACGCAAGGTCGCCGGTGTGCGGCCCGACCAGTGGTCCAACCAGTCCCCGTGCGAGGAGTGGACCGCCCGAGACGTAGTGCGACACGTCATCGACATGCACGGCGTGATGCTGCGCCCCCTCGGCCGCCGGCTCAGTCCGGTGCCGACGGTGGACGACGACCCGCTGGCCGCCTTCAGATCCGCCCGCGCCGACGTCGAGGCCGTGCTCGACGATCCCGAGCTGGCCCTGTCCGAGGACGACACCCCCGTCGGCCGCCTGACGGTCGAGCAGCACATCGACCAGGTCATCAGCGCCGACCTCGTCATCCACGGGTGGGACCTCGCCCGGGCCGTCGGGCAGGACGACAGGATCGACCCGGCTGAGATCGATCGGGTCTGGAAGGTCTGGCAAGGAGTGTTCATGGTGCTCGGGGAGGACAGACTACGGGCCCATGGCGTGTGCGGCCCGGAGGTGAAGGTCCCCGAGGACGCTCCGGCGCAGGACCGGCTGCTCGGTCTTCTCGGACGCGACCCCAGCTGAACTCCTCGGTCGGAGCCCTGCCGCGCACTGGCACCGCCGACCCGTCGCCCCCCCACCGCCGACGTCGACACCGGCACGCATACCCCCATCGTTGGCATCGCCGGCGGCCAACGAATGCAACCAGCCCGGTGGATGCGCCGCGCCTGCAGCCGGTACACGCCCATGTGACGAGACGAGCCGCCCCCTGGCGGTGATGAGTCGCGGCGCCGTATCGCACAGCCACTGCTCCCTCACAGTGAGAGGACCAAGAGATTGACTACAGTCGACGTTTCCCCCAAGGCCGGGCCGCGGCAGTGGCTCGGCCTGGCCGTACTGTGCCTGCCCACCATGCTGGCGGCCGTGGACATCAATGTGATGTTCCTGGCGCTCCCGCAGGTGACCTCGGCCCTCGGGGCCAACAGCATCGAGCAGCTGTGGATCATGGATATCTACGGCTTCATGGTCAGCGGGTTCCTGATCACGATGGGAATGCTCGGCGACCTGATCGGCCGGCGCCGGTTGTTGCTGTTGGGCGCGGCGGCGTTCATCACCGCGTCGTTGCTGGCCGCTTACTCGACCTCCACCATGATGCTGCTCGGTTCCCGTGCCCTGCTAGGTATCGCCGGCGCGGCTGTGACCCCGTCAGTCCTGGCGCTGATCCGCACCATGTTCAGGGACCCCAGGCAGATGGGGGCCGCCATGGGCGTGTGGGGAACGTCTCTGATGGCCGGCATCGTGCTCGGCCCGGTGGTCGGCGGGCTGCTGCTGGGCGCCTTCTGGTGGGGTTCGATCTTCCTCATGGGCGTACCGATCATGGCGCTGTTGCTGCTCGCGGGCCCTTTCCTGGTGCCCGAGTCCCGTAACGCGAGCGCGGGCCGACTGGATGTGATCAGTGTGGTGCTGTCCCTGGCGACCATCTTGCCGATCATCTACGGACTCAAAGAAGCGGCCAGGACCGGATGGGACGTGCTGCCGATCGCCACGATCTTCGTCGGCCTGGTCTTCATGGTGGTGTTCGTGCGGCGCCAACGGAAGCTGAGCAGTCCGCTGCTGGACCTGAGCCTGTTCAGCAGTCGCGCGCTGGCCGCCGCGGCGCTGCTCGCGCTGTGCGCGCCGCTCTTCTCGGGTGGGACCACCCTGTTGGCCACCCTGTTCATGCAGATGGTCCAAGGGCTCATGCCGTTCCAGGTCGCGTTGTGGATGCTGGCCCCGGCCATCGCAATGATCGTCGTGGGCAACCTGGCCGCCGCGACCGCGCGCAAGGTCCGCCCCGCCTACGTGCTCGCCGCCGGGGCAGTGCTCGCGGCGATCGGCATGCTGGTGATCACGCAGGTGACGAGCAGCCCCACCGGCCTGGCGACCCTGCTGACCGGCCTCACTATTGCCTTCGTCGGCGGTGGCACGGTCGGCATTCTGAGCGCCACCCTGATCATGTCGTCCGCGCCGCCGGAGAAGGCCGGGTCGGCCGGATCGTTGTCCGGTACTCTCGGCGAGTTCGGTACGGCGCTCGGGGTGGCGATCCTGGGGCTCATCGGTAGCGTGGTCTACCGGGCCGAGGTGAGCGTCCCCGCCGGGGTCCCAGCCGACGCAGCCGGCGCGGTCCGCGAGAGCATCGCCAGCGCGGTTCCGGCCGCCCAGCAGGTCTCCGGCCAGGCCGGGGCTGACCTGCTGAACTCGGTCCGCGATGCTTTCACCAGCGGGCTCAACGTCGTCGCGCTCGTCGCGACCGTACTGTTCCTGGGCCTGGCCGTCCTCGCGATCGTCGGACTCCGGCACGTCCCGGCCGCCGGCGCGCTTCCCGCCCGGGACCCCGGGGAGGCGGTCCCGGCCGTTGATTGACCCGCTGGCAGGGCACGATCCAGCCCGTGCTGACATGCCCGTTCGCCGTGTTGGCGGGGGCGCGGAGGGAATAGAGGATCATGGTGGACTTCGGCTTGCTGCGCGTGCACGCGCACCCGGACGACGAGGCCATCTGGACGGGCGGAACCCTGGCCAGATACTCCGACGGGGGCGCCAGGACGCCAGTGGTGAACTGCACCTGGGCGGAGAGGACCCGGCGGGCCGCGGCGCTGGAACGGCTCTCGGTCACCGCGTACGACGTCCTGATCCTCGACCGGGATCTCCCTGTCGTGCACGGCGACGAGGTGTGCCGGAGGCTGGTGGCGGAGCGGGCACCGTGCCGGATCCTGATGCTCACCGCGGCGCGCACGCTCGACGACACCGTCACCGGGCTCGGCCTCGGCGCCGACGATTACCTCACCAAGCCGTTCCGGCTCCCTGAGCTGGTCGCCCGGGTGCGGGCGCTGCATCGGCGCCCCTCCCAGGCGCGCCCGCCGGTGCTGGCGGCCGAGGGGGTACGGCTCGATCCGGTGAGCAGGGAGGCCAGCCGGGACGGCAGGGGGATCCGCCTGACCCGTAAGGAGTTCGCGGTGCTGGAGATCCTGCTCGCCGCCCAGGGAGGCGTGGTCAGCGCCGAACACCTGCTGGAGAAGGCATGGGACGAGCACGCCGACCCCTTCACCAACGCGGTGCGGATCACCATTCACGCGCTGCGGCGCAATCTCGGCGATCCGCCAGTGATCCACACCGAGATCGGCGTCGGCTACCGGCTGGCCAGGGGATGAGCGCGAGGGTCGTGGACCCCGGCAGCGGACCGGTTCCGTCGCCGGCCCGCGTCCGCGTTCGACGGCCACCGGCGCTTCACCGCCAGCGCCTCGCACGAGCTGCTCACCCCACTGGCCACCAGCCAGGCGCTCCTCGACGTCGCCGCGGCCGATCCCGCGGCCTGCGACGTGCCCGCGCTGCTCGCCGACCTCACCGAGGTCAACGCGCGCAGCGAGCAGATCGCGGCGCTCTGCTCGACCTCGCCCGGGCCGACTACGGCCTGGGCGTCACCACGACCGCCGACCTGGTGGGGTTCGCTTGCGACGCGATCGAGGTCACCTCCAAGGAGGCGGCCCGGCGGGGCGTGTCCGTGGTCTCGCGGCTGGACCCGGCGCTGGTCGCCGGCGATCCCACCCTGCTGCGCAGCTCGCCGCCAACCTCGTGACCAACGCGATCCGGCACAACGACCAACGCGGCCGGGTCGCGGTCACCGTCGCAGCGGAGCGCGGGCAGGCCGTTCTGACGGTCGCCAACACGGGGCCGCGGGTGACGCCGGATCACGTGGACATGCTGTTCGAGCCCTTCGCGCGCGGGGCGGGCCGTACTCACCACGACACTCACCACGACTCCGGCGAGCGGCGCACCGGGCACGGGCTGGGCCTCGCGATCGTCCACGCGGTCGTCACCGCGCACCACGGCACCCTCTCCGCGACCGCCGACCCCGCCGGCGGTCTGACGGTGGAGGTGCGCCTCCAGAAGGTGGCCCCGCCGCCGGGGCCACCTCCGGTCTCGTGTCAGCGTTCGCCTGGCGGCTTCACGAGGACGATGTCTTCGAGGTAGCAGTCGCAGTTGCCGCAGCCTGGAGTCACCGGCGGTCCCTCCTGTAGCGCTCCCGTAGCCCTTCTGTGGCCCGGCCTTTCCCGACTGTACGGCAGGTGGCCGCCTCCGGGCCTGACCCGGGAGGTCAGAGTGGCGTTCGCGTGGTGCCGGGCACGTCGCGCAGGGCGGTGGCGATCTCGTCGGGCGTGAGGCGGTGCGAGCCGACGTAGTAGAGCACCGCCCCGCTCGGGAGTTCGGTCGTCCAGTCGGGGTTGACCAGGAGCGTGTCGCCGGCGCGGGCGGCGAGCATGGTGGCGCCGTAGCGGCGGCCGAGCGAGGTCTGGCAGTGGTCCACCAGCACCGGACCGAGGGAGTCCGGCAGCCGGACCGAGTAGGTGCCGGCGCCGCCGTGCGTCATCAGCTGGGTGTAGATGTCTGTGATGCCGGGGTCCTTCAGCTCTTCGGTGATCATGTACGGGCTGTGCCACTGCACACAGCTCAGCGACTCGGTGACATAGCGGAGATGGCGGACCCTGCCCAGGTCGCGCAGCGCCACCACGAGGTGGGCGCCGTCGGTGACGTGGTCGGCGGTGATGGCCACGGCGAGCGCCTCGTTGTCGTCGCGGGCGTCCACCAGAACGCTGTGCGCCCGGTGCACGCCGGCCCTGCGCAGCACGCCGTCGTCCGTCAGGTCGCCGCGCACGAACGTCACGTCGCGGTCGGACATGGGATGCGTCCGCACGTCCTCCCAGGCGCAGACCACGACCCCGGTCGTGCCGTCGGCCGTCAGCTCGTCGACGATCTGCTCGGTGCGTCCCGGCGTGTAGCCGAGCAGCACGATGTGGCCGGACATGTCCACGGTGACGGCACCTCGCATCCTTCGCCCCTTGGCTCGTTCCAGCGTGGTCGTGAGCCTGGTGAACACCGTCGTCAGGGTGGCGATGCCGCCCACGATGACGTACGCGCCGACGACGTGGCCGGCGGCCGACCTCGGGAACACGTCGCCGTAGCCGACGGTCGAGGCGGTGACCACGAAGTACCACCAGTAGTTGCCGGGTTCGACGATCACGCTGTCCGCCGGCTCGACGAGCGTCATCAACGGCCAGCTGGTGACGAACACCAGGCTGAACACGATCACCGGGGTCCACCACGTGCCGAGCAGCGCGAGCCTGGACAGCACGCGGGCAAGAAAGATCGGCACGCTTCCTCCTGCGCTGACACGCACCGCGACACGCCGCGGTGCGGCCACCTTAACCGGACAAACCCCATAAAGCACCCTTTGTTGTACGGGTGCGGGAGTCACCTGTCGGCGGGGAAGGCGAAGAGGCGGATGTAAAGGGGGCGCGCGTCCGGCGCGGCATCCTCGGCCCGGTGGGAGTACTTCGCCAGCAGGGCCATGTACGCCTCGAAGAACTCCTCGAACTCCGGCTCCGTCATCCGCCCGAGGCCGCGGGACGCCTTGACCCAGCGCGGGTCGCCCTCGTAGATCGCGGGCAGGCGCTCGAACAGCCTGAGATCCTCCTCCAGCCCGATGCGGTGGAACTCGGCGAGCACCGGACGGTCCTCGGGAGAGAGCTGGTCGGGAGTGGGCAGCCGCAGGTCGCGGGGGCCGGGGGCCTTGCGCCACCACCGCTCGCGGCCGGTCGAGCGTTCGGGGATCTCCTCGATGAAGCCGTACTTCTCCAGCTGGCGCAGGTGGTAGCTGGTCGTGCCGGTCTTGGCCCCGAGCAGCTCGCCGAGCGTCGTGGAGGTGGCCGGGCCGTGGACCTCCAGGTGGCGCAGCATGCGCCGGCGCATCGGGTGGGCCAGCGCCTTCAATCGCGCGGGGTCGTCGAGGAGGAACGGCTCGTCATCCTTCATGAGGAGCAGCCTAGTCCTGCCGAACGATATCTGCAGAGACCCATTTGCCGAGAAGTCTCTGCAGAGTATCTTCGGCAGTATGGGACGAACACGACGAAGCATGCTGGTGGCGGTCATCGCAGCCGCCCTGACGGTGGGGGTGGCCGGTCCGGCGGTCGCCGCCGGGCCGTCGGCCGTGACGGGCACGGCGGGGGCCGACGGGGGGCCGCCGGCCGTACCCGGTGATCTGAAGGCGACCGAGGTGAGCTTCCGCGGGGACGGCGGGCTGGCCATGAACGGCACAGTCCTGGCGCCCGCGGGGGCGGAGAAACGGCGGCCGGGCGTGGTCCTGGTGCACGGGGCCGGGGCGGGCACGCCGCGGACGAAACTCATGGGCGAGGCCGTGGAGTTCGCGCGGCGCGGGCTGGCCGTGCTGATCTACGACAAGCGCTCCGAGGGCTACTCGCTCTTCCGCCGGTCGTACTCTCAGCTCGCCGGAGACGCGCTCGGCGCCTTGGCCGCGTTGCGGTCACAGCCCGGCGTGGACCCGTCGAAGGTCGGCGTCTGGGGGCTCAGTGAGGGCGGCTGGGTGGCGCCGATGGCGGCCTCCCGCTCCGCGGACGTGGCCTTCGTCGTGCTGGTGGGCGCGAACAGCCTGCAGCCGCTGCGCCAGCAGGCGTGGGCCGTGGCCGCGGGGATGCGCAAGGCTGGGGTGTCGGGCTCTCTGGTCGACCGGGCCGAGCCCAATCTCTACAGGATGCTGGCCGATGGCGGCATGTTCCCCGAGCCGTACTACGATCCCGCTCCGACCCTCGCGGCGGTGCGGCAGCCGGTGCTCGGCATCTGGGGGGTGCACGATCTGCTGACGCCGCCCCGGGAGAGCCCTCCGGGGTTCGCCGCGGCCTTCCGCGATGGTGGCAACCGGCGCTACACGTTCCGCTTCTTCGCGGGGGCCGAGCACGCCGCCCACCTCACGCCGGACGGTGGGGTGACGCGGCTGCCCGAGCTCGCGCCCGGCTACGCGGATCTGGTCGGGTCCTGGGTGCGTGAGGTCACCTCGGGGAGGCCACCCGCGGATCGGATGCCGGGGTCCGGGTTCGTGACGTCCGGGCCGGAGTCCGTGACGTCGGGAGGGGAGCCAGTGACGTGGGGGCCGGAGCCCGTGCAGGAGACGGCGACCGTGCCGCTGGAGCCTCCCGTCTGGTGGGAGTCGGCGCGGGTCCAGCTCGCGGCCCTCGTGCTGTTCGCCGTCGCCTTCGCCGCGTATCCGGTGGTCGCGCTGGTGCGCCGCCTGCGCCGCCGGTCGGGCGCGCCGGTGAGCCGGGCGGCGCGTTTCCTCAGCGCGAGCGGCCCCGTGGTGGTGCTCGGCTCGTTCGCGTACCTGACCTACATGGTGATGACCGGCGCCAAGCTGGCGGCCCCGGGGCCGCTGGTGGCCGGAAGGCCGGTGATCTGGCTGGTGCTGCAGGTGCTCGCCGTCGCCTGCGTGGTCGCCACCGCCCGCACCGCGCGTGCCTGGGCGCGCCGACCCGGCTCCGTGCCGCGAGGGGAGAGGGTACGGCTCGGGCTGCTGCTCGCCGGTGGGGTGGTGCTCGTGCCGTGGGGCCTGTACTGGGGCCTGCTGCTGCCGTGACCCGTGAACCACTCTCCCGGCCGGTGCACTTCGGGAACCCGTAACCGGTTTGTCGGTGGACTTTGGTACACAGGAGCGCATGGGTGTGAGCGTCGAAGAGTTCCTCAAGCTGCTGGATGAGCTGCCCGAGGTGCGGACGGGCCACGGCGGCGACTGGATCAGCCTCAAGGTGGGCGGCAAGGGCTTCGGTTACCTGTGGGAGGAGACCGAGACCGTCGGCGTCAAGGCGACCATCGAGGAGCAGATCGCGCTGGTGGCCGAGCGGCCCGAGGTGTTCGAGGTGCAGTTCACGGCGGGACGGTTCGGGTGGGTGGTGATCCATCTCGACCGGATCGACTACGAGGAGCTGTTCGAGCTGGTGGCCGAGGCGTGGTGCCTGACCGCGCCCAAGCACCTGGTCGAGGCCTTCGAGGTCGCCCATCAGATCGGGCGATAGCCTGACATCGATGTTGCAGACGAACATCCGGGCTGCGCGAGTGGCGCGAGGACGACGCACGCGCGGTGCTGGCCGAACGCCACGCCCGCCTGGCCGCCGACCCGACCCCAGCGGAGGGTCGCGCCTGGCCAGCAGTCCGACTGGTGATCTAGGCTCGGGGGGTGGACAGCGAGAGCCTGGCCGCGGCCGGCCTGCTGGCGGCGTTGAGCCGGGTGGCGGAGATCCTCGCCGAGTTACGCCACCCGTTCGTCCGCAGCAGGTCCTTCACCTATTTCCTCCCGCCCGCCGGCGCCCGCACCGGCATCCTCTTCACGCTCCCCGACGGCCGCGAGGTCCGCTTCGCCGTCTCCGTCATCGCCTCGGGCGACGCCTTCCACGTGGACGGGGTGGCAGAGGCCGAGGGTGATGTGCTCCTCGACCTCTCCCGCAGGACGACCCCCGACATCCACGCCTGCCTGGCGGTGCTGGACGACTACGCGGGCGAGCTGGCGGGCGAGGCCGGCCGCCTGATCGAGGAGCTACTGGACGAAATTGTCTGACTGTCAGACAATGACTGTATGAAGAACGGACCTTTGGCGGTCGTGGGCGCCTCCGTGCTCTGGGGCACGGCCGGCACCGCGGGGCTGCTCGTGTCCGCGGACTCGATCGCCCTGGCCGCCGCCAGGCTGGTCATCGGCGGCGCCGCGCTCGCACTCGTGGCGGGCCTGAGCGCGAAGGGCGTGAGCGCGGCGACCATGCCACGCGCCGGTGCGGGCCGAAGGATCCCCGGCGGGCGAGGCGGCGGGCGAGTGGTCACCTCGGGAGTGCTGTTCGCGTCCGCCGCGGTCGCCGCCTACCAACTGTGCTTCTTCGCGGCCGTCGGCCGCACCGGCGTGGCCATCGGCACGGTGGTGGCCATCGGCAGCGGCCCCGTCTTCACCGGCCTGCTGTCGTGGGCCCTGCACGGCCGGCGCCCGAGCCGCCGGTGGGCCATGGCGACCACGGCGGCCATCGCCGGGTGCGCGGCGCTGATCGTCGGTGGCGGCGCGCAGGCCGGCGGTCAGATGGTGTCCGGAGTGCTGTTCGCCCTGCTCGGCGGGCTGCTCTACGCCTTCTACGCGGTCACGGCGGCCCGCGCGATCTCCACGGGCGCGCCGTCCGGCGCGGTGATGGGCGCGCTGTTCGGCGGCGCCGCCGTGATCATGCTGCCGGTCCTGCTCTGGCGCGGCGGGGAGTGGCTGGCCGAGCCGCGCGCCCTGCTCGCCGCCCTCTACCTCGGCCTGGCCGCGACCGCCCTGTCCTACTTCCTGTACGGCAGGGGCCTGCGCACCACCCCGGTGACCACGGCCGCCACCCTCACGCTGGCCGAGCCCGCGGTCGCCGCGCTGCTGGGCCTGGTCGTGCTGGGCGAGCGCCTGGCCCCGGTCTCGGTCGCCGGTCTCGGGCTGCTCGCGATCAGCCTCGTGGCGGTGGCCGTACCCGAGAGGAGATCCGTGGCACGCGGCGGTGCCGTACGGGAGAGGGCACTAGAGTCGCAGCCGTGACAACGCCGCTCAGACCAGTCTCGGCCGTCGGCGCGCTCGCCGACGCGCTGCGCCGCAGGGTGCTCTCCGGCGAGATCCAGCCGGGCACGCCGCTGCCCGAGCAGGAGATCGCGGCGGCGTACGGCGTGGCCAGGCCGACGGTCCGCGAGGCGCTGGCCGCGCTCGTCCACGAGGGGCTGCTGAGGCGCGAGCGCAACCGCAGCGCGTACGTCCCCGAGGTGACGCTCGCCGACCTGGACGACCTGATGTACGTGCGCCGGCCACTGGAGGACCTGATGGCCCAGGCAGTGGCCGGGCGGCGGGTGGCCGAGGCGGACGCGGCGCTCGCCCGGATGGACGCGCTGCCCGGCGACGCCGCCTGGTCCGACGCGGTGGCGGCGCACATGGCGCTGCACCAGGCGCTGATCGAGGCCGTGGGCAGCCCGCGCCTTGAGCGGCTCTACGGCGCGCTGGCCGCCGAGACCCGGCTCGGCCTGGTCCGGCTGCGCGAGGTGTACGAGGACCGTGACGTGCTCGTACGCGAGCACCGTGACCTGCTCGACGCCATCGCGGACGGTCCGGCTGAGACGGCGCGGGCGGCGGTCGCCGCGCATCTGGGCCACTCGTGGGGCGGCGATAGGCGCTCGGGAGACGGCCAGTCATGCCCGTGAACGGCCGACCCTTGCGGTACGGCCCCATGACTCGCGAGAATCGCGCCCATGCACGGCAACCCGATGCCGGACTCCTACGTGTATGTCACTGAAGAGGGCGTGACCCGTCACTACGCCGACGGGAGCGTCGAGGCCCTCGCGTGGGAAGACGTCGTCGAGGTCCGTGTCGTGACGGAGTCGGCGACCTCGCCTGACTACGACGTGCTCTACATCCTGCTCGACCGCGACGGTGAGGGCTGCGTCGTGCCGCGGTCGGCGACCGACGCGACCTTTCTCGCCCGCCTGCGCTACCTGCCCGACTTCGACCTGGACCGGCTGCACCTCGCCGCCGAGGCGGCGAACGACGGGGCCGTGGTCGTGTGGCGCAGCCCCGACCCGCCGACCGCGCTGCCGGACCTCGAGTACGACTAACGCCCAAGATTTCGGCAATATTACGGAATGGCGCGGTAAAGGCCACAGTCAGGTAGATCAGCACCTTCTGAGCAGTTAGTCAACCCTTCGAACACCCCGCTTTGCGTCCGATTGTGGACATATGACGTTGTTCCCCGTTATGCAGTTGATCTTTAGTCTTTAGTGGGGGCCGCCGCCCTTGCGTGGTTCAGGGAACGTCATACCAACAGAGTTGCCTGGGTGGTGCTATGAGGGTGGGGACGGGGGAGTCCGATGTCGTGCTCCTCGAAGCCGTGCCACGCCGTGCGTCGAGCATCTGGACGCGGGCGTACCTGCGGATCCTGTGGAGCGGCGACCTCGCGTGCGCGCTGGCCGCGTGCGTGTTCGTGCTCGGCGTCCGGCTCCTTTCCGGGGCGTTCATCCCGCTGGCCGAGTTCCTTCTCGGCGCCGGCCTCGTCGTCGCCTGGCCGCTCGCCCTGGCGATGGGCGGCGCGTATCGCCAGCGCGCTCATGGCGAGGGCACCGAGGAGTTCAGGGCGGTATTCAACGGCGGCGCGGGTTTGATGGCCACGGTGGCGATTGGCGCGTATGCCACGCAGACCGCGGTGGCGCGCAGTTTTGTCATGGCGATGTTGCCGCTGGCGCTGCTTTCCGCGCTTTACTTCCGCTACAAGATGCGCAAGCGCCTGCACCGCAGGAGGGCCGTCGGCCAGTACATGCGCCAGGTCGTCGCAGTGGGTCATCGCGAGTCGATCCTCGACCTGGTCATGCAGTTCCGCGGCCAGCCGTACCACGGCATGCTGGTCGTGGGGGCGTGCCTGCCCGCCGACCGCATGGACGTCGACCTCGACGGGATCCCCGTGCTCGGGTCGTTCGGCGAGGTGGCGGACGCGGCGGCGCGGGTACGCGCCGACGCTGTGGCCGTGCTCGCCTGCCCGGAGATGGACGGGATCGCGCTGCGCAGGCTGGCGTGGAGCCTGGAGAGCGAGCGGACCGACCTGTTCGTGGCTCCCGCGCTGATGGACGTGGCCGGGCCGCGCATCAGCATCAGGCCGGTGGCCGGGATGCCGCTGCTGCACGTGGAGCACCCCGAGTTCGACGGGGCCAAGCAGGTCGTCAAGAGCGTGTTCGACCGGTGCGTGGCGGGCGCGGCGCTGCTCCTCATGGCCGTGCCGCTGCTGACGATCGTGCTGCTGATCCGCCTCACCAGCCGCGGGCCCGCGCTGTTCTACCAGACCAGGGTGGGCAGGCACGGCCGGGAGTTCAGGGTGGTGAAGTTCCGGACGATGGTCGAGGGCGCCGAGCGGCTCAAGGGCGCGCTGCAGGAGGCCAACGAGTTCGACGGCGTCATGTTCAAGATGCGGAACGATCCAAGGATCACCCCGCTGGGCGGCCTCCTGCGCCGCTACTCGCTGGACGAGCTGCCCCAGCTCTTCAACGTCGTACGCGGCGAGATGTCGCTGGTCGGCCCGCGCCCGCCACTGCCCGAGGAGGTCGCCCAGTACGGCACGGACGTGCGCCGCCGCCTGGTCGTCAAGCCGGGCATGACCGGGCTCTGGCAGGTCAGCGGCCGTTCGGACCTGACCTGGGAGGAGTCTGTCCGCCTCGACCTGCGCTACGTGGAGAACTGGTCGCTCATCCTCGACCTGCAGATCCTCTGGAAGACCTGGTCCGTCGTCACCCGCGGAGAAGGGGCTTACTAGCTTGAAAGCGCTCGTGCTCGCCGGAGGGGCGGGCACCCGGTTACGGCCCATCACCCACACCTCGGCCAAGCAGCTCGTCCCGGTGGCCAACAAGCCGGTGCTCTTCTACGGTCTGGAGGCCATCGCCGAGGCCGGGATCCGGGAGGCCGGGCTGGTCGTCGGCGACACGCAGGCCGAGATCGAGTCGGCCGTCGGCGACGGCTCGGCGTTCGGCCTGGAGGTGACCTACCTGCGCCAGGAGGCGCCGCTCGGGCTGGCGCACGGCGTGCTGATCGCCCGCGACTACCTGGGCGACGACGACTTCGTCATGTACCTCGGCGACAACTTCGTCGTCGGCGGCATCGGCGGCCTCGTGGAGCGGTTCGCCCGCGAGCGGCCCGCCGCGCAGATCATGCTCACCAGCGTCCGCGACCCGCGCCAGTTCGGGGTGGCCGAACTCGACCCGGGAGGTCGCGTCGTCCGCCTGGAGGAGAAGCCCGCCCGGCCCAAGAGCGATCTCGCGCTCGTCGGCGTCTACCTCTTCAGCCCGGCCGTCCACGCGGCGGTCGCCGAGCTCAAGCCGTCGTGGCGGGGCGAGCTGGAGATCACCGACGCCATCCAGTGGTTGATCGAGGCGGGCCTGCGCGTGGAGTCGTCGGTGATCTCCGGCTACTGGAAGGACACGGGCAACGTCACCGACATGCTGGAGGTGAACCGCCTCGTCCTGGAGTCGCTGGAGCCCCGGGTCGGCGGCTCGGTGGACGCGGCCAGCGAGCTGATCGGCCGCGTCGTGGTCGAGCCGGGTGCCGTGGTCGAGCGCTCCCGCTTGGTCGGCCCGGCGATCATCGGGGCGGGCGCCCGCGTCCAGGACGGCTACGTCGGGCCGTTCACCTCCATCGGGGCGGGCTGCGTGGTCGAGCACGCCGAGATCGAGTACTCGATCGTGCTGCCCAGGGCCTCCATCCGGGGAGTGAGCCGGATCGAGTCGTCGCTCATCGGCCACGACGTCGAGGTCACCCCGGCGGCAGGCACGCCCAGAGCCCACCGCCTGGTGCTCGGCGATCACAGCAAGGTGCAGATCAGTTCGTGAGGAAGCGGCGACACGCATGAGATGGCTGATCACCGGTGGCGGGGGCATGCTGGCCGCCGACGTGCTCGACAGGATCGCGCTGACCGGCGAGCCGGTGCTGGCGCTGGCCAGGGCCGAGCTCGACGTGACCGACCGGCGGGCGGTGCTCGACTTCGTGGGCGGCTACCGGCCGCGGATCGTGGTCAACTGCGCGGGCTGGACCGCGGTGGACGAGGCCGAGACGCGCGAGGAGGAGGCGCTGGCCGTCAACGGCCACGCGGTCGCCTGGCTCGCCGAGGCGTGCTCCCGCTCCGGGGCCCGCCTGCTTCAGGTCTCCACCGACTACGTCTTCGACGGGCGCGGTCGCGAGCCGTACCGTGAGGACGCGCCGACGGGGCCGCTCAACGCCTACGGCAGGACGAAGCTCGCCGGTGAGCGCGCGGCGCTGGTGCATGGGCACTACGTCGTGCGCACCGCGTGGCTGTACGGCGCGGCCGGCCCCAACTTCGTGCGCACGATGATCAGGCTGGCCGGCGAGCGGGAGACCGTCGAGGTGGTGGACGACCAGCGCGGCCAGCCGACATGGGCCGCCGACCTCGCCGACTACCTGGTGCGGCTGGCCCAGTCGGACCTGCCGCCGGGCGTCTACCACGGCACCAGTTCGGGCGAGACCACCTGGTGCGGGCTGGCACGGGAGGTCTTCACCCTGCTGGGCGCCGATCCCGGGCGGGTGCGCCCGGTGCCGAGCACGGCCTGTCCCCGGCCCGCCGCGCGACCGGCGAGCGGGGTGCTCGCCCACACCAGGTGGGAGCCGATCCGGGGCTGGCGCCAGGGCCTGCGCGCCGCCTGGCCCGTCATGGCCGGCGCGCCCGGTTCCAGGCACGCCGGCGCCACGGAGGCGGGTTCTCAGTGCAGCGTCGTGTAGAACTTGCGGCACTCCTCGTAGTCGGGCAGCAGCCCTGCCCTGAGCGCCTCCTCCAGGCCGGGCGCGGCGGCGTCCTTCGCCGACAGCAGCGGTTCGACGCCCTCCGGCCAGGCGATCCCGAGCTCCGGATCCAGCGGGTGCACGCCGTGCTCCCGGCCCGGAGCGTACGGCTGCGAGCACAGGTAGACCACGGTGGCCCGCTCGCTCAGCGCCATGAACGCGTGGCCGAGACCCTCGGCGATCAGCACGGCCCGGCGCGTCTCGTCGTCGAGCGTCACGGCCGTCCAGTGACCGAACCCGGGCGAGCCCACCCGCAGGTCCACCACCACGTCCATGACTTCGCCCGAGACGCACATCACGTACTTGGCCTGGCCGGGCGGCACGGCCGCGAAGTGGACGCCGCGCACCACGCCGGGCTGCGAGACCGAGCAGTTGACCTGGGCCGTCTCCAAGGGGTGTGGCAGGCCGGCGGTACGGAACGCCTCGGCGAAGGAGCCGCGAGGGTCGCTGTGGACGCGCGGCGTGGAGAGCCACGCCCCTTCGATCGGGAGGGGATCCATGATCGCAGGATGCCATGCCGCGGACTCCGTACCTATACCAGTGAAAGGGGATGTTTCGTATGACGGCCGTTCTGTCCAACAGCGGCGTGACCGACGACGCCCGGCGCGACGCGCTGTTCCGGGGTGACCTGTTCGTCTACCCCGCCTCGCCCGCGTCCGCCGAGCTGGCCGGGTTCGCCAGGGAGCTGATCGCGGAGGCGTTCGGCGGCCTCGACCCCGAGACGGCGCAGCACGAGCTGCCCGTGGAGGAGTTCGCCGCGCTGCTGGCGGACCTGAAGCCGCGGTTCATCCACCACCCCCGGTGCAAGGAACTGCTGCCGGCCCTCATGGCGGAGCGCGGCTGCGACCCCTGCCGGACCTACTTCGACGTGCCCCGGCTGCGCACCTCCACCTCCCACGACTACCTCGTCTCTGGCATCTCCTACGCCTTCCACCCGCACCGGGACTGCTGGTACTCGGCCCCGTTCAGCCAGGTCAACTGGTGGATGCCGGTCTACGGCGTGGTGGCGGAGAACGTGATGGCCTTCCACCCCGGCTACTTCGACACCCCGGTGCGCAACGGCAGCGCGGCCTACGACTACGCCGAGTGGAACCGTACGAGCCGGCACAGCGCGGCCCGGCACGTGCGCAGCGACACCCGCGAGCAGCCCAGGCCGGAGGAGGAGATCCGCCTGGACCCGCAGATCAGGGTGGTCCCCGAGCCGGGCGGGGTGCTGCTGTTCTCCGGCGCCCAGCTGCACTCGACGGTCCCCAACACCTCCGGCAGGACCAGGTTCAGTATCGACTTCCGCACGGTGCACCTCGACGACGTGCGGGCGCGCAGGGGAGCGCCGAACGTGGACGCCCGCTGCACGGGCACCACGCTGCGCGACTTCGCACGGTGCGCCGACCTCGCCCCGATGCCCGAGGATCTGGCGCTGGAGTACGAGGCCGCCGCCCTGGCTGGAGTGAGCTGAATGGCGACCTGTCGGCTGTGCGGCTCGGCCGGGCTCGCCGGGGTGGTGGACCTCGGCGCGACCCCGCCGTGCGAGTCGTTCCTCACCGCGGAGCAGCTCGACGAGCCCGAGACGACCTACCCGCTGCACCTGCGGGTCTGCACCGAGTGCTGGCTGGCGCAGCTCCCGCCGCTGATCACTCCGGAGCAGACGTTCGTGGAGTACGCCTACTTCTCCTCCTACTCCGCCTCGTGGGTCGAGCACGCGCGGCGGTTCGTCGAGGACCTGGACCTGCGGGCCGGCTCGTTCGTGGTGGAGGTGGCCAGCAACGACGGCTACCTGCTGCGGCACCTGGTCGAGCGGGGCGTGCGCTGCCTCGGCATCGAGCCGTCGGCCAACGTCGGCAGGGCCGCCAGGGAGCGGGGAGTGCCCACGCTCAGCGCGTTCCTGACGCCGGAGACCGGCCAGCAGGTGCGCGCCGAGCACGGGCCCGCCGACCTGGTCGTGGCCAACAACGTCTACGCGCACATCCCCGACATCACCGGCTTCACCCGTGGCCTGCGGGCGCTGGTGGCCGACGGCGGGCGGGTCTCCATCGAGGTGCAGCACCTGATGACGCTCATGGAGCTCAACCAGTGGGACACGATCTACCACGAGCACTTCCAGTACTACACGGTCGCCTCGGCCAGGCGGGCGCTGGCGAGCGGCGGGCTGACACTGGTGGACGTGGAGCTGCTGCCCACGCACGGCGGGTCCCTGCGGCTGTGGGCCGTGCCCGGGGAGTCGGCCACGCCGTCGTACCGGGTGGCGGACGTGCTGGCGATGGAGAAGGCCGCCGGGCTGCACGACCTGTCCGGCTACCAGGACTTCGCCGCCCGGGTGGCCAAGGTCCGGCGTGACCTGCTGAGGTTCCTGCTCGACGCCGCGTCCGAGGGCCGGACGGTCGTCGGGTACGGCGCGCCGGGCAAGGGCAACACGCTGCTCAACCACTGCGGCGTCCGGCCGGACCTGCTCGCGTACACGGTGGACCGAAACCCGTACAAGCACGGCAGGTTCACGCCCGGCTCGCGCATCCCGGTCCTGCCGCCCGAGCGGATCGCGGCCGACCGGCCCGACTACGTGCTGGTGCTGCCGTGGAACCTGCGCGAGGAGCTCGTCGAGCAGCTCTCGTACGTCCGCGAGTGGGGCGGGCGGCTGGTCTTCCCGATCCCGGAGCTGGAGGTCGTGTCGTGAAGGTGGTGCTGTTCTGCGGCGGGCGGGGCACCAGGATGCGCAGCTCCGCCCCCGGCGGTGACCTGCCCAAGCCCATGCAGCCCGTCGGCCCACGGCCGCTCGTCTGGCATGTGATGCGCTACTACGCGCACTTCGGGCACAAGGAGTTCGTCCTCTGCCTCGGGTACGGCGCGCAGCACATCAAGGACTTCTTCCTCACCTACCGGGAGACGGTGTCGAACGACTTCGTGCTGCGCGCGGGCCGGGTCGAGCTGCTGTCGACCGACATCTCCGACTGGACGGTCTCGCTCGTGGACACCGGGGTCGACTCGGCGATCGGCGAGCGGTTACGCAGGGTGCGCGATCACCTCGGCGGCGACGAGATGTTCCTCGCCAACTACGCCGACGTGCTGACCGACGCGCCGCTGCCCGAGATGATCGACCGGTTCGCGGCCTCCGACGCGGGCGCCTCCATGATGGTCGTGCCGCCCACCAACACCTTCCACGTCGTGGACGTCAGCGAGGGCAGCCTGGTCGGCGGCATCACGCCGGTCAGCCGGCTGCCTCTCTGGGTCAACGGCGGCTTCTTCGTGCTGCGCCAGGAGGTCTTCGACCACATCCCGGAGAACGGCGACCTGGTGGCCGACGCCTGCGCCGAGCTGGCCAAGCGCGGCAGGCTGCTGGCCTACCGGCACCGCGGCTACTGGCGTCCGAGCGACACCGTCAACCAGCGGCTGGAGCTGGACCGTTCCTGGGCGCGCGGCGAGCGGCCGTGGGCGCTGTGGGAATCATGAACGGGCTGCGGCCCGCCGTCCTGGACGGTGTCGTGGCGCTGGGCGCGCACTGCGACGACATCGCGATCGGTGCGGGCGGAACCCTGCTCACCCTCTGCGCGGCGCGGCCCGGCGTGCGGGTGGACGCGCTCGTGCTGTCGGGCGGCGGCACCGAGCGGGAGGACGAGGAGCGTGCCGCCCTGGCCGCCTTCTGCCCGGGGGCGGACCTCGCGGTCACCGTGCTGAAGATCCCGGACGGGCGGCTGCCGGCCCACTGGGAGGAGGCCAAGGACGCCCTGGAGGAGCTGCGCGCCCGCACCCGGCCCGACCTGGTGCTCGCCCCGTGGGAGGGCGACGCGCACCAGGATCACCGGGGCCTGGCCGAGCTGGTCCCGACCGTGTTCCGCGACCACCTCGCGCTCGGTTACGAGATCGTCAAGTGGGACGGCGACCTCGGCCGGCCCTCGGTCTACCAGCCGCTGGAGCCCGCCATGGCCGAGGCCAAGGCGGGCCTGCTGGAGCGGCACTACCCGTCGCAGCGGCGCCGCGCCTGGTACGACCGGGAGGCGTTCCTCGGGCTGGCCCGCATCCGCGGCATCGAGTGCGGCGCCCGCTACGCCGAGGCGTTCCACACCCGCAAGCTGACCCTCGACCTGGCTGGAGAGTGACGTGCGGATACTTCTGACCGGACACCAGGGCTACCTGGGCAGCGTGATGGCCCCCGTGCTGGCGCGAGCCGGTCACGACGTCGTCGGCCTCGACTCGGGCCTGTTCGCCGACTGCGTGCTCGGCCCCGCCCCGAACGACCCGCCCGCCCACGCGGTGGACGTGCGGGACGTGCCGCCCGGCCTGCTCGCCGGGTTCGACGCCGTGGCGCACCTGGCCGCGTTGTCGAACGACCCGCTCGGCTCGCTCGCGCCCGAGCTGACCTACGACATCAACCACCGCGCCTCGGTACGGCTGGCCCGCCTGGCCCGGGACGCCGGGGTGAGCAGGTTCCTGTACGCCTCCACCTGCTCGGTGTACGGGGCCTCGGGCGGTGACGAGCTGGTGGACGAGGACGCGCCGCTGCGGCCGGTGACCCCGTACGCCGAGTCCAAGGTGCGGGTCGAGGACGACCTGGCCGGGCTGGCCGACGGGAGCTTCACGCCGGTGTTCATGCGCAACGCCACCGCGTTCGGCTTCTCGCCCCGGCTGCGGGCCGACATCGTGCTGAACAACCTGGTCGGCCACGCCTTCCTGACCGGCGAGGTGCGGGTGCTGTCCGACGGCACGCCGTGGCGGCCGCTGGTCCACGCGAGGGACATCGCCGAGGCGTTCCTGCTGGCCCTCGACGCGCCGCGCGAGGCCGTGCACGCCAGGGCGTTCAACGTGGGCACGGAGCGCAACAACGTGACGGTCGCCGAGATAGCCGCCGAGGTGGCCGAGGCCGTGCCGGGGTCCGCGGTGGTGATCACGGGCGAGGCCGGGAACGATCCGCGCTCCTACCGCGTGGACTTCTCCCGCCTGCGGGAGGCGCTGCCGGGCTACGAGGCCCGCTGGAGCGTCAAGGCGGGCGCGGCCGAGCTGGCCGACGCCTACCGCCTGTACGGGCTGACCAGGCACGACTTCCAGCGCCGCTACACGCGCCTCACCAGGCTGTCGGACCGCATGGCCGCCAGGGAGATCTCCGCCGGGCTGCGCCCATGACGCCCGCGGAGATGCACACGCTCGTCGAACGGCTCTATCCGATCTGCCGGAGCATCACCGGCGACGGGGTGCGCCGGACGCTGGAGATCGTCGGGGAGCGGCTGCCGCTCACCGTGACCGAGGTGCCGACGGGCACGCCCGTGCTCGACTGGACCGTGCCGAAGGAGTGGAACATCCGAGACGCCTACGTCAAGGATCCCGAGGGACGGCGAGTGATCGACTTCCGCGCCTCGAATCTGCACGTGGTCGGCTACAGCGTGCCGGTGTCGGGCACGTTCACGCTGGAGGAGCTGCGCCCCCGCCTGCACACGCTGCCCGAGCAGCCGTCGCTGATCCCCTACCGCACCAGCTACTACTCCGAGACGTGGGGGTTCTGCCTCAGCCAGGACACCCTCGACGGGCTGGGCGACGGGCCGTACGAGGTGCTGATCGACTCCACGCTCGCCGACGGGTCGCTGACCATCGCCGAGCACGTGGTGCCCGGCGAGCTGGCCGAGGAGGTGGTGGTCTCCTGTCACGTGTGCCACCCGTCGCTGGCCAACGACAACCTGGCGGGCATCGCGGTGGCCGTGGCGCTGGCCGAACGCCTGGAGCGCCCCCGTCACACCTACAGGTTCCTGTTCATGCCCGGCACGATCGGCGCGATCAGCTGGCTCGCGCTCAACCGCGACCGCCTGGGACTCATCAGGCACGGGCTCACGCTGGCCTGCGCGGGCGACGCCGGCTCGCTGACGTACAAGCGGAGCAGGCGCGGCGACGCCGGGATCGACCGCGCCGTCACCCACGTGCTCGCCGACCGGCCGCACACGGTGCTCGACTTCACGCCGTACGGCTACGACGAGCGCCAGTTCTGCTCGCCCGGCTTCGACCTGCCGTTCGGCAGCCTCACCAGGACGACGTACGCCGGGTACCCCGAATACCACACCTCGGCGGACACCCCCGCGTTCGTCACGGCGGAGGCGATGAGCGACACCCTGGAGGCGCTCTGGCAGGTCGTCGGCGTGCTGGAGGGCGACCGCGCCTACCTCAACCTCAGCCCGTACGGCGAGCCGCAGCTCGGCAGGCGCGGCCTGTACGGATCTCTGGGCGGGAGAAGTGACACGAAACAGGGCCAGATGGCGATGTTATGGGTGTTGAACCTGTCCGACGGGGACCACAGCCTCCTCGACATCGCCGAACGATCTGGGCTGCCCTTCGCGGTGGTCGAGTCCGCCGCGGAGGCTCTGCGCACAGCCGGACTGGTGAAGGAGAAGGCGTGATGGGGCTGAAGGTCGGAGACGTCGTGGAGGTCCGCGCCGAAGCGGAGATCCTGGCGACGCTGGACGAGCGCGGGGAGCTCGACGGACTGCCGTTCATGCCGGAGATGCGGCAGTTCTGCGGCCGGCGGATGACCGTGCGCAAGGTGGCGCACAAGCTCTGCGACACGATCGACCACGGCCGGATGCGGCGCATGGAGCGGGCCGTCCACCTGGACCGGGCGCGCTGCGACGGCCAGGCGCACGGCGGCTGCCAGACGGCCTGCTCGCTCTACTGGAAGGAGGCGTGGCTGGTGAAGGTGGGCGACACGCCCCGGCCGCCCGCCGCTCCCACCGAGCCCGCGACCGCCCTCCTGCCGCTCCTGGAGGTCAACTCCAGGAAGCCGCCCGGTCCGGAGGGGGAGGAGCGCTTCTCCTGCCAGGCGACGGAGCTGCTGCGCGCGGCGCCCGCCTGCCTCCCGGTCAAGGACGTCAGGCAGTACGTCACCGACGTGCGCACCGGCAACGCGGGCGTCCTCGCCACGCTGCGCGGGCTGTTCTTCGCCCTGTTCAACCGCTACCAGAGCCTCAGCAGGCGGCTGCTGCCGAGGCGGCTGTGGATCAAGGGCGGCCTGTCATGGGGGTTCGTCCCCGGCGGGAGGCCGGGCCGGACCCCGACCGGAACCCTCGACCTCCAGCCCGGCGAGCTGGTCCGGATCAGGTCCAAGCAGGAGATCGTCGGCACCCTCGACCACCGCAGGCACAACCGCGGGCTCGGCTTCGAGGAGGAGATGGCCAGGCACTGCGGGCGCACCGCCCGGGTGGCGGCCCGGGTCGAGCGGTGCGTGGACGAGCGCACGGGCGAGCTGCTCCAGATGAAGAACCCGTGCATCATCCTCGACGGCGTCTTCTGCGGAGGGTTCTACAGCGTCAACTGTCCACGCGAGTTCGTCCCGTTCTGGCGGGAGATCTGGCTGGAACGGATCGAGGAGCCGGCGCGGTGAGCCCGGCGCGGAAGGCGGCCGATGAACGACACGGAGCTCCAGACCGAGGAGGACGGCCAGGCGGACCCGCGGGCCGGCTCGCTCGGCAGGCTGGCCGGCCGGGGGCTGCGCTGGGGGCTGCTCGGGAACCTGGCCACCAAGGCGGGGTCGTTCGTGATGGGGCTGGTCCTCGCCCGCCTTCTCGCGCCGGGTGACTTCGGCGTCTACGCCGTCGCGCTGGCCGCGACGGCCTTCGTCATGTCGGTCAAGGACCTCGGCATCATGGCCGCGACCATGCAGTGGCGCGGCAGGCTCGAGGACATGGCGCCCACGGCGACCGTGCTGTCGTTCGTGTCGGCCATGGGGCTGTACGCGGTGTTCTGGGCGGGCGCGCCCGCCTTCGCCGAGCTGGCCGGCACGCCGCAGGCCACGGGCGTGGTCAGGCTGCTCACCGCGGTCATCGTGGTCGAGGGCTTCACCGCCGTGCGGACGGCCGTACTGATCCGCAGGTTCCAGCAGGACAGGCTGACGCTGGCCATCGCCGCGGGGTTCGTGGTGAACGCGGCCGTGGCCATCGCCCTGGCGGCGGGCGGCGCGGGGCCGTACAGCTTCGCCTGGGGCCAGGTGTCGGCGGCCGTGGTCACCGGCGTCATCGTCCTCTTCGCCGCGCGCCTGCCCGTCCGGCTCCGCGTGGACCGGGCGGTCGCGGTCAGGCTGCTGGCGTTCGGGCTGCCGTCGGCCGCCGGGATCGGCCTGGAGAGCGTGCTGCTCAACGCCGGCTACATCGTGGTGGGAGACATCCTCGGGCACGTCTGGCTCGGCTACTACCTGCTGGCGTTCAACGTGTCGAGCTGGGTGCCCGGCCTGATCGGCACCGCCGTGCGCAACGTGTCGATCCCCGGCTTCTCCAGGCTCGCCGAGCACACGCCGGAGGCGCTGTCGGACGGCGTGCGGCGGGCCGCTCCGCTGCTGCTCGCCGCGATCCTGCCGGTCGCGGTGGCGATGAGCGTGCTCGCGCACCCGCTCGTGGAGTTCCTGTACGGCCCCAAATGGGACCAGTCGGCGGGCGTGCTGCGCTGGCTGGCGATCGTGATGGTGGTCAGGATGCTGCTCTCGCTGGCCCTCGACATCCTCACCGGCCAGGGCGACACCAGGGCCACGGTCTGGATGAACGTCGGCTACGGGGCCGTCCTGGTGCCCGCGCTGATCGTCGGCACGCAGTGGCAGGGCATCCGTGGCGCCGCCATCGGCCAGGCCGTCGCGTGCCTGCTGGCGGCGCTGCCCCTGGCCGCCTACTTCGTGCACCGGTCGGGGGTGCGGCTCGCGCCCGTCGCGCGCGCCCTCGTCCGGCCGCTGCTCGCCGGGGTCG